>CAZCDO010000001.1:0-71708 GCA_964497135.1 uncultured Verrucomicrobiota bacterium
GGTATCACCCTCTGGTCCATGCGGCTGGCAGGCGATCAGAAGGTCTGGGGCGGCGGCACCTACACCCTCGTTTGCAACAACACCATGGATCGGGGCTACGGGAGCCCGTCCACCGAAAGCGAGACGCTCGACAACGCCATGGGTTTCTTCATCCGGTGCGGGCGGGACCATGACTGCGCCGACGCCGGTTATGACGTCCTCGGCCTGATCGTCCGCAACAACCACAGTACGAACAACTCCGGCATCGGCATCCGCACCACGTTCAGTGAACGACAGGCGGACGGGACGTTGCGACCCTGGAAAATCCGCTATGCGGGAATCGTGGTGGAAAACAACCTGTGTACCGACAGCGTCGTCGGCATTGCCGTGGAAGACGGCGCCGATGTCGCTTTGCGGGGCAACGCATGCCGCGATGTGCAGTACCCGTTCAGCCGCGTGAAGATTCCATTCCCGATTCTGGACGCAACCTATACCTCGAAGGAGAAATAGAACATCATGCCCTTGAATGTCAAGATTGGTTCCGTATGCCAGGATGCCACGGAAGCTGCCCGAATTGTCGAGTCCCGTCTGGGTGAGATGGACGGCCCCTGGGAGACGCCCCTCCAGATTGATTTTGCGGACGATGCCATTCACGGCTTCAATCTGGAGATGAAAAACGGGACGGCCCGCATCACGGCCCGGGAACCGCGGGAGTTCATCGCCGGCGCCGGCAGACTGCTGGCGGTCTTGCGCGCCTCCGGCGGATCGCGCGACTGGCCGCAAGGCCAGTGGCGGGAGGACCCGCCGCAATCGCTGCGGACCCATTATCTGCCGGGACATTTCGGCAACTCCTTTGAAGTGGCCTGGCCGAATGAGATGCAATGGTATCTGGAGGACCTGGCGCTCTGGGGCTCCAGCGGCTATAATGACTGGTTCGATCCCAACGACATGCCCGATCCCTTCCATCCTCATGTTTACTGCAGTGGTTCCATGAGTTTGTGGCACCGCAAAAAGGAATTCATGCGGCGGGCGAAAAAACTGGGGCTGGATATCGGTCTCGGCATCACCCACAACGTGGGCTTCCTGGATCAGATGCGCCCGGAATGGACCGGGGTGCGCAGCCTGAAACATCGCGTGCAGGGCCAGGTGCTCTGCCCCTCCATTCCGGAGGCCCGTGCCGTCTGCCTGCGCAATCACGAGAATCTGTTCGCCGATCTGGCGGAAACCGGCGTGCAGATCGATAGCTTCACCTATGCGCCCTACGACGATGGCGGGTGTGCGTGCGAAAAATGCCAGCCGTATTTCCCGACTTTTCTCAAGATGGCCGCGGAAATTCAGGAGATTGCCCGCCGCTATTTTCCAAAGGCCAAGGGCAACCTGTGCGGCTGGTGGATGACCGCCGAGGAACTGCGCCAGGTGGCCGATTTTGTGAACGGGCCGGCCCGGAACTGGTTCGGTGTCTTCCAGATCAGCGTGGCCTATGATGCCTTTGGCGGCCCGGATGCGGGAAGGGAAGCCATCCTGAACGATCTTTCGCTCGGGATTTTCTTCCATATCGCCTACTCGGGCGACAAGCGCGATGTGTACCTGACGACGGGTGCCCATTCGGCGCCGCGCCGCATCCAAAGCGTCTTGCGCGGCGTCAAAGACCAGGGACTGCTTGGATTTGTCACCTACAATGAAAGTTTCGGGGATCACTTTAACCAGTTTCTTTGCACCCGGCTGGCCCGGGTGCCCGACGCCGAGCTGACGGAATTGATCCGCGACTACTGTCGCCAGATGTATCGGTTGGGCGGGGAGGATCTGGACACGATGGCGACCGTGCTCGGGGAGCTCGAGTCCCTGTCGCCGGAAAAGGCGGCCGGCTGGGCGGATACCCTGTCGAGGCTCCGCCCCCGCGTCGTCGTTCCGGAACGCCAGCCCTGGGCCTTCGAGCACTTCGCGATCAAGGCCGAACTGCTCGCGCTGGATCATCGGATCGGGACCGGGGAGGACTGGAAAAGCGCCCACGAGGTGGAACCCATTCTCCCGCTGATCCGGAAGCGGCTGGATCTTTCCGAACGGTTGTGGCGGGGCGTTTACGGGTTGGGGGTTCTGAGGCATATTTTCACGCCCCTGTTTATGCTGCCCGCCTGGCACCGGCGCTATGCGGATCTGTGCCTGCCGGGGGAGGTGGAGCGTCGGCTCCGTCCCGATTTCGTGCGTGTTAGTGAGCAGGCCTGATGGTATGCTTGACCTCACAACCCCAGGCCCGGTCTCGCCGCCGGAACCCTGCCGAAAGAGAAACTGACGATGACAGCATCCACCCGTATCACTCAGGTTATGGAACCGGTTCTACCGGACACCTGCGCGGTTTTGACCGTTGCCGGCGCGGATGAGCGGACCCGGCTCTATGCCTTTCCGCTCGCCGATCAGCGCCCCGGGCTTCCCGGAGATGCGCTGGCACCGGACGTAAACCCTTTTGCGGTGCGGATCCTCCAACGCAGTGGCGAATGCCTGACCGTGGCCATGCCCCGGCGCCCGGAACACGCCTGGGCCTTTCAGACCGCTCCCGACTATCTTCCGGATGAAGCTTGGATCGTTAACCGTCCGCGGTTGGACTGGCATTGGGGATATCGCTGCAATCCCGGCGGGGACCTGGTACTGCTCGGTCGCAATTTGGTTGCAGCGCACCATTATCCGCGCCCGGATCGGGAGCATCCGGTGAGTTTCGGCGGTTTGCTGACGGGAAAGACCAAAGTCGTTGCGCGTCGGAAAGGGACCCAGCGCTTCATTCCGCTTAAGGCCACGATCTCCAGCGCTTATGAAGCGCATATCGTCCTGCCGGCGGACCTGTTGCCGGGATCGTACGAGGTCTACGCCCACAGTGGGATTGGAGGCGCCCTGGGTTGGTCGGATCCCCTGGAGATTGACATCAAGCCGGCGGAGGTGTGGCCGGATACCGTTTTCGAGGCGGACCGCTACATTAAAAAATGCCGCGGGGATATAGACGCGGGCATTGCCCTGGCGCTGACAGCCATGATCCGGAACAAGGGCGGAATCCTGCGATTTTCGGCCCGGGTTTACGGCATAGGGAAAACCATTGTCATGCCGCCGCGATCCGTCCTGCGCGGCGCCGGGAAAGATCGGACCCTGCTTCGCCTTCCCGCGGGGGAAGGCCCGAAACCGCCGTTTGTGGCGGTCACCGGAGACCGGGATTTCGCGGTGGAGGATTTGCGGATCATCGGCGTGCATGCGCCCACGTTGATCTGTGCGCCGCGTTTCGTCGCCGATACCTTTGACGAAGCCTTCCTCATGAAGCGGGTCTGGCATGAAGGCCGCGCCTCCGGCATCCGCATCAGCCGCTGTCATCTGGAGCAGATTCCCTTCATGCACGAAATGCGCCGGAAGGACAAGGCACATCTGGCCCGCCTGGCGAAAAGCCTGTACATGGGGCCCCAGGGGCTGGGCGTGGAGATGTATCAGGCCGTGATGATTCACGGCGACGACTGTCTGATCGAAGACAACACCATTATGGGCGGCGGACACGCGGTCTGCCTGGACCGGTCGCAGGGCGTTCGGGTCAGCGGCAATGTGCTCAAAGCCGGGCCGGCCGGCACGGCGCTCTTCTTTGCGAGCAAACTGACCTGGCCGGACGATCCCGCCCAAGGCGGCGCACCCATTCGCGGCAATTACTGCAACCGGGCCCTGGTGGATGGCAATGAGATCACCACCTATTCCGAGCGCGCCCGCAACCTCCTGAGTTTTATATTCGGGGGCGAACGCCTGCATGTCGCCCGCAACCACATTCACGGGATTCAGCCGACCAACGACGCGGAGGCGCTCCTGACGCACCTCTGGAGCGCGCGCTGGAGCTCCGCGTCATTGCGAATGACCGGCCCGGTTACCGGTGACATCGTGGATCCGAAAGGCGAACTCGCAAACGAGTGCCTCGAAGACGGCGCGGTGGACCTGGTCGGCGGGCGGGGGGTCGGGCAGATCCGGCGCATCCTGTCCCGCCAGGGGAACCGGATTGAAATTGAGCGCCCCTGGAAAGCGGACCCTGACGATACCAGCCAGGTGGTGTTTACCGCGCCCCTGCCGTTCTGCATGATCAACCTGGTGGACAACCGGATTGTTTCGCAGGCGGTGAATATCATCGTCTGGGGCGTTTCCAACGATGTCATGATCGATGGTAATTATACGGCGGACGGTCCGGGGATTTCCGTCTGGTCCATCCGCCTGGCACCGGACCAGAAGGTCTGGGGTGGTGCCGGGTTCACGCAGATCATCAACAATACCGTGGATCGCGGCTGGTCCTTCTGTGAACCGGGCGACAGCCTGAAACTGGCCCGGGTCAACGGCATCTTTATGGTCGCCAGCAAATGGAAGTCCTCCGCCCCGGATCTCGGGTATGATTTCCTGGGGCTGGTGATCCGCGACAATCTATTGCTGAACCATGCCGGCATTTCCCTGCCGATGACGTACGATTGCGAGGCGGCGGACGGACACCGCCAGCGCTGGCGCATTAATGAATCCGGACTGGTGGTGGAACGTAATCATCTTCGTGACTGCCACATCGGGATTGCCGTGGAAGAGGGTGCCCGGGCCATTGTGCGCCGCAACACGTTCAAGAACGTCGTCTATCCGCTACTCCGGCCGGGCGGAAGGGGTTCCCTACCTGGGGATGACCTGCACGGTCCTGACCCTGATGCTGGACGGTCTCTGCGCAAAATATTCGTTAAGTCTCCTTTCGGGCGACCAGTGAGAGTTCCGATTATTGGGAGCGACTAAGCAGGTCGACGAAGTGTAACCGCGTAAGTGTGGGACGAAGTGTTGGGAGAATGAGACACCAACAGCCAACATCCAATGGCCAACAGCCAACCCCCAACTTTTGGCCCTTCCTGATGTGGTCATTGAACGCTCAATGATTGACAGCGGAAGGGGAGCGACTAATGAGGCTTTGTAGAGGATTCGCGATGTCGTAGGGCCTTCGCTCGTCGAAGGCCGGCTTGGAACAGGCGCGCCGACGAGCGGCGGCCCTACGGTTTGTGCGGGCATGCAACATCCGGGCTGGCAACATCCCACTTGTGTTTTGGGTGCGGTTCGGGCACACTTTTTTTCGAAACCGATGATTTAACGGCATGGGGTGGGCCAGGGTTCCTGCCGCTGCAACCGCGATTTTGGTGCTTTAAAATACAAGGAAAATCCATGAATTCCACCCTACTTCATGTTGAGATGGTCGCCTCTATTCGAGCGGCGGCCGAACGCCTGCAAGCGATTTACCCCCCGCCTGACACTCTGAGTGACAGTGTGCGGATCTCGGCCGATGCCGCGGTGGAGGGGGAAGTGATTGCCCATTACCAGGGCGAACAGCGGATTCGGTTGGGCCGCCATCGGATCGACTGGGGGGAGGGATCTTCCACTCCCCAACAGTTAACCTATCGGATGGGGTTTATCCACGACCTCGCCACCGCCTATCGGGTGCTCAAAGACGAACGCTATGCCGAGGCGGCGCGGGATTATCTGGCCGAATACATCGCCTCCTTTTCGGCGGTCCCCATCGGGACCCATCATAATGTCGATAATACCCTGACCCTGTGCGGGCGAAATGCCAACTGGAGCCGAAGCCTGCATCTGTTGGTCGACAGTCCCGCGTTCGATCCCGAATTCGTTGCGCGGGTGGTGGCCTTTATCGCCGCGCAGTTCGATTACCTTCGGAACAACCTGTCCACCACCATCAACTGGCGGGTCTTCAATGCGCGTAATCTGTTGGCGGGTGGTCAGTACCTGGCGTTTCTGGAGCAGGCCGCCGACTGGCGGCAATATGCCGTCCGGGTCCTGAACGATGCCTGGTTCCGGCAATTCCTGCCGGATGGCGTCCACTCTGAGCGGAACCCGATCTATCATACGGGCATGGCCGGCACCTTTTGCGATTTGCTGAAACTCAGCCGGGCGATGCCGGAACTGGGCTTGATCATGACCCTGGAGTCCCTGATTCCGGCCTATGACTTTATCCTGGCCTGTGTCAAGCCGAACGGATATCTCTGCGGGATTCACGATTCGCAGTCTGAGTTCACCGGGCATCGGCGCGATGACGTGCATACGACCTCGCACAAGGGCGTCGATAATACCCGGACGTGGGAGGAATTTCGCAAGGACTTTGATTTGTCGCTGGACCGTCCGACGACCCGCCAGATATTCCCGGATGCGGGGCTGGCGTTTTTACGCACCGGATGGGATGAGGATGCCGGGTGGATGAGTTATGATGCCACCCAGTGGGGGGGAGGGCATTGCCACCTCAGCCGGAATGCCATCCAGTTGCACGCCTTCCGGCAGAGCATGATCATCGATCCCGGCTGGCTCAGTTATGAATCGAATGAGTGGGGGGTGTATGGGCGGTCAACCCGGGCGCACAGCACCTGCAACCTGAACGGACGGAATCAGTTGTCCACCAATCCCAGTCGCCTGGCGACCCATGGGGCGCCGGGTTACGAGGCGGTGTTCAGCGTGTATGAGGGGGGTTATTGGGATACCGATTTAAAGTGGACCTTTACGCATGCGGCGGAGGGACTCTGGGCCCAACACGCCCGGATTCTGTTCTGGGTCCAGGACCGGTTTGCGTTGGTCGTCGATAGTCTATTCCGTTTGCCGCATCGACCGGATGATCCGGAAGCGGAACGCCCGAGTTATGAATGCGTGTGGCAATTGGCGCCGGGCGCCGAGATCGATCTGCAACCGGATCAAAACCGCGCCGTGGCTCAATGGAAGGCGGCCGGTCTTTTACTATTAAACCCCATCCGGCCGGCCGGGTCGCGCTATGAGATCCATACCGGCGAGACCGCCCCCCTGCGCGGCTGGGCGCCGGGCGAGGGACAGCATCATCCCGCCCCGCAACTCGTGTTGAATACGCCCCGGATGGATCGCCCGCACGACTACTACGTGTCCGTATTGATGCCGTTTAAAGGGCGACAGGCGCCGGAGGTCGTGGTGGAGGCGAAGTCGCCGATGGGCCAGACGGGTTATGTTCGCCTGCGCGGGGCCGATGGCACGACGGATGAAGTTCATTGGGGATGCAACTTCAACCTGATGCTGGGAAAACAAGCGGATTTTGAGACGGATTCCTCCCTGGTTCATCTGCGGAAGGATGCCGCCGGTCAGGTCGTGGGGGGGTGTTGTGTGAATGGAACTTATCTCAAGCCGTTCGATTCGACCCGGCGCGCGAAGCCGGAAACCTTCCGGTTTGAATGAGCCGGGGAATGAGGGACGTTCCATGAAATCATTTCGCGTCGGGGCCATAGCCCTTAACCCGGTTCCCGCCAACACGAGGGTCAATCTGGCCAATATCCTGCGTTGGACGGAACGTGCGGCGGGCGAAGGGGTTGAATTATGCCTGTTTCCTGAGGGGATTTTGTCCGGGTATGGTCTGACGGAAATCGATTCTTGTTCCCGGTCGATTGACGCCGTCGAAATTCGTGAAATACGTGCTGCGGCGGAGCGCCTGAAAGTGATCGTTTCTTTTGGGCTTCTCGAGAAAGCCGCGGAAGGCTTCTATGTCTCACAGATCTTTACCGGTCCGGGGATTTTTGAAGTCTATCGGAAATGTCATCTGACCGAGGACGAAAAACTAAAGTGTCGGGCGGGAGACCGTTTATCGGTTCAGGATTTGGGTTTTGTCAAAGTGGGGACCCAAATCTGCTATGACAGCGCTTTCCTTCGAGCCTCCGAAACGCTGGTTCGGCGCGGTGCGGAGTTGCTGTTTACCCCGACGGGACATGCGTTTTACACTCGCGCCGATGAGCCCCGGGATTATCCCCGGGCCATTGAACAACGCCGGCGGCATGTCAATCAATACTGGCGGACCCGGGCCTATGATTTCTCCAGTTATGCCATTTATGTCGACAATGTTGGGGAGACGTCCACGGGGGAATGGTATCCCGGTTATGTCGGTGTTTTTGGACCCGACGGGAGTGTGTTGGCGGAAAGCACCACCGGGGCTGACGCGCTGGTCATGGCGGATCTCGACGGATCCTTTCTGGAAAAAGCACGTGCGGAGTGGATCGGCCATTATCGGGCCCTGGCGGATGGGCGTCCGGAACTTTACGATGCCTGATTCTCTCGCGGATAGGGCTTGATGTGAGAGGAGAGAGGCGTATAGTTCCCCGCGATTGCCGAAAAGACGGGTTTATGAATTGGATTTTTGAGGGTCACCCACATGCAAAACGATACGGTCAAACTGGGAATTATCGGTCTGGGCAGGCGGACGGAAACATTGCTTGTTTCGCTTTTTGCCACACCGGGGATCGAAGTGGTGGCGATGTGCGACCTGTCCGACGCGGCGCTCGCCAAAATCCAGGGTATTTTCACCCGGAACGGACGTTTGCTGCCGACTCCCTTCAAAAACTACCGGGATCTGTTGGCGCGCGAGGACATTGCGGCGGTCCTGATTCCCACCTCCTGGAACTCGCACCTGCCGATCGCGGCCGACGCGCTGAAGGCCGGCAAATATGCCGCGATCGAAGTGGGGGGCGCCTCTTCCACCGAGGAGCTCTGGCAGTTGGTGCATGCCTCTGAGCAGACCGGCACCCCCTGCATGATGCTCGAAAATTGCTGTTACGGCCGGAATGAACTCATGGTTCTCAACATGGTCCGCCAGGGGCTGTTCGGGGAACTGATCCATTGCGAAGGCGGCTATGAGCACGAAATGCGCGAGGGCCTGGCGCTGAATGTGGAGCACGGTTTTGAACGGGCCATCCACAATCGGCATCGGAATGGCGACCTCTATCCGACTCATCAACTGGGACCCATCGCCAAAATCCTGGGCATCAACCGGGGCAACCGCTTTGTGAGTCTGACCTCCACCGCCTCGAAATCGCGGAGTCTGGGGCTCGCGGCCCAGGCCCATTACGGGCGCGGGACGCCCTATGGGGATCTCACCTTCAACAAGGGCGACGTGGTCACGACGGTCATCAAATGCGCTGGTGGCGAAACCATCACCTTGACGCACAGCGTATCGCTGCCCCGGCCCTATTCGCGCAATGGCCGGGTACAGGGCACCCGGGGCATCTGGCTGGAGGACGCCAAGGGCATCTTCATCGATGGCCTCAGCCCCACCATCGAGGAGATCGATCCCGCCGGCAACCCGTACACCATGCACCGCTGGGACCCCGTTGAAAGTTTTTACGCAAAATACGACCATCCCATCTGGCGGGACTACCACCATGCCATGATCGGTGGGCATGGCGGCATGGACTGGCTGGCGATCCAGGCCTTTCTTGACGCGGTCCGCCATAAAATCGCCACGCCGATCGATGTGTATGACTGCGCGGCCTGGATGAGTGTGACCTGCCTGTCGGAACAGTCGATCGCGCTCGGGAGTATGCCGGTGGCGTTTCCTGATTTCACCAACGGCAAATGGATGAACCGGGCGCCGGCACCGTCCAATAAATGGGCGCTCGACACCGTGCATGAGGGGTGAACCTTGATTCTGCGGAGAAAACATGACCCCTATCACGACCGGTCAGCGACTGAATGCTTGGGTGAAGCGCCATATCCGCAAGATTGAGATGACCGGGGTTCTGATGCGAATCTTTAGCTTCTCCCTGGTCAGTTGGCTAGGGCCCTCAAGTCCCTTCTTCTTCGTCTGGGCATTCAATACCACAGATGCGGTGATGCTCTCGTGGTGTTCATGCATCAAGAGAGATCCTGCTTACATTGTGTTGAATGTATTTTGGGTCGGAGTTGGAATCGTTGGGATGTCCCGTGCAGCGGGATGGTTCTGAGTAGTTCAACCGGCCAGCCGAACCACGAGCGGCCCCGTCCGTCGCACCGTGCCTCATCCGTGATATCTACCCCTCACTCCGCAATCTCCGGGAGTCGGGCGGGGTGAGGGCACCCCCATACGTGTTAATCTAAGATCAAAAAACAACTCAAAGATTAAGCGATGCCGATTTTTCCCTCCCCCCGGCGAGGGGGAGGGTAGGGTGAGGGGGCTTGTATGTTTTCCAACCCCATTCGAATTTGTTGCACAACACCTTACAAATTATTCCGCGGATGATGCCCCCCC
The DNA here is from genome assembly GCA_964497135.1 of uncultured Verrucomicrobiota bacterium. Lineage (GTDB taxonomy): Bacteria > Verrucomicrobiota > Kiritimatiellia > CAIKKV01 > CAIJXV01 > CAIJXV01. The sequence goes on from CAZCDO010000001.1 coordinate 10,025, forward strand.
CTGATTATTAGGATCCCCCTCACCCCTCCCTCCCCCGCGCCGGGGGGAGGGCGGAACCCAACGCCGCCGCCAAAGTAAAGAGCGACAAACGGGAGCGTTTTCATAGTCTTAGCTTAATACGTATGAGGGCACCCCGGCTCCAAGTTCATGAGGGGATTATTCATTGTTCCAAACACCTGCACGATTACATCTGGCATCGACTAAGCGGTTGGACTAAGCGTAACCGACAAAGTGTGGCGATGAAGTGTTGCTTCGCGCTATTCCAGGCCCATCCTCCAAACTCTTAGTCCCACACTTTGTCGGTTACGCTTAGTCGCCGCGCCTTAGTCAGATTGTCCATGCGGACCGGCTTGGCGCGCCGCGCGCGAAGACGGGCCGCATCTGCGGTTTTCCTCAGTGCCCCCGTGGCTCCGTGGTAAACCTGCCCCTGAGGATCCGGAGAACGAAGAGAATACCCCTCTGCAGGGATCCGTCTTCGTCCAAGCACTACGGCGGGACACGCGCGTCGGGCCACCTCGGAAATCTACATCACCTGAATCGTTCCGGTTTACCGGCCTTCCACCATGTCATAAAATGCATAGAAATATCAAAAAATGGACATGGCCAATAGCCGGCAAAAGAGGTATGATGATAATGGTATGGAATTATTGTTGCAGACTAAACGAATCATTTTTCATCAAGGAGATCCAAGATGAGACAGATCCGAGCCCTTTTCTTTGTCGTTCTCTTGTTTTGCGGCGGCCTGTCGGCCGGGGCCACGGACTTCAATTTGTGGGATAAGGCCATGCCGATCACCTTCAGCGGCTACAATCCGCCCGGCGGCGGAACGCTGACGAACTTCCCCGTCCTGGTGACGCTCAGAACGAACCTCGCAGGGTTCAGCTACACGGACTTCGCTTCGCCCACGAATGGCGCCGACCTTCGGTTTTCCGCCAGCAATCAGACGGACGAGCTGAACTTCGAAATCGAAAAGTGGGACACCAACGGCGCCTCTTATGTCTGGGTTCAAGTGCCCACCCTCTCCGGCACGAACACGAAGATCTGGGCCTACTGGGGCAATCCGCTCGCCCCTGTGGCGCCGAGTCAAACCAACGGGATGACCTGGTCCACCGACTTCCGCGGTGTGTGGCACATGCAGGAGACCAATGTGGTGGACGCCACGACGAACGGGAATATCGGCGTCGGGAAAAATGGGATCATCACCACCAATACCGGTTTGGCCGGGAATGCGCTTTCACTCGTCGCGAATAGTTCCTCTACCAGCAGTAATTACGTAGACTTCGGCACCGGATTGGCGATGGGGACCGGCCATGCCACGTTGAGTATCTGGTTCAAGACGGCCACCAACGCGTTGCAAGCGGGAATCATCGGCAAGTCGGTATATGCCAGTGCCGAACGGTATTCCCTGAGTGGCGCCAAATCACCGAACATCATCAATGCGGTTTTTCAGTCCACGAACCCCCCCGCATTAACGGCGATGACGAACACGGCTTGGGCGAGTGGGTACTACGATAACCAATGGCATCAGTTGACCGCCACGTTCAACCGGTCGGGGAATATGACCCTCTACGTGGATGGCGCGCAGAAGAGCGCCACCAACATCAGTCCGGCTTCCAGCGCCAATCTGAACAACCCGACTCGGTTTCTGATTGGTGCCTACGGGAACGCGACGGGGACCGGGCCGCAGACTGACTACTATTTTCCGGGTTCACTCGACGAAGGCCGCCTGATGCGGGTCCCGGCGTCCTCGAACTGGGTCTGGGCCGCCTGGATGAACGCCGCGTCGAATGGGGCGTTCAACGCTTACGGCGCCGCCGAGTCCCAAGGCCTGACGGTTCGGGTGTCGGGCGCGACAGGAGTGGGCGCGACCACCGCCACGCTGAACGGAACAGTGGCCAACAACGCCGGCGACCCGGCAACGGAGGCCTTCTTCTGCTGGGATTACACGAACAAGGGCACGGCGACGACGGCGGACTGGGCCCACGTGGAATACGCGGGGAACTCTTTTACCAACGGCCAGACCTTCCTCACGGCGATCAACGGCCTGCTTTCGGGCAGTACCTATGTCTATCGCTGTTACGCGACCAACTCGACCGGGTCGGCCTGGTCGGGAGACGCGACGAATTTTCGCACGCTGTATGTGCCGTCGGTGACCCTTAACAGTGCGGAGATTCTTAACCTGACAACGGTTTTGTTTCAGGGTGCGGTCACGGAAACCGGCGGCGAAACTCCGAATGTGTGGTTCTTGTACTGGCTGGACGGAGACACTTTGACCAACGCGGTCGACGTCGGAGCGGTGACGGGGGCCTGCAGTGCGCAGGTCACCGGCTTGATGACGGCTTCGAACTATGGGTGCCGGGTCATGGCGTCCAACTCGGCCGGCATCGCGTATTCCGGAACGACTGGCTTTCAGATGGCCTGGCCCAAGGACTTCGGGTCGATCCCCATCACCTTGAGCGGGTATAACAGATCGGAAGTCCTGACGAATTTCCCGGTTCTGATTGCCCTCAGCACGAATCTCGAAGGATTCAGTTATTCGGCCTTCTCTTCGCCTGCGAATGGCGCGGATCTGCGGTTCACGGCCAGCAATCAGCTTGACGCGATTAACTTCGAGATCGAAAAATGGGACACCAACGGCACCTCCTATGTGTGGGTCCAAGTGCCTTTGCTCGCCGGCACGAACACGCGAGTCTGGGCGCTCTGGGGCAACCCGAGCGCCGGCGTACCGGCGTGTCAGACCAATGGGGCGACCTGGTCCAACGGTTATGTGGCGGTCTGGCATCTGGGCGAGTCAACCCCCACGAATCGCGACTCGACGATAAACCGTAATGACGGCACCAATTTCGGCAACACCACCGTCACTTCATTCGGACGAATCGGGTCAGCCAAGTCCTTCGACGGCGCGGGCGATGGCGTGGACTGCGGTACGCCCGCGAGTCTGGATGTCGCGCTACCGCGCACCATCTCAGCCTGGATCAAACCGGCGGTACTGAATGCCAAGGCCGGCGTGGTGGGGAAGGACTCGCAAAGGGATGGGACCGGTTACTCATACCTCATGTGTATCACCAACGGCGCTCTGATGGCTTACGATAACGTCACCTGGCGGGTGTCCTCGAACGCAAGCATTGCTATCGGGAACTGGTATCATGTGGTGTACGAAACACGCGGCGACGGCAGGATACAATACTATGTCAATGGGCAGAGCGCCGGAACCTCCATCTGGAATCATACGGATACCGCTGCCCATAACATCTACATCGGCAGTTGGTACAAGATGGCGACGACCTTTGATTTCAACGGTGTGATCGATGAGGTGAACCTGTCGAGTGTGGCGCGCGGATCCAACTGGGTCTGGGCAAGTTGGGCCAACCAAGTGACGAACTCCACGTTTACCGCCTACGGTTCGGCGCAAAACGTGCTGGGCCTTCAATCCCTGCCCGCGACCGCCATCGGGGTTACGAATGCCACGTTAAACGGCATCCTGCTGAACGACCCTGTATCGCTCAACACCGAGATCGCCTTCTGCTGGGGACCTGCCGACGCCGGTCAAGGCGCTACGAGCGATTGGCCGAATGTCGTCTCCCTGGGATCGGGATGGAGCCAGGGGGATTCATTCAGCAACACACTCGCCAGCCTGCTCTCCGGCAGTACCTACGTCTATCGCTGTTACGCGACGAATGCGGGTGTGGTGGTGGGGCCGGTCTGGTCGGCCGCGCAGAGTTTCACCACCGTCTATCGTCCGTCCGTGACGAACCTGGGACCGGTGAACGGTTACGCCACCACCTGGTTGCGGGGGCAGGTGACGGATACCGGCCTCGAAACACCCTCTGTCTGGTTCTATTGGTGGGCGAATGGCAGTGCGACGACCAACATCGTTCCGATGGGACAGCCGGTGGGCGCCTTCTCGAACGCCGTCACCGGGCTCGCTCCCTATACGAATTATCAATACAGCATCCTGGCGTCCAATCTTGCGGGCGGAACGTGGTCGTCCGTCTCCAACTTCCAGACGCTCATCACCTTTGCCGTCGTCACGAACGGAGGGGCTCAGCCGCTGACCCCGTCGATTGAATTCCTGCAGGGCGGGGTGACCAACACCGGCGGGGACACGCCGCAAGTCTGGTTCCTCTACTGGATCGCCGGTGGTGCCACGACCAATGCGTATGGGGTGGGCGCCCAGACCGGCGCGTGCAGCGCCACGGTCTCGGGTTTACTGCCCGGCTCCAACTACGTTTTCATGCTGATGGCGTCTAATCTGGCTGGCGCCGCCTACTCCGGAACCGCCGCATTCCAGACCACGTCGGAAACCATCTATTTCGTCGCCACCAACGGCAATAACAGTTGGGATGGTCTCACTTGGGGCACCGCCGTGAGCAACGTCGAAGTCGGCGTCCAACGCGCCAGTTTGTGTACCGGTACCGTTGTCGTCGGTGACGGCTCCTTCGCCATCACCTCGTTCTGGGTTCAGATTGCCAGCGCCATCACCGTCCGCAGTCTCAATGGGCCGAACTCCACCACTCTCAGGGCGGTCGGGACAAGCAGCACCTATCGGCGGGTCATGCTGGTGAGCAACGCGAATGCCTTCGTCTCCGGCTTTACGATGACGGACGGAAACCTGGGGAACAATAACGGGGAAGGGGGGGGCCCGGGGGGGCTGCGGCTCGTCGCGGGCACCGTGTCTAACTGCGTCATCCACGGCAATTTTGGGTCGGACAATTCCGGCGGGATCGACATGAAAGGCGGGCTTCTCACCCACTGTACGGTATCGAGCAACCAGGCCATTCGGGCCAATAACCCGGGCTATGGCACCGGTGGAGGCATCACGCTGTCCGGTGGAACGGTTCAGTTCTGCGTCATCAGCAACAATTACGCCCGAAAGACGGGAAGCGGGATCCGGCAGACGGGCGGAACGGTGCGAGACAGCCTGATTGTCCGCAACTACCATGTTTACTCGGACATTTCCACAGGGGTCGGGGTGCATCAGAGTGGCGGCACGCTGGAGCGCTGCGAGATCCGTTCCAACGCCGGCGCGTGGTTTGCCGGAGGACTTTACCTCGATGGAAACGGCTTGGCGCGGAACTGTCTCTTCGCGAACAACACCGCCCTGTATGACGGCGGCGGTGTTTATATGACGACCGGCCGGTTGATCAACGCCACGCTTGCCGGGAACCGGGCGGATATCAATGGCCCTGGGCTTTACATGACGGCGGGCTGGGTGAGCAACTCGGTCGTTTACGGGAACGGCTCCACGCGCTACGTGAACCTCGCGAGCAATGTTTTCAAGAGCGGCGGCACGTTTGCCTACGGCTGCGCCACGCCCCTGGTCGCCGGCACGGACAACGTGGCGGTCGACCCGCTCTTCGTGAATGCCGCGGCAGGCGACTACCGGCTCTCCGTGGGATCGCCCTGCATCGATACCGGCGCCAACCTGGCTGATGTCACGAACGATCTCCTGCGCGCCGCCCGGCCTCAGGACGGCAATGGGGATGGTTCCTCGGTGACCGATCGGGGCGCCTATGAAGCCGGACCGTTGAGCGGCGGGCCTTTCACCTGTAGTTTCGATGTCGCGCCGGAGGAAGGCTATCTCTCGGTGAACGCGACCTTCACCGCCTTTGTCGGAGGTCCGAACACCAACATCACCTGGTACGGCTGGGACTTTGAGAACGACGGGATCATTGATGACGCGGGGGCGGACAAGCGCGTGACGACCCACACGTTCGGGGTGGGGTACTACGACGTGTCCCTCACGGTCAGCAACTCGGACAGCGCGGCCACCAGCGTTGTGCGCCTGGCCTGCGTTCGCGTGGCGCCGTCGACCAATTATGTGTGGAAGTCCGGCTCGCACACGGCGCCGTTCGATACTTGGGCCAAGGCCGCCCGGGATATCCAGAGTGCGGTGGATGTGGCCTGGTCCTCGGATTCCACGCCGGCGACGGTGCTGGTCACGAATGGCGTTTACACCAACACCAGCCAAATCGCCATCACGCGGCCCCTGATCGTCCGCAGTGTGAATGGTCCGACGGTTACCACCGTAAATCTCGGTAACGTGGACGGTCGGCGCGCCTTCCAAGTTGCGAACTCGAATGCCTGGCTGGAGGGATTCACCGCTACGGGCGGCAAGATCGGAAACAATTCAGATGGCGGCGCGGGCATTCTGCTGGACCGCGGGACGGTGACGAATTGCATCGCCACCGGGTGTTCCTCCATCAGGTGCGGGGCCGGGATATGGGTCAAGAGTGGGCTGCTGGTCAAGTGCCGGATCTTCGGGAACACGACGTTGGCGCAAAACAGCGAGGCTCCGGGCTTGTACCTTACGGGTGGCACGGCGCGGGACTGCGATAGCGTCAGCAACAATGTTCCCGGCAATAATGTTATCGGGGGTGGGGTTTACATGACCGGTGGCACGTTGGAACGCTGCCGCGTCAGCTGGAATACCGCTGGAAACGTCAGCCGCGCGGGCGGGACCGGCGGCGGCATCTTCATGACCGGCGGCACGGCGGTTGACAGCTACATCATCGGCAACACGCAGTATGGCAACGGGGGCGGGGTCTACATGACCGGTGGCACGCTCCGCAACTGCCTGGTGGTGAGCAATACCTCGCCCGCGAACAATGGAGGCGGCATTTATATGGCCGGCTCCGCCGCGCAGGTGGAGAACTGCACCGTGGCCGATAACAGCGCCCTCCTCAATGGCAATGGTCTTTACCAGGCATCTGGCGGGGTGACCAACACCGTCATTTTCTTTAACACCGCCGTGCCCAACGTTTACCAGACCGGCGGCAGTATTGGGTTCTCGAGCATGGATCCGGTGGTGACGGGTGCGGGCAATACGAATAATTTGAGTGCGGATCCGTTCTTTGTCGATGGTTATCGCCTCGGGCCGGGTTCGCTTTGTATTGACGGCGGAACCAACCTTCCCTGGTCGGAGACGGGCAAGGACCTGGCGGGCAGTAACCGGGTGGTGAACGATATTGTGGATATGGGCGCCTTCGAGAAGCCCGCCGCGGGCGCGGGTGACCCGCTCGGATGCAATTTCGATGCGGTTCCGGTCTCGGGATCCCTCACGCTGACGCCCACCTTCACCGCGCTCTTGTCGGGCGGGAACACGAACACCGAGTGGTTTCGGTGGGACTACGGCGATGGCGTGACCGAACAGAGCGCCACTCTTGGCACGACGTCGCACACCTATGGTCCCGGCTGGTACACCGTGACCCTCACCGTTCGGAATACCGACAGCGCCGAGACGTCAGCCGTCCGCACCGCCTACATCAAGGTGGCTCCGGCGACGAACTATGTGGCCAAGGGCGCCTCGAATGTTCCGCCCTACCTGACGTGGGCGACGGCTGCCTCCAACGTGGAAGACGCGGTTGACGCCGCGCCCCTGACCGTCTTGGTTTCCAACGGAACATTCAACAGTACGAGAACCGTTATGGTGGAACGGGATATGACGATTCGGAGCCTGAATGGGCCGGCCGCTACGGTCATCAATGCCGGCAATGTGTCCTTCCGGCGCGTATTCCAGGTCTCTGCCACGAATGCCTGGATCGAGGGCTTCACCCTCTATGGGGGGTCGTACGGAAGCTACTCCGATGGCGGGGCGGGGGTTCTGCTGGAGAATGGGACGGTGACGAACTGCTGGATCACCTCCTGTGTGAACTACCAAAACGGCGCGGGAGCCTGGGTCAAGAACGGACTGCTCGTCGGGTGCCGGGTGTATGGCAACAACTCCGGTGCGAATCAGGGGGAATCGGTCGGCGTCTATCTGACGGGGGGAACGGTGCGTGACTGTGTGATCGTCAGCAACGGCTTCACGAGTAGCGGGCACATGCTCGGGGCCGGGGTGTACCAGACCAGCGGTTATTTGGAGCGTTGCCGGGTGGAGGGCAATATGGGTGGAAATGTCGGCAATACCAACAGCGCCGGCGGCGGCATCTATCTGGAGGGCGGACTCGCGACGGACTGCATTATCGCCAAAAACACGACCTACGGTAACGGGGGGGGCGTCTATCTCGTCGGCGGTGTGTTACGCAATTCCCTGGTGCTGACCAATCGGGCGGCCCTGCACAACGCCGGTGGCCTTTATGTGGGGGCGGGGCGCGCCGAGAACTGCACGGTGGTGAGCAATACGGCCCTAGGCGTCGGGAATGGACTCTATCTGGCGGGGGGCGGAGTGACCAATACCATCGTGTACTTCAACGGGGCGATCAATGTTCACCGGATCGGCGGCAGTATCGCCTACTCGTGTATGACACCGCTGGTGACCGGCGCCGAAAACACGGATGCCGATCCCCAGTTCAAGGCCGCCGCGTTGGGCGACTACCATTTGGCCGGCGACTCCCCTTGCATCAACGCCGGAACCAATCTGTCATGGTCAGCTTCCGGAACCGATTTGGACGGTCTGAAGCGGATGTATAGCGGGCGGGTGGATATGGGGGTTTTTGAATCGCTCCCCACCGCCGGTACGATTTTTACCATTCGATAAATGAACCCAAACCAGATAACGCCCCGGGGCGATTCTATTTTTACCCGCGTTTTCGATGTCGGCGTGTTCGGCGCCGGGTATGCCGGCTTTGCCGCGGCCATGGACCTGGCGAAGGCGGGAAAGAGCGTCTTTCTCGCCGACTTGCGCGGCGATCTGCTATGGGAAAGCGGACGCGCCTTCCAGACGACAACCGGGCCCTGGACCCCCGGCTTCCGCCTCCTTTCGGACTGCCTGGCGCGGATCACCGGGGTCACCTCCGAGTGGTTTGACGGCGGCACAACCGAAGTCGTCGCCACCGAACTGTTGCGCGATGCCCGGTTGCCGGCCCTCTATTATGTCGCGCCGCTCGGGGTCGTGCGCGACGGCGACGAATTGCGCGCGGTGATCGTGGCGACCAAGGGGGGCCTGCGCCGTTTGGCCGCCCGGCAATGGATCGACGCGACGGAACACGGTACGATCGTGCGGTTGCTAGATCCCGCGTTGCGGCCGCGGAGCCCGGCGCGCCTCCGGATGCACGTCATGCTCCAGCGCATGCGCTGGCCGGTGACGCCCGCCGGTGCGCTGGACGCTCCCGCAGGACTCGCGAAAGGCCGGCTCGAATGGGCCCCCACGCCTTATGCCAGCGAGCGCGACCTGACCATTGACCTGCCCGGGAACGAGACCCGATGTCTGCGAACGGTGGCGCCGGCGCTCCGCGCCTTGCGCGCCCAGCTCGGGGGCGAACTCTCCGATGCGTTTGTAAGTCATGTCAGTTTCATGCCCTATCCGTTGTACGATTCCGCGCACGGGGTGGAGTCGCCGGCGGCCAACCTGTCGCTGGCGGTCCCGGGTCTGGTCGGGCAACCGGTGCGGACGCTGGTCGAGCGATTTGAAATGGGACTCGCCGCCGCACGGCAATTGCAGGATCGGCGGGTGGGCAAGGCCGATGTGAACGTGACGGCAAAAGACCTGCCGGTCCCGCCGGTTTGCCGTGTGGAGACGGCGGCGGTCGCGGTTGCGGGCCTGGGAACGGGAGGGGTGCTTGCGGCCGTTGCTGCAGCGCGCGCCGGGGCCGATGTGATGGCTTTCGATATGGCCGCGTTCGCCGGTGGCATCGGCGTCGGCGGAGGCATACCGGACTACTACTACGGCTGTTCCGGCGGGCTTCAGGACGAGGTGGACAGCCGCGTGCGGGAGTTGATGCCGCTGTTCGCGTCTCGCGCGGTCTGGGTGCATGGCTTTCACCCCGACGTCAAACGGATCGTGGTCGATGACCTGCTGCATGCCGCCGGGGTTCGCACTCTGCTGGGCGCGATGACCGGCACGGTGGAGCGGTCCGGCCGGCGGGTCCAGGCTGTGGTGGCGGCCACCCCGGACGGACCGGTCCGTATCCGTGCCCGCGCCTGGATCGATGCCAGCGGTGACGGGGATCTTTGCGCGATGGCCGGCGCCCGGTTCCATCTCGGGCGGAGCGGCGACGGCAAACTTCAACCGTACACCCAGTCCTGCGGCAGTTTTTGTCATGTCGGCAATCGCCTCGTCAATAATACCACCAATCCCGATTCGGGGGTGACGGACCCGACCGATGCCGAGGATCTGACGCGCGCGCGGATCCAGGGCATTCATGCGTTGAATATGACGGTGGTCAATGCCATGAACCGGCTCACCTATGTCGCGCCCCTGATCGGCCTTCGGCAAGGTCGGCGCATCGAGACTGACTACCGGTTGACGCTGGATGATCTCGTGGCGCGTCGGCGTTTCAAGGATGCCGTGGGATATACCGGCAGTCACTATGACAACCATGCGCCGGACTACGAGTGCGAGAGCGACGAAGCTTTTTTTTACGTCGCTTGCGCGGGCCTGTGGTCTCTGCGCACAGCATGCGAGATTCCTTACCGCATGCTCCTGCCGAAGGGATTGGACAACGTCTGGATCGGCTGCCGGGCGGCGGGTGTGTCCGAGGAGGCCATGCACAGTTTCCGCATGCAGCGGGATATCCAGCGGATCGGTGAAGTCTGCGGGCTGGCCGCGGCGCTATCGATCAAGGGTCGCGCGGCCAGTCGCTCAATATCGCAGGGGCTCCTGCGGAAGCATCTCGAAACCAGCGGCGCCCTGCCGATGGGCGAACCGAAAAGCAGGGATTTCGGCAAAGCGGTCGGTCCCCAGGACTTCACCGTGCCGGGCGACCCGGTGCCGGCGAAGACCCGGCTCGAGATGGATCGGGATGCCCTGCAAACGCCGGATTTCGGTTTGGCACTCTGGCGACTCTACCGGGCCGGACAAAAAAAAGCCGGGCCCGGTCTGCGGCCCTGGCTGGGCGGGCGGGATGATCAACGGAGCTGGCAGGCGGCGGAACTTTTTGCCATGTGGGGCGACCCCGCCGCGGAGCCGCGACTCCGGCGCGCGATCACAACCCGCGAACAGGGGCCGGAGCATGATCCTTCAGCATTTGATCCCCGCAAGGGGTCCCGGCGGATTCTTCCGCGCTGGTGGGCGGCCGTGACTTTGCTGCGCTGCTGCGGAACCCCGAAATCCCTTCCGGTCCTGGACCGTCTGGCCGCTGAGCCGGATTTGCCTTTTCATGTGAAGGCGGCCGCCGGGCTCACCGTGACGCGGATCGGCGAGCGATGTCGGAAGAACCGCTCATGATTGAAACAGAACGATTATCCCCGCCAGAGCAGGAGGCCGGCCACGTTGGTGAAATGAGAGTCACCGGTCACCAGAAAGGATCCACTTTCGGTCGCGTGGGCGGCGAGCCAGACATCGTTGATGGGGATCGGAGTGCCGGCTTTTCTAAGCCGGTGTTTGATGGTGCCGAAGATATCCGAGGTCTCCTGGGTGGCGGTCAGAATGCGGACGGTGGGGCGCCGCAGAAAGTCCTCCAACTGCTCTCGGTTTTTCCGCTCTCTATCCCCGCCTTTAAAGCCGGCATACAGTTCGCCCAAAACAAAGACGGACATAAAAACGGTATCGGCGCGGCCCAGCACGTCCAGCACCTCCCTGTCACCGCGGAGCAGGCTCATATAGGCATTGGTATCCAGAAGAACCTTTTTCATTTCCAATCCTCCGGGTCGATGCGTTGGGTGTCAGCCACCCGGGCCTCAAACTCCCGTGCATCTTTCTCTTTCCAGGTTCCACAGAAACCGGCAAAATCATCTCGATGCGGTGGAACAGCCGGCACCTTGATCCCCAATCCCTCCGCCAGGATCTGTTTTATGAGTTCATTCATGCTCAGGGATTGTTCCCGGGCGCGACGCTTGATCTGTGCCGCCAACTGCTCATCCAGGGCGTGGATCGTAAGTGATTTCACAATGACCTCTTTATGAACCGTTAATTGATTCATGTTGCGAACCATAAAATAGAAAATATGAACCAAACGGTCAAACAAAATACGGCGGCTGACAGGGGGCGTTTTTTGCCCGGCCTCACGCCGCGCTCGCTGTTTGCCAGTCTGTTTTGCATGCTGTTGGCCGGGATCTATACGCAATACTCGATGGTGATCATTGCGGAAGGGAACCAGAGTCCTGAACAGGTTTTGCCGGTGCCGGCCATGGCCGTTTTGCTGTTGCTGGTGGGGGTCGTCGGCGCGCTCTATGCGCTGTTCAAGGTGCGCCTGTTGACGCGGGCGGAACTGCTCTGCGTGACGTTTACCCTGTTCTTTTCCGTTCCGCTGATGACCCAGGGCATGTGGCACCGGTTTGTCGGTCTGATCGCGGCGCCTCTGCGGACCTCCAGTTTCGACTACATCGATGCCTACAACGAGAACCTGTGGCCGCACGGCCCCAACCTGCTGCAGGGAAGGCTGATCGAGGGGCGTGTCGAGACCTCCGGAAACGCGCCCGTCTGGGCCGAGCTGGAGTACGAGGAGGGGCGCCAGGCGCGGCTTCCCCGGCTGAAGAACACAACTCCGGACGAAGTGAGTTCGGTCTCGATCGTCGTGCCGGCGGCGGAGCAGGGGGATATCCGCGGGGTCGCCAATCCGCACCTGGTCAGCATCCTCGCGCGGGCCCAGGGCATGGAAGCCGAGAGCCTGATCTTCTGCCGGGTCTATGCGGATGGAGCGGACTCGGGCAATGAACTGTTCTCCGAACGGAAGGCCGAGAAAAAAACCTATCTGCATAAGCGGGGCTTCGTGCGATTGGGCGCCTACGGCATGCCGCTGGCCGACCAGTGCCGGTCGACGCTGCGGGTGGAATTCGGTCTGCGGGGCCGGGGCGAAGTGATTCTGGCCGATCCGAAGGGAATGAGCGTCGCTGCCATCGAAGGGGCGTTCCGGGGACGCCCGATCATGGTGCAATCCGAATACGAGCGCTTGCCGCCCGCGGAGCGACCGCCGGGGATGATCGTCAAGCCGGACCGGATGTGGAGTCTGGCCGGTCTGAAGTTTCTCGTCGGCGGCTACATCCCGTTGCGCGAATGGCTGAGACCGGCCCTGGTCTGGTCGGCTTTTGTGTTGCTGCTGGCGGCGGCGTGTTTCGCCGTGAACGTGATCATGCGCAAGAAATGGGCTGAGAGCGAGCGTTACCCCCTGCCGAACGTGCGCATTCCGCTGGCGTTGATCGGCGCCGAGGAACCCGGGGAGAGCGCGTTGGGCCGGGTGTGGAGCAATCCCTATATGTGGGCCGGCTTTGGGGTCGCGGTGTTCTGGGGCGGCCTGAAAGGCTGGCATGCGTTCAACCCGGCGGTTCCTGACCTGTCGATCGACATTGCGCTGGGGCCCTACGTTCAGAATCCCGTGTGGGGTGGCATGTTCAATACCTCGTTTTCGGTCAGTCTGTTCATTGTCAGCATCGCGGTGTTTTTCGAATTGAACGTGCTGATCAGCATGGTGCTGGGCTATTGGATCTGCCGGTCGGTATTCTGGATCGGACAGGTCACCAACCTTAAGGTAAACATTGGATTTCCCTGGCGCGATCAGCAGGCGGTCGGCGCTTACCTGGGATACTTTTTCATCGTGCTGGCCTTGTCGCGCAAGTACCTGGTGTCGGTATTCAAGGCGGCCGTGCGGGGCGATTCCCGCGAGGAGGGCGATACGCTGTCGAGCCGTGCGGCGGTCGGGCTCCTGTTGGGTTGTTGTCTCGGGGCTCTGATCTGGGGGCGGATGGTGGGGGCATCGCTGCTGAGCATGGGCGTGTATTTCGGTTTCCTGGTCATGCTGGGGTTCGTTACGTCGAAATTTCGCGCTGAATGCGGGTTGCCGTTCGGCTACTTCACCCCGTATAACGCGATGCTGATCGTCTCCCTGTGCGGCGGCCTGCCGGTGTTCGGTGCGGAGGGGATGCTGGTGGCGCTGTTGCTCTCCGGATTCCTTTCGGTGACGGTGTTTTTCCTGGTGCCGGGGGCGCAGTTCGAACTGATCCAACTGGGCAAGCGGATGCGGATCCAGCCGCGGCACATCATCTATACGGCGCTCATCGGTATCCTGGGAGGTCTGTTCATCGGCGGGTGGGTGTTCCTCTCCAATGCCTATGCCTTTGGAGGTGACAACATCCGGTTTCAGTGGGCGTTCAACGGATTGAACTGGTTCATGCAGACCTTCCGCAGTGAATTGGGGACCACGACCGCCGCCTGGCTGCGCGAATCCAGCCCCGCGGCGGTGGGCGGTACGGACTGGGGGGCGCGCATGATGGTCGCCTGGGGCGCGATCGCCATGATCCTGACGGTGCTCCGGCAACTTTTTTCGGGTTTTTGGTTTCATCCGATCGGGTTCATTCTGGGCAGTTCCAATATGATGGAAGGCGCCGTCTGGGGGAGCCTGCTGGTCGCGTGGGCCGTGCGGGGGCTGGTGCTCAAGGTGGGCGGGGCCACCAGCGTGAAGAATAAACTCCAGCCCTTTTTTGTCGGGGTGTTTGTCGGCTCGTTGGTCGTCCTCATGTTGTTCTCGGTGGTGAACAGTCTGAGCGTAACGCACGGGGCTACCCAACTTTACCAGGAGATTCCGTGATGACGGGGGACGGCTCCAACGGACGCGTTGCCCAGGCGATCGGGGCGGCGATATTTGCGGTGCTGACCGTGGTGACGGCCGCCGTCTTCCTCCGCGTTTTTGCGCCGCGATCGTACGTGCCGCCGACTGCCGGAGCCCCGTCCTACGATCGCACCGCGATGCAGCAGGCGCTGACTCGAGAGGCGGTCCGGGACCAATTGGCGGCCATCGAACAGTGCGGTTCGCGCTCGCCGGGCCAGCCGGGCCACGCCGCCTGCGGCCGGCTGATCGCCGAACGCTACGCGCAGGCGGGACTGGAGGTGTTCGAGCAGGAACTCGACGCGGCCTATCCCGTCTGCTCCGAGGCGCGCCTGACCGGCGACGGCGCGCCGCTGGAGGTGGCGCTCTGGCCGGCCCCGCCTAATCACGTTCAGCCGATGACGACACCGGAGTCGGGTTTGCAGGGCGAACTGATGTTGATCACCGAGGAGAGCGTGCGCGCCGCCGGCCGTTTCGACGACCAGATCGCGCTGGTCGACCTGGCCCGGCCGCTATTCAAGGAACTGGGAATCAACCCGGCTCGCTTCGCCGACCTGGGATTCAAGGCGCTGATCGTCGGACATTCCGGAGGGTTCGAACAGATTCCCTGGCGCAATCTGAAGAGCCTGCGGCTGGGTCTGCCGCTCAACTATGTGCGGCTGATCGCGGACGAGCGCATCTTCGCCTATGCCGGACGTCGCGTCCGGCTGGATGTCCGCACCGCCTATACGAATGTTCCCGTTCGCAACATCGTGGGCGTTCTGCATGGACCCCGCGCGGCGCGCGGCGCGGTGATCATCAGCGCCGCTTACGACGGGTTTACAGCGTTGCCGGATCTGGCCTCGGGATCGGTGCAGGCTTTGCAACTGGCCCTGCAACTGCGGTTGCTCGACGGCCTGGCGCCCCATCGTGAAACCCTCCAGCGCGATGTCATCTGGGTGTCGTGCGGCAGCGACTACATGGCCCAGAACAGCCTGAATCAACTCCTGTCCGCCATCGGTCGTCCCGGAGAAGCGGCCGTTGCCAAGGCCCGCCTGGACGCCGATCTGCGCGAGCAGACGGAGAAAGCCGGCGCCCTGACGTCCGTGGTGGCGCTTTTCTCCGATGAACGGTTCGGGCGAGAGGCGGGTCCGAGCGGGACCGCCCTGGACGGGATCGATGCCGAAGCCCGGCTGATTTTCGACGAAGAGTTCCGGACCGTTCTCAGGCAGCGGGTCTTCGATGCCGGTGAACGCCTGCTCCAGGCGCAGATCGCGTTCGAGCATAACCCGAAGGATCTGACCGGTCCCGCCTATCGCGCCTTTCGGGCCGCCAAACAGGATTTTGACCGGCTGAATACGGCATCGGCGTTGCCGGTCCGGCGTTTCCTGGAGCGCCCTTCGGATGGCTATGATCTTCGGGCGGCTCTGCTGGCACGGTTCCAGGTGTTGAGGGGCTACCACGACACCCGGGTCCGGCGGTTGCGACAGGAACTGGCGCTGAATGCCCTGATGGCGGGTTACGATGAAGTGCTGGTCCTGGCGCCCAGCCTGAACCCGGCGGCCGTTCAGCCGAAACGCGAAATTCTCAGTTTCTCCGGGGGATCGGGAATCCCGCATGCCGAAGCTGCGGATGCCTTCCGCCGCCTGCTTCAGGAGGCGGTATTCACACTCGGCCTGCAGGATCGGGTGAGCATCGATTTCCGCGGCGCCCGGCACGGCGACGCCATGGCCGCGTTTCTGTCCGACCTGCCGCTCCAATCCCAGCCCTGGTCGGTCATGTCCTATCCGGCGTTCGCACTGATCAGTCCGCGGAACGACTATGCGCATTTCATTTCGCCGGTTCCCTCGCCCCTGATTACGAACCTCACCAGCCTGGCCGGGTCCCTGCAGGTGCTGGGCGAGGCGACGCTGTCGGCGGCCCATGGCGCCGGACGGTTTCCCGCGCTCCAGCGGAATTCAACGTATGCAACGCGGGGGACGGTTTATGCCGCCGGGATCGGTAATGCCGTGGTCCCGAATTTTTCCGTGGCCGGGGCGCTGGTGTTCGCCAAAGCGGAGGCCGGTCCGGCCCCTCTCGGGTTCCAGCGACGTCCGATCTTCTTCGCGGATCCGTATGGCCATTTTGATCACCCGGTGATGACGATGCCGTTTCCGAACTGGGCGGACACTTTTATCCCGGAGGCGGCCCACTATGGCCCGGGCGGCACGATTGACTATTACAAGGACAGCGGACTGACGGCGCAGAATATTTATAAATCGGATATCCTGCCCGGCGACGGGTCACCCGTCAATCTGATCCTTTACCGCGGCACAGCGGTGTCGATCCTCAATCGAGTCAATCCGCAGACCATGCGCAGTTTTACGGGGGCGGCTTTTCTGCGTCCCTCCGGCTTGACGCCGTTTGCCAGCACCGCCAAAATCGTCAACGACGATGGTATTTGCGATTTCATCGATCCCAAGGCCCGGTTCTTCGTCACCCTGAAGGCGGGCTCGCCGGATAACGAGCAGGTGGCCGAGACGCGCGCGTTCTGCCTGAACACCCGCGCCCCCGGTTTCGTTCCGGACCCCGCGATCGAGATCGATGGCCCCGGCTATCTGGCGCAGGATACCCCCGTGGTGCGGGAGATCGCCGCGGAATCCGCCTCCTCGATGGCCCTCCTGGCCGCCAAACGCATCCGGTTGCAGGAACCCTACGGGATGGTGGACGAGATGACGACCGCGTTCCAGGAGCGGAGTCTGCAACTGGCGGCGGAGGCCGGGCGTGCCGACCGGCCGGCGTTGACGCGATTAGGCGAGTTTCGGCAGGCCATGACCTACCTGATCCTGAATCACCCGGTCATCCGGGGGTCGATCGCCGAAGCCATCTGGGGCATCCTCTGGTATATGGGGTTGCTCGTGCCGTTTGTCTTCTTCTTCGAGAAGCTCATGTTCGGATTCACCGATATCCGTAAACAGTTGTTGGCGGAGGGCGTCATCTTCCTGGTGGTGTTCGGGTTGCTCTGGTTTTTGCATCCGGCCTTCAAGATGATCCGGTCCTCGGTCATGATTCTTTTGGGGTTCGTCATCATTCTGATCTCGGGCGGCATCACCCTGTTGCTGTCGTCCAAATTCCGCGAAAACCTCGATGCCTTGAAACGGCTTCAGGGCTCGGACAAGGGCGCTGAGGTGAACAAGGCGGGAATCCTGATGACGGCGTTCATGCTCGGGTTGAATAACATGCACCGTCGCAAGGTGCGCACGGGACTGACCTGTGCCACGCTGGTGCTGATGACTTTCGTCATGATCTGTTTTACCTCCGTGCGCAGCAACATCGTCGACCAGGAAAAGGCCCTGTCCAAGGCCGCCTACCAGGGATTGCTGGTCAAGGAGGCGCGATTCAAGCCAATCGCCGCCAGCGAGATTTCAGCCCTCGACAGCCGGTTTGGCGAGATGTTCACGGTCAACGAGCGGGTGGCCCTGGTGGGACGGCGCGACTGGAATCTGGCGCAACTGGTGCCGCCGGAGGTGGAGGTGGCCGTCGGCGAGGCGCCGGAGATCAGCCGCCAGACCGCGAAGTCGGTCCTGTTGCTGCGGCAAACCGAGCCCCTGCGCGCCAGCCTGCGCCTGCTCACCACGAACGGCTGGTTTTCGGCGGCGCAGGCTGCGCAAACCCAGGGACCCTATCCCGTGCTGTTGCCGGACACGATGGCCGAAAATCTCGGGCTGACCGTCGCGGCGGTGGATACGGGTTCTGTGAAAGTGCGCATCAATGGGGTGGTTTTTGCGGTGCACGGGGTGTTCGAATCATCCTCTCTATCGCAGGCGGGCGATCTCGATGGTGACAACCTGTTACCGTTCGATACGGAGGGACTGGTCAACCCGGAGATCAGCGACAGCCAGGTGCTGGCCGAACGCGAGGACCCGCGCGTTGCGGCGGGGCAAACCGTGATAGCGCTGGTGGACGCGTTTCCCGTTCAGGTTAACGGGGCCTGGCGGACGTTGTCCGTGGCGGTTGACATGGGCCAGACCGGGTTTGCGTCCGCCAAGCGTGAAATCGCCACGTATCTGGAGCAGACCGGGCGGGAAACGTGCTACGGCCTCGACGGTACCGCCTATATCGGGCGCCGCGCCCGCGCCAAAGCGGTGGGCGGTCTGGCCGATCTGTTGATACCGTTGATCATTGCCGCGCTGACCGTCCTCAATACCATGAAAGGTTCGGTTTACGAACGGCGCGATGAAATCTTCGTCTATAACGCCGTCGGCATTGCGCCGCGCTATGTTTTTTTCATGTTCATCGCCGAGGCCCTGGTGTATGCGGTGGTCGGCGCGGTACTCGGCTACCTGCTCAGTCAGGGGACGGGGCGGGTTCTGACCGCGATGGGGTGGACCGGCGGATTAAATATGAATTTCACCTCGCTATCCACGGTCTATGCCTCGCTGGCCATCGCGGCGGCCACGCTGTTATCCACCTACTTCCCGGCGAAATCGGCCATGGAAATCGCCAAGCCGGCGGAGAAGGCCGGCTGGGAACTACCCCCGGCCGAAGCGGATGAGATGACGTTCGCCCTGCCGTTCACGTTTACGCATTTCGATCGCATTGCCGTGATGGGCTTTTTCCACCAGTATTTCGTCAACCACGGGGAGGGCAGTGCCGGGCCGTTTTTTGCCTCCGAGCCGCGGCTGACGTTGTGCGATCGGCGCGACCCCCTGGCGGACGACGGCTACATTCCGAGCATCGAGGTGCCCGTCTGGCTCAAACCGTTCGATCTGGGCGTGTCCCAACGCATCGTGATCGAACTGGCCACGGATGCCGACACCGGCGAATACATCGCCACGATGCGCCTCCTGCGCCTCACCGGGACGAAGGAGGCCTGGTTGCGTCTGAACGCACCCCTGGTGAGCCGCATTCGTCGCCATTTTCTGCATTGGCGGGCCGTGTCCGACGATTTGAAACAGGAATTCCATGGCCGGGCCCGGGAACTTTTGGAAGCGCACGTGGCCGAGGGGGGGCGTCTGCATGGCTAAAATCGACCAGGAATTGGAACAGTACCGCAACCTGCTGGCGACCCCGGACACCTATGAGGAGGGGTTCGGCTGGATGACGGTCGCCGGCATCCTGTTCTGCGGGTTCATCATGATGCCCGGCGCCATCTACCTCGGGTTGATGACCGGCGGCAGTATGGGCAGTGCAGCCACCTGGGTGACGGTGATTTTGTTCAGCGAGGTCACCCGGCGCGCGATGAAGACCCTCAGCAAGGGACACCTGGTCGTCCTCCTGCATGCCGCGGGCGTCATGATGGCCGGCAGTGCCCTGTTTCCCGGCGGACCCTTCGGCGGGCTGGTTTACCGGGCCTTCCTGGTGACCTCCGATGCCGCCCGCGATATGGGGATGCGCGATGCCTTCCCGGCCTGGTGGTGTCCCAAGCCCGACAGTCCGGCCATCGCCGAACGGTTGTTGCTGCACAGCGACTGGCTCCAGCCGATCGCCCTGCTGGCGTTCATCGCCGTCATCGGGTTGGTCAAAAAATACACGCTCGGCTATTTCTTTTTCCGCCTTTGCAGCGATGTCGAGCGGTTGCCCTTTCCGCTGGCGCCCATCAGCGCGCAGGGCGCTCTGGCGCTGTCGGATTCCACCCGGAAGGAGGAGGACCTGGAGGCCGCTGAGAAGCAGGTTGACGAGACGGGCCGCAAGGTCTTTTCCAAGTGGCGGATTTTTTCGCTGGGTTCGTTGATCGGCATCGCCTTCGGGATCGTGCAGGTCGGTGTGCCGGCGATTACCGGCCTGATGCTGGACAAGCCGGTGTTTCTGATTCCGCAACCCTTTGTCGATTTGACCACGCTGACCGAGAGCCTGTTGCCGGCGACGCCCACCGGCCTGGTGATCGATCCCGGCATCATCCTGATCGGCATGGTTTTGCCGTTTTGGGCGGTCATCGGCACGTTCAGTGCCATTGTCGTGACGTTGGTGGCCAATCCCGTCCTGCAGATGGGCAATGTCCTGGCCCAGTGGCAGCCGGGGATGAACACGATCAACACCCAGTTTGTGAACTCGGTTGATTTCTGGATGAGTTTCGGGTTCGGCACCTCGGCGGCGATCGCGCTGATCAGTATTTATTCGACCGTGCGGGACGTGGTGCGGCGCGCCCGCCAGGCGCGCCGCGCGCGGGACTCCGGGCAGCTCGCCATCGGGCGCCAGGCCGAGATCGGCAGTCTCTGGAAAACGCCCGATATCGGCCGCGGCGACTACCCGATGTGGCTGGCGCTGACCGGCTATGTCCTGGCGGCCGGAGCCATGGTGATCGTGTGTGACCGGTTGGTTCCGGGCATCACCGGATTCCTGCTGGTATTCGCCTTCCTCTACAATCCCTTTGTATCCTATGTCAACGCGCGCCTGCTGGGGTTGGTCGGGCAACAGGTCGATATCCCCTTTGTGCGGGAAGGGGCCTTTATTCTCTCCGGTTGCAAGACGCTGGACATCTGGCTGGCGCCGGTGCCGATCGAAAACTACGGCAGCATGGCGCAGTCCTTCCGCGTCAATGAACTCACCGGGGTGCGGTTCCGCTCGCTGATGAAGGCCGACCTGGTCGCCTTGCCCGCCCTGTTCCTGATGTCGCTGTTGTTCTGGGCCTTCATTTGGAAATCCAATGCGGTGCCCTCCGACATCTACCCGGCCGCGCGCCTCAACTGGGAACTGGCGGCCAAGCAGAACACCCTCCTGTATTCGGCCACTTTTTCTCCGGACACCGCCGGCGGCGTCCGCGATATCACCCATTTTGCCGACACCGAATTCGCCAAGGCGTTGCATCCGAAGTTCATCGCGGCCGGCAGCGTGCTGACGTTGCTGTTGTTCGGAATCTTCAGCGCGTTCAGTCTGCCCACGCTCTTTATCTACGGGATGATCCGCGGGTTCGGCCAGCTTCCGCATGTGATGCTGCTCGAAATTGCCGGGGCGCTCCTGGGGCGGTATGTGCTCCAGAAGAAGTTCGGATCGGGCCCGTTTTTGCGAATGGCCCCGGCCCTGCTGGCGGGGTATTACACCGGCGTCGGCCTGATCGGTATGGCCACGATCGCCATGAACCTCATAAAAAATGCCGTTTCCAGCGCACCCTTTTAGGTGCCGCCCATGAGCCAACCCATGCCAGACCAGATTAGCCTGCCGTTGCGAATCGCCTTTGAGGTGGTGGTGCAGGGGTTGCGCATCCGCTTGGGCCGCTCCCTCGTCACCCTGACCGGGGTGACCTGCGGCATCGCTTTCCTGATGTCGATTCTGACCGGCCAGCTCGTCAAAAAGGGCGTGGCGGCCGAGGATGCCTGCCGGGAGGAGGTCGCCCGCATGGGGAGTTTCATCCGGTCCGACCTGCCGAACTTGCGCGGCAAGGCGATCGGCCTGATCGGGAGCGGGCGCCTCGACGAGGTCGAGACGCGGGTGCTCGAACGTCTGCGAGCTGACGGTGACAGTATCCTGCTGATGGCCGACGGTCTGGCCCCCGAACCGCGGCGGCCGATGGCGGGGTGTGAAGTCGTGGAGGGCGGGCAACTGACCGAGCGGGCCGCCGTGATCTTCGTGATGGGCGACGGTCCGGTGCCGGCGTTCGACTGGCGGCGGTTTTTCGATCGGTCGCGGAATGCCATGGCGGCGTACACCCGGACCGGGGGCGCGAGGTTGGCCACGGACCGGGAGGAGCGGTGGGTCCGCTTGTCGAGGGACTGGCCGCCGGACGAAATTGCGCGCAAGGCGCTACAGGCGCGGCAGGCGCGTTTTCGCGGAATCTGGGTCGGTGTGATTTCGCTGCTGGTGACGGTCATCGGCATTTCCAACGCCATGCTGATGTCGGTCACGGAACGCTTCCGCGAGATCGGCACGATGAAATGTTTGGGGGCTTTGTCGGGTTTTGTCACGCGCCTCTTCGTGCTGGAGGCGTCCCTGCTGGGGTTCGTGGGCGGACTGGCGGGCGCGGTGGCGGGTGCGGTCTTCGCCGTGAGCGTATACACCTTGACCTACGGGGCCGGCCTCGTTTTTGCGTCGCTGCCGGTGGCGTCGATCCTGTCGTTCGGCGCAGTCAGCCTGGTCGCGGGGATTCTGTTGTCGATTGTGGCGGCGCTCTATCCGGCCCGCGTGGCGGCATCCATGGTGCCGGCGACGGCCCTGAGGTCAACGTTATGAAGAAGGACCCGATGGAACCCATTGACCCCCGCCGTTTTCAAGCGCTCTTCAATCCGCCCGCCGGTCAGGGAGCCCCCGTTGTGATCCGCGGTGTCGACATCCGCAAGGTGTATCGCCGGGGCACCCAGGAGACACACGCCTTGCGCGGCGCTACGCTGGACGTCTACCGCGGCGAATACCTGTCGATCATGGGCCCCTCCGGATCGGGAAAAACGACGTTGTTCAACGCGATTGGCGCCCTGGTCAAGCCGACCTCGGGCAAGGTCTATATCGATCAGGTCGATATTGCGCAACTCGACACCGAGGAATTGGCGTGGCTTCGATGCCGGAAGATCGGCTACGTGTTCCAGACCTACAATCTGATCCAGGTGATGACCTGTTTGGAAAATGTGACCCTGCCGATGAGTTTTGCCGGCCTGAGCGGCGAGGAGGCGCGCGAAAAAGGCGTCCGGATTTTGAAAATGGTGGGGCTCAGCCATCGCGCCCTGCACAAGCCGGCGGAACTGTCGGGCGGTCAGCAGCAGCGCGTCGCGATCGCGCGGGCGCTGGCCAATTCGCCGGCCATCATTCTCGCCGATGAACCCACGGCGAATCTGGACCAGACGACTGGGCAGGAGATCATCGACCTGTTCACCCGTTTGCAGCGGGACCTGGGCGTGACCATTATTTCCGCCACGCACGATCTCAAGATGCTTCAGGCTTCAAACCGCATCCTGTGGATCGAGGACGGCTGCATTGTGAAATCGGCCCGCCCCGAGGAGATCAATTTCGCCACCGATGAATTCGGGCATTGAGAGATCAATCATGGATACGATCATTCGAACCGAGAACGTGAAAAAACGTTATGTGACCGGCGACCAGGAATTGTGGGCGTTGAAGGGGATCGATCTCGATATCGGCCGCGGCGAATTTCTCTCCATCATGGGACCTTCCGGATCGGGCAAGTCGACGCTGTTCAACCAGATCGGCGCGCTCGACGTGCCCACCGAGGGGCGCGTGCTGTTCGAGGGGCAGTCCGTGTTCGACATGACCGAAAAACAGCAGGCGTGGTTCCGGTGCAACCGCATCGGGTACATCTTCCAGACGTTCAACCTGATCCAGGTGATGACCGCGTTGCAGAACGTGACCCTGCCCATGGTCTTCCAGGGGACCCCCCGGGAGGATGCCGTCCGGCGCGGCACGGCCATTCTGGAACGCGTGGGACTCGGCCATCGCCTGCATAACAAACCGTTCGAGCTCTCCGGCGGCCAGCAACAGCGCGTGGCTGTGGCCCGCGCGCTGGCCAATACGCCCAGTGTGGTCCTCGCCGATGAACCCACGGGTAACTTGGACACGAAGACCGGCGCCGAGATCATCGAACTGCTCAAGGAGCTGAACCGCGCGGAAGGGGTGACCGTGATTTGTTCCACCCACGATCCGAAGATGCTGCGCAGTTCCGATCGGATTTGCTGGATGCTCGACGGGCGGCTCGACAAAATCATCCAGCAGGCCGATTTTTCGTTGGCGGCCATGAAGCAGGACACCCAGGGCCGTGAGTGATCCCGTCTCCAGACCGGTGGCGGATGGGACGGCGGGGCCGGTCGCGGCCGACCTGGCCCAGTTGTTAAACGGGGTGCCCTATCTGAATCCGGCCGTTGAAACCCTCCACGATCCCCAGCGGGGATGTGCGCTCTCGTGGAAGAGTGAGTCGGGGAACCGGCGCGGCTGGCGGGCGCTCCTGATGGGGCCGGTGCGGCGCCGGCGACTGGAACTCGACGACCTGGGTCGCCGTACGGTTGAACTGTGCGACGGCCGCCGCAGGGTGGGGGAAATTGCCGCCCAGCTCGCCGCCGAACACCAGGTTGAACTCGGGGTCATGCAACGCGCCACCCTGGCCTTTCTCGCGGAACTCGTCCGTCGCAACGCCGCCCAGATTGTGGATGATTCGAAGGAGATTCGGACCGGGTCATAAAGTGACAATAGATATCAGAATTTGGTCATTGAGTGTTCGAATGCTTTGCGGGATTATTATGAATTTCCGCTTTTGAGTGGGCGCTGCGAATGGCCGCCGGCGATCCATCACCGCAAACAAAGAACGGAATGCCATGAAGAATTCGATTCGGACCCTGATAGCGCTGGTCGTCTCAACCAGTTGTTTCGGTGCCGGTGAAAGCAGGGTTTTATTCAAGGACGCCTTTGACGGCACCGGGGACAAGCCCGCCGGCTTTACCGAGGCCTGTTCCATCAGCGAATATCCGCCCAGCCTCAAATCGCTCGCCTTTCGGCCTGTGAACGGCAAGCCGACCGAAGTCCATCAGGGGCTTTTTACCTTGCCGAAGGGGACCGCGGAGTGCAAGGACTACGAATTGAGCTTCAAGTTCTTGTTCCCGCGTGCGAGCAAAAAAGAATTCACATTGAACATCGTCTCCGGGAATCCCGGCGAGAAGCGGGGACCGGTTTCGGAACTCATCACGATTTCGGAGAAGACGATCGCCATTCGCCCGGACGCCTCGGGAAAGATCGTCTTCCCGACCAAGGGCGTCCCGGCGCCGGACATCCTGTTGATGCCGGACGGTGTATGGCACCAGGCGTTTGTCAAGGTCAGGGGAAAATCTCTCGAACTATTCATCGAGAACGATGGATGCGTGCGCAAGTTCGCGGAGGTGCAGCGTCGCAACGCGCCGTTGATCGGTTTCAACTTCGCCGGCTCCACGGCGGTGGATTTCGATGACCTTGAGGTTCGCCGGATCGATCTGGCCTCGGCGCGGGATTTCCGGGGCGAGGAGGGCGTCCGAACTCGCCAAGCCGCGGAAGCCATGGCCGGGATTCCAGCGGGTGCTTGGGTGGCGCATACCAACGGCGAAGCTCTCCTGATGGCGATTCCGGATGGAACCGTGCTGGCGGCGGCGAGTTTCCGCATCGGTACGTACCCCGGGGCGATGACGATCAAGATCGGGTATGCCGACGGCTCGGTGAAAGACATTGCCGTGAAGACCTTTGCGTCGGAATACGCGAAGAAGGTTCTCCGGCAAGACAAGGTGGTCGAGGAGAAAGTGGTCCTCCCCGATGCGGGGATGAAGTTCACTGAGCAGCAGGCCAAAGACCCGAAGTCCGCTTGGAGCCTGAGCTACAATACGCGGCCGAACCTTCAATACCGCTACACACCAGAGGGCGAACTGCGGATCGTTTCCAACTGGGAGAGCTTCCGGGCGGCCTCGCGGAAGTTCATCCGGTTCGAACTGCGTCCGGACGAGAAGGGCGCACAGATCTGGATCGATGGCCGCTATGCCGGCCGCTTTGACCATGCGGTGAAGCTCAAAACGCTGACCTTTGTCCTGCCGGCGAACGGCGCGGTGATGGGCCAGGAAATTTCATCGAAACCGTTCAGCAGCAGATATCTGGCGCTCGATGTGAGCCAGATCGCCAACCCCGGCTTACTGACCGATGCCACGCTCTCGTTTCCCAAAGGCGCGAACACCATCTCTGGAATTCCGTTTCTGGTCACCGACGGACCCGGCAATGCGGATACCGGGGTCTGCCGCGAGAATCTCGGCAGTTTCGCCCTGGAATGCGATGGATACCTGTCGCGCACACCGTTCGAAGGCATGCCGGAAAGTCTGCTCTTGAGTGTTCCCCTGGCTCAATACAACCGGGCCTGGGCGCTTTGTGCCGTTGAGGACGATCCCGACAAGGTGTCCGTGATCACTGCGCGCCTGACGAAATTCCTGCCGGGCTCTGCGGTCGGGCGGGGTCCGGCCATCGCCGACACCGCGATCACCCTGCCCCGCTCCGGCGAACCCCTGCCGGAGGGCGTGCAGAAGGTGGGCGAGGTGAAGACCGGCGGCAAGACCCTGTCCCTTTATCTTGTGGAGTTCAAGATGGACACCGGCAACCTCCAGGAGATCATTTTTCAGGAGCGCCCCGTCTGGCTGGATTTCGAACTGCTCGGGAAGCGCAACGACAAGGACAACTTTTATTTCGACCGCTCGCGCAAACCCTCGGACGATATCAGCGGCGTTCATGTTTTCGCCGCCACCCTCGAGCGGTCGCCGGTGGAGATGTGGATCATGCCGGCCGTGTTCGGCAATATCTACCAGCCCGGCGAGAAGCCCGCGATGACCGCCACCTTATCCTCGGTCGAAAAAAGCTCGTGCCGGTTGGAGTGGGCCGTCCGCGATATCCACGGAAAAATTATCGAGCAGGGCAGTCGGAACGTCTCCTTCGCGCGGGCCGGTGAGGAAACGAAGATCGAAACCCCGTTCGCACAGAAGGATCTGGGCTGGTACGGCGTGGACTACCGGCTCACCGGCAAGGACGGGCGCGAACTCCTCCAGCATACGGCGTCTTTTGCGCGGATCGCCGCCGACACGCGCAATGCCGGCTATGAGTCGCCGTACTTCGCGTGGAACTTCGGCGGCGCGCACGGGACGATCGGGGACATCGCCGTTTCCGGCCCCTTGCTCCTGAAAGCCGGCATTCGCAGCACGCACGTCAAAAGCGAGACGGACGGCGCGCCGTGGAAGCTGACGATGAGTCAACTTCCCCGCCTGGCGCCCAAAAGCAAAGATCCCCAGAAAGCGGAAAAAGAACTCGAGGTGCTGATCAAGAAAGCCATCTCAAATTATCCGCACGCCTCCATGGCTTTGATTTTCCACGAAAGCGGCGGCGGCCCGTTCCCCCTCGAACTGCTGGGCGGCAAAACCGAGGTGGATGACCGGCAGGCGGCGGATGACCGGAACCGGGCAGAGCATGTGGCGATGATCGCCAAGGCCTACCGCAAATATGCCCCGCAGATCAAGCTGGTCGTGGGCAATTCCGGCACGGCCACGCCGGGTTTGCTGGCCCAACTCTTTCGCGCCAAGGTTCCGCGTGAATATATCGACTATATCGGCGAAGAGACCGTCGGCATGACGATGCCTCCTGAACTCAGTGTAGCAAAGGAAAACTGGATACTCCGGGAAACCGCCCGCGTTTTCGGTTACGGTGAAATTCCGGTCAGCGCCTGTTACGAGTGGAAGTGCCGCCGTTCGCGGAATCTCGGCCTGGAGCGGCTCGCGGAATGGAATGTGCGCGATATTCTGATTGCTCATGCGTGGAACTTTCCCCTCATCTCGACGGTCGGCCTGCCGGATGTGTCCTACAGCTATTACAACAGCGTCTGGGGCGACTCGGCGTTTACCCACAACCCGCAGGTCTATCCGAAGCCCGGCTATCCGGCGGTGTCGACGGCAACGCTCGTGCTGGACTGCGCGAAATTCAAACGCCAGATATCAACCGGTTCATTGACTGTTTATGCGCTGGAGTTCAAGCGCGGGACCGAGTTCATCTACGCGTTCTGGACTGCGCGGGGAGAACTGGATGCCACGCTGACGCTTGAGAAAGCGGCTTCTGTCCGGCTCACCGAACTTCTGGGCCGCTCGTCGGAATTGAAGAGTTCCGGCGGCACGCTCACGATTCGCGTGGGCGAAGGTGCCGTGTATTTGACAAGTCCCGTGGCCTTGAAGGCGGTGTCTTCCCTGGGAGAGCGGAGCTTCCCGCGCGAACAGCCCCCGGTCGAAGCGAAAATTATCGTGGCCAACCGGATGGATCAAGCCGGAGAGTGGAAAATCGAGGGGACCGTCGATGCTCGCATCGACATCCCCGCGACGCACCCGGCCGCCCTCTACCGGCCCTTTCGCCGGCCCGGCGTCTATGACCTGCGCTCGGTCAAAGACGAACAAAAAGGCGATTGTCTGGAGCTCGAACTCATCCAGACGAACGACTGCCCGGTACTTCTGCAGGAATACGCATTCCTCAGGTTGACAAATGCCATCGCGCAACCCGGAACGCCTCACACCATCGGGTTGTGGGTCAAAGGCAACTCCTCCTGGGGCAAGGTGTTTTGGGAAATCGAGGACGCCGAAGGCGAGAAATGGCTCTCCGCCGGCAGCGGCGGGTATGGCTGCGACGTCTATGACTGGCCCGAACTGGCTGGAATCAATTTTGACGGCTGGCACTTCCTGCAGTTCCCGATCACAGGCAAATCACCCATTTCCGTGCAGAGTCCGGGGCAGGATGGCTATCAGTGGCAACACGACGGGACCGGGAACCGGCGGATCGACTATCCCATCAAGGTCACCGGGGTCGCGGTCTCCATGCCGCGCAAGGCCCTTAATCTGCTGGAGATGATGCCGGTCAGGACCCTATTGCGTTTGAAGGATATCTCAACCTACTGAGGAACGATGAAAATTACAAAACCCGGGATTGCTCGCGGAACATCACACAGTCGGGATGACCTGCAAGGATTGATCGGCTTATTGGCGAAAGATCGCACCACGGGGTTGCACCGGATCCGGTTCGAGCAGGTGACCGAACCCGGGCTCTGCGAGGTTGAGCGGCAGGGATTGGAAATGGTGGTCCGGTATGCCACCCCGGCCCAAGTCGGCCGGGCGTTGGGGGCCTTGAAGGCGGGGCTGGTCCCGGCCAAAGGCGTGTATCGCGAAACCACCCCGTTCAAGACCCTGGGGGTCATGCTGGACTGCTCGCGCAACGCCGTCATGACGGTGGAACACCTGACCGGGGTCTGGCTCCCGCGGCTGGCGTTGCTCGGGTACAACCAGGTGATGTTGTACACGGAAGACACCTATGAACTGCCCGGAGAACCCTACTTCGGCTACCAACGGGGTGCCTATACCGCCCGGGAGCTTTCCACCATCGTGGCGGCGGCGGCAGTTTTGAATGTCGAGGTTGTCCCGTGCATTCAGACGCTCGGCCATTTGGCGCAGATTTTAAAACATGGCGCCTACGGGCCGGTGCGCGACACGGGTTCCGTCCTCATGGTTGGCGAACCGAAGACCTATGAGCTGATCGAGAAAATGATTGCGCACTGGGCCGGGATCATGCGGACCCGCCGCATCCATATCGGAATGGACGAAACCCACGATCTGGGCCGCGGTCGATACATGGACCGCCACGGCTACCGGAACGGGTTCGATCTCTTCAACGAGCACTTGAAAAAAGTGGCGGCGATTTGCCGGAAATACGGGCTGAAGCCCATGATCTGGTCCGACATGTATTTCCGGCTGGGCAGCAAAACGAATGACTACTACGATCGTAAGGCGACGATCCCCCCGCGTGTGGCCAAACGTATTCCGCGCGACGTCGATCTGGTTTACTGGGACTACTACCACGACGATCCGGCTTTCTATCTCGACTGGATTGAGCGGCACCGCAAGCTCGGGAAGGAACCGATCATGGGGTCCGGCATCTGGACCTGGAACATGCACTGGCACCATCGCCGGCTGACGGAGGCCAACGCGGGCGCCTGCGTGCGCGCCTGCTACCAGGCCAAGCTCAAGGAGGTGCTGTTCACGATGTGGGGCGATAACGGAGCTTTCTGCGATCACGATTCCGCGTTCGCCGGCATGGCGTACTGCGCCGATCTGGCCTACGGCAGTGCCAAGCCCTCCGCGGCCCGGCTCGAGAAACGGTTTGCGGCCGTCTGCGGCGGGAGTTACGCCGCGCACCAACTGGCCGGCGACTTGTATTTAGCCACTAATTACAGCAACAATGGTCCCGGGCCGTGGCCCTCGTTGTGGGACGATCCGTTCGGCGAGACGGGGTTTCGCACCTGGGCGAAGGATGACCCGCGCCGGATGGCCCAATCGGCCCGTCACTATGCGAAACTGGCGGATAAACTGCGGCCGTTATCCGGCGATCGCGCCTGCGGCGACCTGGGGTATGCCCATAGCGTGGCGTGGTTGCTCGCGGAACGCTACCGCCTGTGCACCGACCTGATGACGGTGTATCGGCGCGGGGACCGGCCGGGACTGCGGGCCGTTCGGCGGCGCATCCCGCGGGTGTTGACCGCCCTGAAAGATCTCGAAAAAACGTTCCGGCGGATGTGGCTGAGCCACAACAAGCCGGAAGGCATGGAGGCGATCCAGGGGCGGTTCGGATGGATCGAGGTCCGGTATCGGGAACTCGATCAACGTCTCGGTGAATACCTGGCCGGGAAATGCGCCACCCTGGCGGAATTCGAGTACCGGTGTCCACCCGGAGCGGCTCAATGAGTCAACATCGCTACCAGGGGATTCGGCCGACGGATCGTTTCGGCCGGTGTGGCCTCCTCAATCCGGAACGCGGATTGCGCCTCGAGGTGCAGGTGGGTCGATTGACGACGGACCGGTATCCGGAGATTTACCAGCAGGACTTCATGCGGGCGCAAGGCGGGTACTACTCGGATTACTACTGGGTTTGGCAGGCGGAACAGTATCGGACCGACGGAGTGACGGTCGTTCAGGCGTACTGCTATCTCGATCGGTATATGGATTGCGAGATTCCGAGCGAGGCCCTGGATGCGATCCAGCGCAGTTTTGACCGGGCCCGTGAAGCCGGCATCAAATTTCTCCTGCGCTTTGCGTACGGGCATGACGACAATCAGTTCGCCTGTCCGGACCTCCTGCGCATCCTGGCTCACATGGACCAACTGGCGCCGCTCATCCAGCGCAACGCCGATGTCATCTATGTGCTGCAATGCGGCTTCCTGGGCGCCTGGGGCGAGTTCCACAGCTCGGCGAATGGTATTGACCGGAAGATCGAGTGTACCTGTGAGGTGGTCCGTAAGACGCTTGAGATCCTGCCCGACGATCTGTTTACCCAGATGCGGCGGGGGGAATATAAGATGCGGAATCTGAAGGCCTTAAACGCCTTCGAGGTGCTGAGCGATCGGATCGCCTTTACGCAGCACCCCGCCGCGCGGATCGGATTTTTCAACGACGCGACGCTGGCGAACATCGGGGACGCCGGAACGTGGACCGAAGCGCCCTATGGTCAGCCCGGTTCCGCGCAATTCGATTACGTCACGACAGAGGCGCCCTTCATGCCGGTGGATGGCGAACTCTTCTGGACCGGGTCGATCGCCCAGCGCAACAGCGATGGCGGGTTGTGCTCCGAGCGGTTGCGCCTGCACCATTACACAACCTTCAGTTATGTTCACAGCTATTCGCAACTCGATAAAATGCATGGTGTGCCTCACACGATTGACGATTGGAAGGCGTGGCCGGTTTCGGAAGCCGACCTGCGCGCCCGGCGTCTGCCGGTGTCGGACGGCTATTTCGCGGGGTCCGGGGAAACGCCGGTCGTCGTGCGCACGGCCTTCGAGTATATCCGCGACCATCTCGGCTATCGGCTGGAAATGCAACACGCGGAGTGGCCCGATGAAACGGCGGCCGGCCGCGATTTCACCGTGTCCTGCGCGTTGATCAATCGCGGGTTTTCGACCCCGATCAAGCGTCGCGCCGCGCGCGTTCTGCTTTTACATGCATCCGGTGAATGCGTTGACATTCCATCCGATGGCCAGGCGCAGGCTTGGCAGCCGTATACGCCCGGCGATGCCGGGTTCGCGCCGTTGACGCACTCGATCACGGCTCGGATCCGGTTGCCCGAGACGATGAAGGCGGGCGAGTGGGAGGTTGCGCTCTGGCTGCCGGATGCAGCGGAAACGCTGAGTCTGCGGCCGGAATATGCGATCCGGCTGGCGAATCGCGACACGCCCTGGCGGGAGGTCGGCGGACGAGGCTGTAATATTTTGGGTCGGGTTCTGGTAACACGGTGAGGTTGAAAAGGACAAATCATGAAGAAACGTAAATTGTTTTTTGCGGGGGTCGGGCTCGTGCTCCTGGGAGGCGCTGCGCTGGCCGCGGACGGTATCGCCAATCCGATCTACCAGGCCCAGTCCGCACGGGCCGTGAAGAACAGGGCCGCCAACCAGCTTAAGGTGAGCGAGGCGCTGAAAGCGGCGTCGTTGCCGGGCGGACTGATCGCCTATTTTGTCGTCCCCGCCATGAGCGATGTGATGCGGCTGGCCGACACCTATCCCGACGACGGGCGCCTCAACGGCGAGTTGCGGATCGTGGCCGCTCAGGACGAATTCGAGCCGGCATCGTTCCAGCTCTACTCGTTCACCGGGCGGAAGGATGTGAAACTGGCGGTTTCGGCGTTGAAAGGACCGGGAGACGCATTCATCCCGGCCGGCGAACTTGACCTGAAAGTCGTCAAGGTTTGGTTCCAAAACGGTAACGCCTGGATCAGCTACTTTGCCGATGTCGGGTTGAAACTGGTGCCCGAGTTGTTGCTCCACGATGAGAACATGGTGAAGGTCGACAGCCAGGAGGTGGCGAACTACGCCCGGCTCAAGGACCCGAGCGGCGAGCGGTGGGTCTGGATCTCGGCGCCCCGCAAATTGGAGACCTCGACCTTCAGTCCCACGCTGGAGCCGTTCGAGGACGCCCCGTCGTTGTTGCCGGTGGCGCTCCCGGCCGGGGAATTCAAACAGTTCTTTCTGACCGCCCACGTTCCGAAGAACCAGACCCCGGGCGTGTACCAAGGGGCCGTCACGGTGACCGACGGCAGCAAGTCCCTGATTGAAATTCCGGTTTCCGTGCGGGTCCTGCCGTTCGAATTGCCGAGGCCGCGCCCATATTTCGATTTGAAGCGGGACTTCCTCGTCTCGGTCATGGGGGGGACGACCTTGTCCGGGATGAAAAGGCTTTTCGGGGGCGACGAGAAACTCGCCACAGAGAAGTACCGTCAGTACCTGGTGAACCAGCGCAATCACGGCATTTTCAATCCCGTCGTGGACCAGGATGAGGAGAACTTCGCCTTGCTCAAAGAGTTGGGGTTGCCGACCAAGCCGGTCATGGAAGGTGGCGGCAGGCGGTTCATGCCCTGGCCAGGCTTGAATTTCGGGGGTCGTCTTTCGTTCGACCAGTACATGGCGTACAAGGAGGGGGCTCAGAAATGCGCTGAATACTACATGAAGCTGGTGGGCCACACGGATCTGCTGGCCAGCTACGGGGATGAGCAGGGGCCCGCTTTCGTGGCCACGCACCGGAACGCCTTCAAGTACTACGAGGACTATGGCATCAAGATCGGGTGCGCTGGGCACGCGGCGCTCATGAACAAGGGCGGGTACACGTACGGCGTTCACCCGATGGGAGGCGAACCGGATTCTGTCGAGCGCATCCGGCCCTGGAACGAGATCGGAGATAAGTACGTGGGCTTCTACGCGTCGCAGCATACGGGGTCGGAAAATCCTCAGTTCGTGCGCCGTCAGCATGGCCTGCTCGGATACCTCAGCAACTTGAGCATGGTGTATAACTACGAGTTTGCCCTGGGGCCGTGGAACGATCTCACGTGGGATTTATACAAGCCCATGGTTCTGGCCTACCTCAACCGGGGTGGATTGGTCGATACCCTGCAATGGGAAGGATTCCGTGAAGGTATCGACGATATGCGCTATGCCACCCAGCTCAAACTGCTGGTGCAGAAGGCCGTGGAGTCGGGTAATACGGAACGTATGCTGGAGGGCAAGAAGGCGCTCCAGTACCTCGCGTTGCTGAAGGGCGCCGAGATGGATCTGAATGCGGTCCGAGCCGAAATGATCAATTACATCCTGAAACTGATGAGCCTGCAAGGGCCGGGGGAGAGCCGATAATGAAAACAAAATATATTTTTGCTGTTATTTCCCTGGTGATCGCCTGTGGCGCGGGATGGGCCGCGGAACCGGTGGGGGGGCCGCCGGTCGTCAGCGAAACCACGCTGACCCTGTTAAAGGAAGCCCAGACCGTGGCCCGGCAGAATAAGCCCGATGAATCTATCGCGGCCTATGCCAAGGTGTTCGCGGCTGCCGATCTTACGACGGACCAGCGGATTGCCGCCCACCTCGATCTCGGCCGGGTCCTATCGGCCAAGGGACCTATTGACGCGGCGGCCGCCGAGTATGACCAGGCACTGGCGGTACCCGGGCTGGATGCGGTTCAGAAGATCAAGATCCTGAACACGTTGGCCCAGCTCTGGTTCAACAGTAATTTCAAGGGAGCCTGGGCTTCCTACACGACCGCCGGGATCGACAAGGCGGCGGACCTCTATCGGCAGATTGGGGCGATGCCGGAGGCCTCCCCGGCCGACAAGGTCGCCGCCTACAACTCGCTGGCGAACTGCCAGCTTGAACGCATGGAGATCGCCGCCGCCAATGCCACGCTCGACGAAGCGCTCAAGTTGCCCGGCCTGAAAGAGGCGGATCTCTTTGCGGCCCGGAAGAATAAGGCCGACGCGTTGTACCGCCAACTTGAGTTCGCGCGGGCCCTGCCGATTTACGAAGGACTCTGGAGCACCAACCTGACGGGCGTCCTGCGCAGCAGTATCGAGAATCGAATTGTCGAGATTGTCAGTCGCGAAAAAGGCGGGGACGAGGCGTTTCGCTTGTTGAAAGAAAAGTTCCAGCGCGGCCCGCTGGGCCTCGCGGAATTCTGCAGCAATAGCGGAAAACAGGCGGAGGCCATCCGGCTTTACGATGGGGTGTTGGCGGATGGGCAGGCCGACTACCGCACGCGGATCGATACGCTCGAAAAACTGATGTTCATTTTTGGCGCCGATTCGAACTTCGACGCGTTTTTGGCGAACGCCGAACGCCGCATAGCCTCGCTGATCGCCGCCGAACCGAAAGCGTCGGAAATTTACGGCCGACTGGGTAGCCGGAGCTTTTCGAGGCTTCCGATCGCGGGCACTCCCCGCTTCAAGCGGTGGCTCGACGAGAAGTTGCTCGCCACGACCCCCCGTTCGCCCAAGGACCGGGCAGCGGCCGCCCGGGCGCAGTTCGAGGAACTCCTCAAACAGCGCGACTTTGCCCCGGCAATGGACGTGGCCCGGACCCTGCTCGCGGACACGAACACGCCCCCCGCATTCCGCCTGACCTGCAACCTGAGCCTGGTCGTATTCGATACGAAGGGCAATGCCTCCGGGGTTATCAAAAAAGTCCAGTCCGCACTCGACCAGGACGCCACCCTCCGGACAAACCCGGTGGCGCGCGCCGAGGGGTTGCTGAATACGGCGCGCATCGCCATGGATATGCGGTATGAGAAGGTCGCGCGGGTCCTCTACGCGGAGCGGGACAAGATGCTGGTGCAGGCCGAACGTCGTTCGCTCCCCTGCACCTTCCTCGAGAAGGCGCCGAAAGACATCACGGCATTCATGAATTCCGCCTACTTCAAAGACCCGAAAAACCGGGGCGTGCTGGATCGCAAGTATGGCGACAATGTCCAGTTCCTTCTGGACACGGATGCGGCGCTCACCGGACGGAAGGTCACGGAGAAAAAGGACGACTTTGTGCCCACGGAATTTGTCGCGGTCTGCGACGCGGACGGCATCAAGCTCTTCTTTTTCGCGACAACGACCAAGGCGAAGGATGTCGCGGATGGCCTGGTTGCCATGGGCGGGTATGAAACGTACCTGGCGGCCGGTCCGGATGCTCCGTATCATTGTTTCCTGATCGACCTGCCGCCCGGCGAAATGTCCGACGATTTCGTCACGCAGTACAAAAACAAGACCTTCCGACGTGCCCGTCAGAAGGAGAACACGGCAACCATCGAGCACCAGGTACTCGAGAATGGAGTGGCCACGCTGTTGACCGTGTCGTGGGCGGCGTTCTTCAATGCCATTCCGCAGAATGGCGACGCCTGGGACTTTGAGCCGATACACTGGGAACAGGGCGGGTATTCGTGGGGCGGAAGTCAATCGGTGCACAACCGGTCCAGTTTCGGGTCCCTGATATTCGCCAATATGACCCCGGCGAATGTCAACGCCATTAAGCGCCGGCTCATCCCCGTGGCGGTTGCCGCCTATCGGAAAGAGCTGAGCTCCGAAAACGGATATGTCGAGATCTGGCAGGATCCCGAACTGGGCGACCGGACGTTCTATTTTGAAAAGGTCAAGCCGCTAACGGACAAACTCAGCCAGTACCTGGGAAAAGTCAAACCCGGCATGACGGCCGAAGAGGTTGATTGGTTGTATGCCGAAGCGGTGCCGTCGTGGATGAACATCAAATACATTGTGGCGGACCTGCGGCGCGATTACCTGGATGCGCGGCGCGTCGCCGGTCAATAAGGCTGGGTCATCCACGGTTTGAACAAATTCACCGGCCGTGTTGGCCGGTGAACCCACCTGAAAGGGATTGGTTGTGAAAAATAATCGTATGGCAATCTGGGGTCTCACCGTGCTGGTCCCCCTTCTGTTGACGGAGGCCGCGTTTGCCACCGCGCAGGAACCGGTGTCCCGGGGCTCCCTGATCAACCTCTGGAACGACAAGGCCTGGAAGCGTTTTCGCAATCCATCTGCCGAGCTCGGGCAGACAAATCGATATGTGGTCGCCTCGCTGAGCGGACGCCGGATGACGGTCCCGGGTAATCGCCCGAACGACACTCACAAGATCTACTTCATCAATGAATACACTTTCGAGCGGGATCTCGACGGCGCTGTTTTCCTGACTCACCTCTCCGCGTTCTACCGCGAGCCGCACATGGAAGTTGCCGTTCTCCTGAATGGCAAAGTGCTGGCCACCTTCACTCCCTTCGAACTGCCCCTGAATCTCAAGATTGCCGACACCATCCATGCGTCCGACCAGGTGACGGTCGCCGTTCGAAGCACCAGCGGGAAGGAGGTCTCAAACGTCCTCTCGTTTGCCTTGGAGTCGTTCAAAGACGGACACCCTGGCCCGGCGATTGAGACGCTGCATCCACCCGCCGGAGTCGCCGCTCCGAAGAGGACCTACACGGGCACGATTGAACCCGCTTACCAAGCGCGCCACGACAGCCAGCAGGCTCAGATTACAAAGCAGAAGCCGCGAGTGATCTTCGCCGGCGACTCCATTACCGACGGTTTTAGTGGCCCGGGTCGGGAGTCGTGGGCTACGCTGCAGAACTTCCATCCGGCCAACATGGGCATTGGCGGCGACTGGACCCATAACCTGCTGTGGCGCCTGGAAAACAGCGTGATCGATCAGATCGCGCCGGAACTCATCATCGTGATGATCGGCACTAACGACGGCGCCTATTCCGAGGATGAAGTTGTCCGGGGCATCAAGGCCATCCTCGACTGCATCCGGAAAAAGAGCCAGACCACCCGGATCCTGCTGCACGGCATTTTGCCCCGCGATGGCGATTTTCCCGTTGGCAACCGCTATGAAAAGATCAACCGTCGGGTGGCCGAATGGGCCGATGGCCGGACGGTGATCTACCTGGATCTCACGCCCCTCTTTCTAACCCCCGACCGCAAGGTCCGAAAGGACTTGCTCCCTGACGGCTTGCACCCCAATGCGAAGGGATATGAGGTGTGGGTCGAGGCCCTCCTGCCAAAGCTTAACGAACTACTGCCTGCGGCCAGCGCCCCGACGGGGACCGCCACGAACGCGGCTTCCCTTCAATAGGAGCACGAGGGCAGAGCCTCTCCAAACGCGCGTTATCGCTTTGGGGGCTTGGGTTTTCCAAGCGGCGAGGGGGGGGCTGGTTTTTTGGGCGTTTCCGAGGGGCCGAATGTCAGCGGCATGATCCCGTTTCGCCGGAACTGGGTCGGCGTACAGTGAAGGACGCGCTGGAACGTACGCATGAAGCTGGCGGACGTTTCGTAGCCTAGTCGGCTGGCGATTTCCTTGACAAACAGGGATTCGGTTTTCAGTAAACTGCAGGCGGCCAGCATCCGGGTGTTCTGGATGTGATCGTGGGGTGAAACCCCGGTCTGCTGTTTCACAATCCGCGAAAGATGCTCAGCGGAAACGGAGAGGCGGGCGGCGATTTCGCCGACCGAAATGCGTTTCCCGGTCGCCAGTTTGATGATGTCATGGAAACGCCGGATCAGGGTATGATCGGCCTGTTTTTCCGGGATGGGGGTCTTGCTGTCGACCAAGGCATCCAGCAGGTCCGTGGTCAGGCGGGTGCTCTCGCGCAAGGAGAGGATGCAGCCGACTTCATGATAGACGTGAAAGGATAGCAGTTTCTGGATGATGACGTGGTCGAGGGGCAGGTCGTAGATGGCGCCGAAGCGGCGGATGAGGTCGCGTGCCATCGCATGGGCGGCGGATCCGAGGATATCGATGAAGATAAAGTGCCAGGGATCGCGGGTCTGATGGGGGTAGTAGTAGGTGATCGTGGGATCATGGGCTTCGCATAAAAAACCCCGGCCGGCCCGCAATTGATGCAGGCCCCGATCGTCCTTGAATAGGCCGCTGCCGGCCAGCGTGTATTGAAAAATCACGCGCGGGCGATCGCGCCGCCACCGTCCCTCGACGCGATAGGCCCGGGTATTTCTCGTTTCCTTGCCGATACAGTCGGGGCGGGGAAAGTGAGGTAATCCATCGAAGGTGTGGATATAGAGAAAGAAATCGCGCATATCAGATTCCGTCACTTAATGTCACGTAGTGCCATTCCTTGAAGGTTGCGTTTTCGACGGGTAAAAACTACTCTATTTGCTTACGGATCGCAACTGTGTAAACAACGGGACGGAGAACCCCTCATGTCGAAACACGATAAAATGTCACTTCCCGCGTGTGGCCTGTTTCTGGGCTCCGGTATTTACGACCATTCCGGCAAACTGGTCTGCTCCGGGAAAGCCTTTACGTACTGGGCACCGGACTTTCCCTCGGCCCGGGAAACCGTTGATCTGATCGTCCAGGACAACCAGGGCAATACGGCCCAATTCTGGCAGAGTGGCGAGGCTTTGCTGGCGCTGGCCAAAGCCGCAACCGCCCAGGGACTGTACGTGACCTTCCTGTATTCCAGTGCGCCGGCTGAGATTTCCGCCCAGTTCAAGTCGTTGGGAAAGCAGTATCTCGGCTATGATTTTGGCGAGCGGTATACGTTCGGCATTTACGATCAGGATCTGCCACCGGGCAAAACACTGGCTGAGGTCACGCTCGAGGATCTGGCCCACGGACTGATGGGCAAAGTCGCGGCGCATGTCAAGGAACGGCACGAGACCGGATGGGGCCCGGTCATGGCGACCAGCAGTAATTTCTATATCGACTATGAGATCGCCGCCGGTGCTGACATTCCCGTGCCCGAAGATTTTGCCTTCCGCCATCTATCGATGGCATCGGCTATTTCGCGCGGCCTTTACCGGCAGTACGACCTGCCGCTGTGGGGGTCTCATCTGGCCCATGAATGGTATTCCTGGCTGCCTCAGGCCAATCCGCTGAAGTTCCCCTTGTTCCGGGCCAGCCTGTACCTGAAGTACCTGACCGGCGCAAAATTGATCATCAACGAAAGCGGGAATTGGGCGCTCCAGTCCTCGCTCTGCCCGGACTCGCCCATGCACACCCTGCCCCGCGTGGAGGGGCCGACGCCGGGATTGCGCCACACGGGCAAGGAGTTTGTCGACCGCCATATCGACGAGGCGCGCAAGCTGTTCTGTAACATCGACTACCGCTCTCCCACCGCGTCAAAATACCGCCAGGAGATTTCCGACTTCTACGATTTCGTCAAGGCCCATCCCGCCCCGGTCGGTCAGCCGGAATCGACCCTGGCCATCGCCAAGGGCAACTACGATATTTGTTGCGGGGAATTCTCTCCCAACTCGGCGATTGCCGGTGCCTTCCAGGTGGCCCAGACCAATCCGGATTGGTACGAGGGCGCTCCCGAGCGCGGGTGGGACATTGTCAAGTCCGTCTTCTATCCCCGGCCGCCGGTGCTGGCGCCGCACAAGAACTTCCACCTGTCGGGATCGCCCTACGGCATGGTGGACATCGTCAGTTTTGCGGCCGATCAGATCTCCGCGGCATTTCTGAAAGCGAACTACAAGGCGCTGATCCTGTCCGGTTGGAACACCTGTTCGGCGAAACAATATGCCGTTTTGGTCGACTATGTGAAGGCCGGCGGCACGTTGTGCCTGGCGATCCCGCACCTGTCCATGAACAAATCGCGCAATTACCACCACTACGGTGTGGACGATTTGGTCAACCGCGGCGATTTCTCCGAGTTATGCGGGGTGAAGGTGCTGGGGCAGGGGGATCGGTTCTATTGGGCAACGGGACCGGAGCGTACGCCCAACGCACTGGGACTGGCCGTGCCCCGCCGGTATGGCATCATGGCGGCGGCGCTCGGCAACCTTGAGATCGTTGATCCCAGTGCCGTTGAAGTGCTGGCCGCCGATGATGAGCAGTTCCGCCCTTTCATTCTGCGATGCAAATCCGGTCAGGGAACGGTGTTTTTCATCAACTCCTGGGCGTATCCCGGCGCGCTCAACACCGACGACGGTCCCGGTTGCACGGTGGACTCCAAGGGGTTGATGGGATTGCTGTACGGATATATCGGACAAATTTCGCGCGGGCATGTCTGGATCACGGGCCCGGATGCCGTTCATCCCGATGGGGACTGCGAATACATTGCCTACTCCTATTTCCCCGATGCCGGGAAAATCTGCCTGCAGAATGTCGACTTCAAGAATCCGCGCCGCTGTATCCTGCACCAGTTTGGGGATGTGGACCCGATCGAATTGGCACCGGCGGAGTTCAGAATCCTGAACTCGGTGGTTTTGAAGCCCGGCGAAAAGTGCAATCCCGAACCGGGATGATGAGCCGATCATGCGGTATGCCTGCCATGTCAAAAAATGCACTGAAATATCAAAAAAGGGACATAGCGAGAGGTTTGTAATGAGTGTATCATAGACACCGGTACGTGGTTGTTCAATTAGGGAGGTGGCCTTTACCTGATCAGCTCGGCCTATTCTGCGAACGGGACCACGTGGGTGACGAATTTTACCAGTACGAACGTTTCGGCTGAAAAAACGGTTTATGTCGGATTGTCCCTGGGCGTGCCCGAGACGCAATTGATGTACTGCTATTTCGACAACCTCGAACTGACCGCGTTGCCCCAGCCGGCCGGGTCCCTATTTACGGTGTGGTAACGGGGCGGCAGGGGTGGCCAAGGGTCCTGAACACCGAACGCTGAACCCGGGGCGCTTGAACCGCCGCCTGGAGACAATATGTTCACAACACTGGCGATGAAAGAGGTCTTGTTCCCGGACTCGTTTCTGTGGGGTGCCGGCGGAGCCGGGCACCAGAACGAATTTTTTATTCATGCCATCAAGACGGGTGAATTGGTGCTTCCGTACACCGACGCCGAGTCGTCGGATGAGGTCAAGGGCAGCCTCGACTATTGGGGTGTAAATTATTACACGCGACACATGGCCAGCGCGCGGACGCTGAATTTCAGCGCACCGCGTTTCCCGTTCGACCGCGTCAGCATGATTGACGAGAGCATGTACCTCGAGGAGTTCTATCCCGATGGCTTCGTTCAGCATTTGCCGCGATTCACGGACCATCCGATTTACATTTGCGAAAACGGTTGTGCTTGCGATGACGACCGCTTGCGGATAGTGTACCTCGCGCGTCACCTCAGCGCCTTGCGCGAAGCCATGAAGATGGGGGCGGATGTGCGCGGCTACATTCATTGGTCGCTGATGGATAATTACGAATGGGGGTCGTTTAAGCCGCGGTTCGGCTTGATTCACGTCGATTTTGAGACCTTCCGGCGGACCCTCAAACCGAGCGCTCATTTTTATCGTGAGATCATTGAGAACCACGGTATAACAGGTTCTGTACTCGACCGGTATGTCCGACCCCTGTCGGATATCAAAGGCTATCCTCCAAAGGGTTGATGGAAATCATGGATCAGACCTTGTGCCGATATCTTTCCGGCCTGACTTTGAAGCGGAGCGGCGACTCGGAACAGGCGGGGCTGTGCCTTGCATCCGTTCCGGTGCCGCGCGGGGCGCCCCGTACTCTCGCGCTGGGCGGGCGCGAGACCTGGTGCCAGAGTCTTGGACGCTGGCCGGATGGGGGCGGCGGACCCTCCCCCCGACGCCTTCTCATGATCGCTGACGGGGGCCAAGTGCCGGCTTCATTGAGTGTGACCGAGGCTGGCAGGACACCCGCCGGGCAGCCGCCCGTGGCAGAGACCCGCCTGGTGGCGGAAGCGCCGGACTTCTTTTTTCCTTGGGAATCGCATGCCGTACGCATCTCCTGGGGCGGGCGGGCCGTGGACCTCATCATGGGCCTGCGGACGGCGGGGACGATCCACTGGTGGCAGGCAGCACGGCTCATGGTTCTCGAGGAAAGCGCCGCCTGCCGGGTGATCGAGATGGGGGGGGCGATCCCGCTGAAGCAGATGAGGCTCAATGATTTGCAGGATTGCCCCAGCCATGCCAACCCCTTCCTGCACAAGCACAACTGGCTGAACGGGCACCTGTCTGCGCGACTGCATGCCAACGGGGTCTGTGAGGTCTTTGCCCATTTTATCAACAGCAAATTTTTTGACGATGGTTTACCGCTGAGGGATGCCGTGCCGGTGATCGGTATTCGGAGCGATACCCAGGACGACTCAGGCGATCTGTGCGGACCGCTGGATGGAAGCCGGACTTCATTGCGTCTGGGTGAGGTGGAGTTTGACCTGACCGAT
Source organism: uncultured Verrucomicrobiota bacterium (assembly GCA_964497135.1). GTDB lineage: Bacteria > Verrucomicrobiota > Kiritimatiellia > CAIKKV01 > CAIJXV01 > CAIJXV01. The sequence continues at coordinate 52,812 of CAZCDO010000001.1, forward strand.
GCGGCCCATCTGGCCACGCCGCAACAGCCGGGCTGTCTGACGAAGGAAGGGGACTTCCTGATCTGGCAGCCCTTCCGCGGGATGGAACTCTATGCCGGGGAGCCGACCCGGGAGATCACCGGTGACGAATACGTTTGTCGGGCGGAAGACCAGGTCATCCCCCGTGGCCTGGCGCGTACCCTTCGTTTTAATTTCAGTCTGAACCCTGACCGTTCCCCGCGGGTCGCGCGGTATCTGCCGCCGGACTGGTGGTATGGCTTGTGCGAGGAATTTCTGCCGCAGGCGGTGTTGCCCGTCTCCAATGAATTCGATGGCTCGCTCCAGGCGGCCATGGACTGGCGGAACACCTGGAGTTCGCAGGCGGGATTCGACGATGGTTCCGTGGCGCGGCACGCAAAGCGCGGGAACAGCGGGCGTTTCGAGCCGGGGTGGGAGGGCGAGACTCCGTATGCGCATATGCTTCAGTCCTGGCGTACCGGCGATGCGCAGGAGTACGATCAGGCGCTCCGCTCCTGCTATTTTTTTACCGATGTCTGTGTGGATCATGCGGCGAAGATGGTTCGCATGCACGCCTACCCGCCCAACGCCTTCTCGGTGCCGATGGCGCGGGTGCAGTCCTGCGTCGCCGCCTGGCTGGAAACGGGAGACGCCTATGCGCTCGACACCGCCCGGGCGGTGATCGACACGGCCTACTGGGTCCACAAGAATTCCTGGCCGCGTCTGGCAGTGGGGCGCGATGCCTGTTTCATCCGCGGGGCGATTTTTCTGTACCGGTACCTGGATAGTGAGCATTATCGGGCGATGGCGCGCGACGCTTTGCGCGATACCCTGGCGTCCCAGAATCCCGACGGAAGCTTTGGCGATCAGGGTGGCGGGAGCGGCGTTCATCAATGGTCCGCCTATATCGTCAAGCCCTGGATGGGCCTGATGGCGACCAACCCGATGCTGGACTATCTCGAACTGTTCCCGGATGAACCGGACCTGCTCGACAGTATCCGGCGGTTCGGGGAGTGGCTGCTCCGGGAACGTCATGACCACGCCGGCATCCAGGGTTGGAGTTACCAGCATTATTTCCGCGGCGGGTTGGACTTCATTGACGGCCAGGGGTGGACGAAGCTTAAGGGAGGCCGCCTCTGGCACAACGAGTATCTCGCCCGTTTCCTGGGCTACTGCGCCTTGAGGTTCAATCGGGCCGAGTATCTCGAGGCGTGGGAAGAAAGCTATCGCGGAAATCAGGGGAAGGTGGGGGGCGACTACGAGGTGGCACCGGTGCTCCAGTTCATCCCCTGGCTTCAGGCTAAACTCTGGCAGGTGACGGTCGACGAGAAGGGGCTGGTCGCGCATCCGGTCTGGTTCGGGTCGAAAACACCGGAATCCGGCATCGTGTCCACCCCCTTCGGCCGGGTCGAACTTCGGTGGTCCACCGAGGCGGAGCCACACCCCGTCCTAACGAATCCCGACAGATCGCTGTCCCTGCTGATCCGGGAGTGTCGGCTGCGGGAGTGCCCCTCCCCGCTGAAGTCGCTTGCCGGGGAACAAACGGGGCCATCTTCAGGCGTGCAATGTCCGTAAACACAGATAAGGTAATTCCCATGACGATTCAAACGACTCCTTTTCCAACCCAAACCCACCGGGTCGATTTTTGTGTGGTCGGCGGTGGAATGGCCGGCCTGTGTGCGGCGGTCGCGGCCGCGCGCCGGGGCGCCCAAGTGGTCCTGATGCACGAGCGCCCGGTTCTCGGCGGGAACGCCTCTTCGGAGATTCGCATGTGGGTTTGCGGCGCCCATGGCGCGAACAACCGCGAAACGGGAATTTTGGAAGAGATTATGCTCGATAATTTGCACCGGAATCCGACGCAGAATTTCTCCCTCTGGGACAGCATTCTATACGAGAAGGCGCGCTTCGAGCCGAACCTCACGCTCCTGCTGAACTGCTCATGCACCGATGCCGTGACCGTCGAGGGACGTCTCCGGTCGGTCACCGGCTGGCAGTTGACGACGCAGACGTGGCACACCGTCGAGGCTGCGTTGTTTGCCGATTGCTCGGGAGACAGCATCCTGGCGCCTTTGACCGGCGCGGAATACCGGGTCGGACGCGAAGCCCGGCGAGAGTTTGGCGAGGACATCGAGCCCGAAGAGTCCGACCGGAAGACCATGGGGATGAGCTGTCTGATCCAGGCCCGGGAGACCGACCGGCCGCAGACCTTCATTCCGCCCTCCTGGGCCAATGTGTACCGGACGGATGACGACCTGCCGAATCGCGACCATGCCCTGGGGCTGAACGGCAATTTCTGGTGGCTTGAATTGGGCGGCGAGCAGGATTCCATCCACGATACGGAGACCATCCGGGACAATCTGCTCAAGGCGGCGTTCGGGGTGTGGGATCACATCAAGAACCATGGCGATCACGGGGCGGAGTGCTGGACTCTGGAATGGCTGGGCTTCCTGCCGGGCAAACGCGAGAGCCGGCGCTATCTCGGCGACCACATCCTGACGCAGAACGATGTGCGGGCCGGCGGGCGGTTCGACGACCTGGTGGCCTATGGAGGCTGGCCCATGGATGACCACCACCCGGCAGGGCTGGAGTGGCCGGGGATTCCGACCGTCTTCCATGGCGCGCCCTCGCCCTATGGCATCCCATATCGCTCCCTCTATTCGCGCACGATCGACAACCTGTTTTTTGCCGGGCGAAATATCAGCGTGACGCATGCCGGCCTCAGTTCCACGCGGGTCATCGCGACTTGTGCGATCATCGGCCAGGCCGTGGGCACCGCCGCCGCCCTGGCGGTGCGCCACACCTGCGCGCCTCGCGACATCTACCGGGAGGACCACCTCGCCGAGTTGCAGCAGGCCTTGATGGACGATGATTGTTACCTGCCCTGGCAATCGCGGGCCGTGCCATCCCTGACGCGGCGCGCAGGCTTGACCGCCTCCGAAGGCAATCCGGAACCCCTGCGCAACGGGCTGGATCGCCCGGATGAAACATCCGACAACGGTTGGACCGGGGCGGCGGGGGGTGGGTGGGTGACCTATACCTTCGAGGCGCCGACGCGCATTCACCGCCTGCGCTTCATTTTTGACAGCGATCTCAATCGCGATGGTCCGCACCCCTGCCATCGGAATATCCGCTGCAGTTATCCGCTGCAGTCCCTTCCGCGCGCGCTCCCCTCATCGCTGGCGAAGGCCTTTCGGATTGAGGCACAGGGCTCGGATGGCGTCTGGAAAACGATCCTACACGTCAAGGACAACCATCAGCGACTGGCGTGTTTCGCAGTGGATGCGGAAGTCAGCGCCATCCGGTTTGTTTCCGAGACGACCTGGGGTTCCGAGCGGATCCGTCTCTTTGCGTGGGATGTGCGCTAGAAGGCCTGAGCCGGAGTTTATTTCAGCTCCCGGTCGTCAGCGGGCCGGTGAATGCTCTTCCAATACCAGGGAGGCATGGGTTGCATAGGCGGACCGGGGATCGGCGGCATAGGCTTCGAGTGCGGTCTTTCCTCTCTGGGCGGAGTCATCCCCCAATCGGTACAATGCCCGGACCAGCGCCAGTTCCCGCAAACACTGGTTTCGCTCCATAGTGCCGGCTTCTCCTGAATAAGAAGCGTTGCCTTTGGCGTCGGCGTAAACGGGGAAGGATTGTTTCCAGGCCAGCGCATGTCCGCTGATTTGTGGCTTTTGGAGTACGGCCGACAATACCGGCACAGCGGAAGCGTCGCCGATTCCCTCACAGGCCAGTGCGACAGCCCGGAAATGGGAATAGGCGACAGTTTGGTCCAACAGCGCCGCCAAGCGGAGAATATCCGGGAGCGCCGGAGTGTATCCGATGCGTCCCAACGCCATCAAATAGGTGTCAAAGTGGCTGAGTTTCCGTCCGAAGCCCGGTCTCCAATCCCACCCGCCGTAATCCCAATTCGCCGCCATCGAAAGAGGCGCGAGAATCCCGGGGGCGCCATACGCGTCGCCGAACAGGGCCAGTACCGTGCCATACCGGGCCTTCGCGGTTGGGTTCGTTGTCGCGTCATACGCGCGGCGCAGTCCCGGAATGGCGCGGTTGGTGTCGGTCATCAGAACCCAGACGCCGGCATATTCGTCGGGAACCTGGACGATCGCATTGCTAAACGCGCGGTCGGAAAGCGGGTAATTATCGGTGTAGTTCAACACCCGCGGGGTCAAAATCCCCTTTTCCATGAGATGTTGCTGAAGCGCCTTAACATCGATCGCGCGCAGCATCACGGCCTCCTTCACCGCCAGGGCCGCCGCGTATCCGGCCGCATAGCCCTGGTTTTGAACGTCCCGCTGCATCCGCAACACCGCCATGGTGTCGCGATGCGCGCTGATTCCCAGACCGGTGACCAGCAGGCCGTCGAGCTGCTTTGGTAACAAGGCGCGATACGGAAGATTGGCCTCGTACTCCGCCTCCGGATGGGAGATTCGGCTCATCATGAGCAGATCGTGGGTCGCCTGCCCGTGGGTATCGTGCGTGGATTTGCATTGCACAATCGTGTCGGGGAAAGTCCGCTGGTTCATGAAGTCCGTTGGGACCAGATACACCTCGCCGATCAGTCGACGGCGCTCGCGGCTGTCCACCAGTTGGCTTTGATCCCAGTACTGGCCGAGCCCCCAGGTCTGACGGGCGCGCAGGGGCAAGAAGCACATATCATAGCCGTCGGTATCATTGACGAAGCTGATGCCGATATTGACCGAGCTCTTGCCCAGCGGCCGGTAGTTCATCGTGGCGCTTTGGAGTGAGCATTCCCTGGAATCCAGGAACTCAGTCGGTTCACCCGCCGCCGCCGCGAGATCGGCATTACCCGTGGCATCGATCACCGCGCCCGCCCGGATCACCCCGCGCCGGCCATCCGGTCCGGCCACCACTGCGCCCACCACCCGATGGCCGCTCATCACCACGCCGCAACCCATGGTTCCGAAAAGAATCTTGCCCCCGGAAGCCCGGATCTGGCGGCGGTACCACTCGGCCTTGGACTGCACTCCCACCGCTCCAGTGGCCCGGGTTCCGGCGTCAATCTCAAGCGTAAATCCGCAGGGATTGCCATGGTAATAACTGCCGAGCAAGCCCACCGTCTGCACTCCGCCCAGCGCATACTGGTATTCGCAGATGATGACGGAACGCCCGGCGCGGGCGGCCGCAATGGCCGCCGGCGAGCCGGCGGTGCCGCCTCCGACCACCAGCACATCGCAGGTCCCCAGCACCGGCAGGTCGCACACCGCAGTCGGAATCGTTCCTGTGGCACTGCGGGCCGCCGACAGCCAGGGTCCGAAATATTCCCGGACGATTTCCGGGTCGGAACGGGACTTTGGTTCTGATGCGACGTGGACCGGGCCGACATTGCCCCGCCCGGCGGCCACCCCGGCGACCGCCGTTCCGAGGCGGTGACCCAGCGTCATACCGTTGATCGGACTGGCATACACACTGGCCGCGGCGTCGCGGGAAACATCGGCCAGCGGTCCCAGCACCCAGATATAGGAGAGTCCTTTCGGACGCATGACGTCCAGTGACAGCGACTCGGGCGACGGAGCGGGTTCCCGGGAAGACACCGTTCCAATGATCGAATCCGGCGGAGTAAAGATGACTTTCTCGGCGCTATCCAACTGCGAGGACACAAACACCGCATCCCGCAGCGTCTGCTGGGCTTCGGCCTGTGCCGACACCGACCCGTCGGTCAGCGGTAGATTCATCGTGCAGATAAAAAGCGATCCGGTAATGACCGACGGCATGCCGGTCGGCGTTGCGACTTTCCAGCCGTAATCCACCGCCGTAACCCAGCGCTGGGTGAACTGCAGCGTACTCAGGCCCTCGGCAACCGGGGCTTCTCCGGCGATCACCACCTGTGTCATCGGATAGGTTCCGGCTTTAAAAGACCGGAACTTCGCGCCTGCCTGACGGGTCAGCCAGGCCCGATCGGTGGCATCGATGACGCACTTCGCCCGGACCACGAAACGGCCGCTGCGATTGAGCAGGACTGCGCCCGCCGGCTTTCCGGCGGCATCCAAAAGGGTTTCGGTGGCATAGGTTCCGGTTATGAATCGCACCTGATTATCGATTAGCGCCCGATCGAGTATCTGTTTGACTTTTAAGGGCGTGGTGCGCACCGCCGGTTGGTTCTCCCCGGGCTTGGGATCGCCGTAGATCCGCTTCGAAAGAGGCGACACCCGTACCTCGCCCTCATCCGCCCATAACCGGAGGGTCCCGGCCATGTCATCGCCCAAATACGGCCGCGGCGCTGCCAGGAAGACGGAGGCGCCTGCCTGTGCCGCCGCGACTGCGGCGTCAACCGCGGCCCCCGAGCCTCCGACCACTAGTACATCCACATCGTGAACCCGCGGCAACGTCCCCGCCGGCTGACGCGCGGCCTCGCACAGGCAGGCCACCGCGCAAAAAAGTAAACAACACCATCTTTTCATTTTTTCCGGACTTTCAAGGCACGACGGAAGAGCGGACGAACGTATTATCCGTCAAGATATCGTTCCGTGCGCCAGGGTTGCTCACCTTGGTGTCGCTGAACCGGTTCCCCAGCCACAGTCCCGAATACATGCCCTTGTCCCCATGCTGTTTGGACAGGGAAACCGGGCCGCCCAGGAACGTGTTGCCGCAGATGTAAGTCTCCGTCAGCGTCCCGAACGATGCCTTCACGGTCTTTCCGGTTTCGCCGAACGTGTTGTCCGCGAATTTCATGTACTGGCTTCGGCCATACACGGTCAGGTTGTGCTTGATCGTGTTCCCGCTGAAGACGTGATTGAGCCCGGCGCAGACGATCAAGCCGCTGTGGGATTCAAAGGAGTTGTTGCGGATGAGATCGTCCTGCGAGAATTCCCAGCCGTCTTCCCAGTCGATGTCACAACCGGGCATCCGGCCGCCGTTCCGGCGGAAGATATTGCCTTCGATCCGCCAGTTGATCCCCCCGCAGGCGGCAAAGCCGCAGGAGTAATTGTCTTCGATGATGCAGTTGCGAATATAATTCCGGATCGGCGGATGGTAGTTCGTGAAGAAGCCGATCGCATTGTTAAAGTCGGGGTGTCCCTGGGTGATTGGCGCATCCCAATGCAGAACGACGTGTGCATAGCGGGCCGCCGCGGGTTTGGAGTATTTCCGATAGCTCAACCGCCCCCATCGGCGCTCCAGCAACGTCTTGTTCGAATCGTAGAAGAGGATGTCGTACACCCGCACCCGGAGGGTGTTGTAGCCCATGTAGCCCAGCGGAAGTCCCAGTTCGAAGGAGTCATGAAGGGGGGCGAGATCGAGGAACTCCTTGGTTCTCTGGACCAGCGGGGAGTCGATTTTGCCGCCTTGGGCGTCGAAATCGCCGAACTCAAGGTTCGTAAACTTCAGGGGAATGGGGCCCACGCCGACGGCTCCGGCGGATTGTTGTCCGAGCCGCGATGCCATGTTGAACCCGATCCCTTTTTTGACGGTGAGGGATTCGATCCCGTTGTTCGGCCCTTCTTCAAACGAGATGGCCAAGGCGCCTTCTGTTTTAGGGTCGTTTTTCCATTTCGGAAAAATAGCTTCTTTGAAATCCCGCTCGCCCAGAATCGTCCCGTTGCGCAGGCGGCAGTTCTCGAGCACCGTGGTAATCTTCCCGCAAATCACCGGTTGATCGAAGAAGAGTTCCGCGCCGCCATTATCCATCCAAATCAACAGTTCCGAGCCGACCGAGTCGTAATCCGTTTGGGAACGCAAACGATGTTCGAATTCGGTCGTGTTAAACCGTTGTCCCGTTATGTCGGAAATCCACAGGTTGCCAAAGTCATTGGACGCCACAATGGTCTTTCCCTGGTAGTAATTTAATTTAAACCGGACCGCAATCTTGAGACGAACGGCCGGGTTGGTCGCATGATTGACCACGGCGACCGGGCAGGAGAGAAGGATCGGCGCCCCGCGTTCGAGGACCCGAATCGTTTGATCCCGGGCGTCCTTCGCCGGAAGATCGCCGACGGGAATCGGTTTTGAGCGCAGGGAGGTGCTGCCCGCGGCGAAGTCGTATTTGTTCAGGGAGCGAGGCGACAGGGAGGGCCGCATGGCTGGTTGACCGGCCGGACTGAATGAGTCGAAAAGATTCGGCTGGTTGAGTTCCCGGAACCGGATCAGCGCATATCGGGCGTATCCATTCGGCCGGATTTGCCAGGTCGAACCATTCAGATCGATGATCAAGTTGCTTCGCATGGAAATGGACTGGAGGGGGTCCAGCACATAGAGCCCGGCGGGGAAAACGACTTTTCGATAGCCGTGCCGTTGTGCGTAGAGCAGAGCCGTGTTGATGCCGATCGAATTTTGAATCGATTGTTTCTCATCCGCGCGATCCCGGACGATGCCGAACTTGCCCAGCTCGACTTGATACGTTTCCGCGGGAGAGGGGTCGGCATCCGGTTTCGCAGCTTTCACGGAAACAGTGATGCTGTCCTTGCAGCCATTGGGGGTTCGGACGGTCAGGGTAACCCGGCCTTCGCCGACGGCTTTTGCGATGTTTGCGGAGTGTGCCTGAACCACTTGCGGATCGCTGGTCTCCAACGTATAGGGATTATCGTCGAAAACGCTGTAGGGCAGGCAGACGCCGACAATGCCAATCTCGTCGCCGACCGTCATTTCATCGATTTCATTCGCGATCCGAATGCCCTTGATGGTTCGCGGAGTCGCGTTTGTTGCCGCCGGCGGGCGGTCCCCGGCCACCTCGACGAGACAGTCCGCCGTCACCTCGGTATTGTCAGCCAGTGTCGCCGAAACCGTGAGGGCTCCCTCATGGATGGCTGTCACGAGCCCGTTTGAATTGACGGTTGCGAGTCCCGGATTGAACGAGGACCACTGGACACTCCGGTCGGAGTTCCTGACCTTTGCCTGCAGTTGGAAGGTACCCCCGACTTTCAGGGTCAGCCGGTTGCTGTTCAATACGATATCCGGCTTCGAGGCCTGCGGGGCCTCGGGACCGGCCGTGGGCTGAACGGGGGAAGGAGTCGTTTCCTTCACGATCGTACAGCCGATCAGGGAAGCCCACAGGATGGCGGACAACAGGGTCAGACCCGGCAAACGGAAATGGCGCATTATTTTTCTCCTCCTTCTAACTCGATTTTATCCTTTGAATTCAACCAACAGACTCGCATGGGGCCCCAGTTCAGCCTCGATCCTGCCGGATCGTGCAACAACGGGTTCGTCCGTCCAGAAATTTCGGCCGGTGCGGGACGACAGGCCCAACGCCTTGAGATCCAGGGATACCGGCTTCTTTCGATCGCTCCAGTTCACGAGAAGGATCCGGACCCCGTGCCCGACCCGCTGATGCCACTGGGCGGGATATTGTGCCGAGAATAAATCCAGCGCCACCCCCGCGGTGCCCCGCTCCGCGGCAACAGTCCGCCGCACGAGGTCCAATCCGGCGCTATTGAGCCGGGTCAGATCGTCGGACAGATTCACCGCGCCGCCGGAGATAATGACCAGGCTGAGCAGGGTTCGTGCTTCGGCTAATCCCATGGTGGCCAGTTTGAGATCTTGCCAAGGGGCCCACGGCGCCTCCGGTTTGACGAAGACCGCGCACGGGTTGAGGCGCGCGAGGTCCGGGTCGTCGGAAGTCTCGGGACCGCGGGCGAGGGCGAAGTCCGGGTCATTTCCCCACCACCGTCCCTGTGCCCACCAGCGGGTGGCGATGGAGGCGACGTTCTCACACACGGAATCCCAGCGCGCATGGATGTCGCTGGAGGTGCGCGCTTCGTCCACCAGTGCGGCGCCGGCGTGAAAATCATAGCCGCACCCCATCAGCTTCGCCCGGCCCTTCATGCCGGCTCGGGCGGCCTCCACCAGCATCCGGACAATGTGCCCGCGCGGCACCACCGGATCGGCGAAAATGGGGGCCTTGAGCGTTTGGATCAGGAAATCCAGCTTGAAGTACTGGTATCCCATGGACGCATATCGGTCGAACAAGTCATGGATCCATTGCCTGGCCTTGGGTACGGTCGGGTCGAGCACGAACCCGTGCCGCTGCATGCAGGTGAAGGCCATGCAGGGCAGGCCGGAATTGCCGCGGGCCAGCATGTCCGGGTCCCATTGCGCAATGCGGGCATGCGGTTCCACGATGGATGGCGCGAACCAAAGCCCTGGCTCGAAGCCCAGGGCCGACAGCCGTTTGGCCATCCAGCCCATGCCGTGCGGGAAAAGCGGATTGGCATCCCATTCCCCATACGCATATTCCCAGCCATCGTCGATGATGATGCGCTTCACATGCCGGCGCAATACCGGGTCGGCGGCGATGAATTCCGCGTTTTTCAGCACGGCCTCTTCGCTGATGGTCCAGCGGTAATAGTCCCAGGAGTTCCAACCCGCAACCGGATCGACCGGTTTTTTAGGCGGGGGAGATTGCGCTTCGGCCCAGGCCTCCATGAGGCCATGGCCATCGCCATCGGCAAAGAGCGACACCGGTTCCGAGCGCGGGGCCTTTACGGCGCGCCCCGACAGCGGGGTCGTGACGGACAAGTCCTTGATCCCGTCGCGGATGCGGGCGGAGAGTCGCGTGGGGTTATCTTGCAGAAGGGGCAAACAGATTTGGAGCGTGATAGGACCCCGGGTGATCATCTGCTGATGATAACTCTCGATCGTTTCTTCCTTCAAAATGGGTAAAGGGATCAACCGGCAACCGCCGGCCGAGCGTCCCTGGAGGAGGAGATGGTCAGCCTTCAAGCGGGCGACGTTCAGCGGCGCCAGATCCGTCACGTGCGCCCCTTTCGTCAGACGGCCCTGCATGTCGATCCGCACACCGGAAACACCCCGGGTATTCCGCACGGCGTTGAATATCAGTTCCCACCGGCCGGATCGCGTTCGACCCGTGAGGTGTACGATGTCCCCTTTTCGGGACGCACCGGTCCACGTCACCGGCTCGGACGCGCCGCCGTCGGACATGACGCGCGCCTCGCAACCCGCCAGGCGAAACCCCGGCAGTTCCAGCGCATATTCGGGCCGCCCCGGCGTGACCGTCAGCGCGATTTTGCCCCATCGGTGTTTAAAGGATTTCATCGATAGACGTCTCTCCTGAAACGAATATTGTGGAACTTGCCGTCCCAATCATCAAGGCGCGATTTATGATATTTACATCCAATTCATGATCCAGTTCTACTTTTTGTCGGGGCCGTCATATCCCACGAGGTCCGACAACAGCGGGGCCAAGGAACGGCGGAGACCGCCGGTATGGAGATGGCCGTCCACGGCCATTATAATGGGGGGGCGGTTGGGGAGTATTTTCACGCAGAGCCGCAGAGGTCGCGGAGGATAGAGCCAGAAAAGAAGGACGCGCGACGAGCGCTCCCGAAACGGGATCGTCCGTCACGCGTCCGGTTCCCGGTCTTAATTCAGTGGTTTTTGCCAGATCTCGTTGGGTCAGACCGGCTTTTTGCCGCATGGCGACCAACCGGGCAAGCACCTGCTGGTACTCCGGACTGTGAATGGACTTGCGCATGGCCCCACTTATCCCGTCCTCTTCCACAAGACGGGTGTTCCTGGCTTTTCAATGATTCTTCGGCAAATTGGTGCAACCAGAGTTATCAGGGCAGACCCAATTCCCGGCAAAAAGTCGCGAAGGGAAGGACGCGGGTGCCGGATTCTGCGTTACCGAAATCCTTTTCTCCGAGATGCACTTGGTAAAACAGGGGGATTTCCGTTCGTTCCCGAAAATAGCGGCAGGCGGGGGATGCGTTTCGGTCGCCACTCTTGCACTCGACGGCAAATTCTGCACGCCCATCGCGCAAAACAACAAAATCAATCTCCCGCTTATCCGTGTCCCGGATAAACCTCAATTCCATGGCATGGCCCTGGGTATCTTCCTTAAAGTGACAGTATTTCAGCAGATGGCCGGCCACCAAGTTCTCAAATCGGGCTCCCGGAGCTTCAATGCGCGACCAGTCCCAGAAATATAATTTCCGCTCTTTTCTGACGGCGCGGATTCGCTTGGCGCCAAAAGGAGGAATGCGGTAGGTCAGGTATAATCGGTCGAAGATGTCGAGCCAGCGTTCAACACTCTCGTGCGCCACTTGAAGGAGTTGACTCAAGCTGTTTATTGAGAGTGGGGAACCGACACAGGCGGGCAGGTGACTCAGAAGCAGTTCCAGCAGAGACACCTCGCGCACATGTTCCAGGTCGCGCAGATCCTCTCGCAAAACCCGATCCGAATGCTCACGTAACCACCGACGATGAAAGCGATCATTAGCTTTCAGCAAGGGTTCCGGGAAACCTCCGAACCGGAGTAATTGATCGATCGTAACCGGGTCGGATGTCGCATTGCATTCCGTGATTGAGAAGGGATGAAGGCGGTAATAATGATACCGCCCTTGTAAAGAGTCCCCTCCTTTTCGATAATAGTCCAATCTGGCCGAGCCGGTCACAATAAAGGAAATCGAATTTTTATTTTTGTCGTACAACCCCTTCACCAGGTTGCGCCACCGTGCAAACTTATGGATTTCATCCAAAATGAGACGCGATTGACCCGACGGGAACCGTCCGGCGATCAGGTTGTCGCGATCCGCAGGTGCATCCCAACTCAGATAAGCCGGAGAGGATTCGCCAGGGTTTCCGGGCAACAAGGACAAAGCGAATGTTGTTTTCCCCACCTGGCGCGGTCCGCCGATGAACACCATTTTGCTTTTAAGATCGGCTTCGACATCATCCTTAAGGTAGCGTGGTTGCATTGGAAAACCTTTTCATTGAAACGTTAGTAAATTAGTATTAAGACTAATATACTCATGAGTAATTTAGAGTCAACTCTAAAAAATGGCTCAGGCTACCTCGAGGCGCATAACTGTGGTTCGGTTTGTTCAGGCGCGTCGACAAGCGGCGGCCCTACGAAGACGATGTAATCCCCTCCGACGTGATGGAGACGGCCGTCCCCGGCCGTGGACGCGACGGAGCGCCATCCCTCCAGAGAGCAAGGTTTAATTGTTTGTCGTGAACCGGCCGACATCGATTGAAAATTGTTGGGGCGAAGCACATAGTCGTGGACCTTGGATCGGACAAAATGTAATAATACCTAATGATCCCATCGCTTTCTCAATCCTCGTTCCTGCAGGTTTTACCTGACGATGTGGCGGTTGTGGCACGGGATCATTTCGGGGAACCCACCGGCTATCGCATTGTCCTTCGGGGCGACATCCTGCCGGATGGCACGTTTGGCGACACCTGGTTCATCGTTAACGACACGAGGGTGGGGGTGATTGCCTGTGCGCCGGGAGCCGCCCCGGTTCTGGTCCTTCAACAGACCCTCGAGGCCACCGACCAGTTGAGTCTGATCCCGGGCTTGAGCGCCGGCGTGGTCGAGCTGACCCGGCGCGACCTTCGGGAACGCCTGCTCCGCGTGTCCAATGCGCGCCAGAAGGATTTCGGCGATGCGGTTCAATTGATCAACCTCTGGATCAAGGAAAAAGCCTGGAAACCCGAACAATTGGATGCCCGGCGCCTGGTCTGTTCCCGCTGTGGCCGGCCCTTGCCCGACACGATGACCGTTTGTCCGCATTGCCTGGACAAACGTCAACTGATCCTCCGCGTGTTGGCCTTTCTCAAACCCTACAAACTCGAAGCCGGGCTGTTATTCCTCTTCATGATTGCCAGTTCTCTCGTCGGACTGGTCAGTCCGTATCTCGGTAAGATTCTGATCGACGAGGTGCTCGCCCCCCTCCGGAATTTTCACTGGCTCCCGTTTCTGGTGATCATCATGGTGATTTTGGTCGTGATCCAGACCGGCATCGATATGCTCACGGGAAAAACCGCGGCGCGGATCGGGGCCTGGACGATTTGCGATGTTCGGGCCACGATGTTTCACCGGCTTCAGGAGCTTTCGCTGGCGTTCCATGCCCGCCATTCGTCGGGCGCCCTGATCACCCGGGTGAATCAGGACACCGGCCAGTTGCAGACCCTGCTGGTCGAATTCATTCCCTATGGCATCAGTTGTATTCTGACCGCCATCGGCATCCTGGCCCTGCTGTTGCACCTGTCCTGGTTTCTAACCTTGTTCGTTTTGGCGCCCATCGTGGGAATTGTTGTTTTGGTGTGGAAAGTATTTCCCCGGTTTCATATTTACTGGACGCGCACGTATGAACAGCGTTCCCGGCTGGCGGGTTTTGTCGATAATGTCGTCAACGGGGTCCGGGTCGTCAAGGTCTTCGCCCAGGAGCAGGCGGAGCGAGGACGCTTTGACCGGCATAACACCCGGTTCCGGGACACGGCCTTCGAAGCCGATGTTCAGTTTGCCACGTTCATCCCTCTCCTGCACCTGATCGTCATGATCTGCACTCCGACGGTCTGGCTGGTGGGAGGCATTTTGATATTTAAGGGACGCATGACGTTGGGCGGGGTGGTCGCCTTCACTGGATATATCGGCCTGTTATTCCGGCCGGTGATCATCTTAACCCGCCTCGCCCAGCTCATTCCCAATACGCTGGCGGCCGCCGGGCGCGTGTTCGATATTATCGACACCGAACCGGAGATCGCCGACGCGCCCGACGCCGTGCCCATGCCCGATCTGCGGGGCGAGATCGAGTTGCGCGACGTATCGTTCGGGTACGATTCCGTCAAACCGATTTTGCAAAATGTGTCCATGCATATCGCACCCCGCGAGATGGTGGGTCTGGTGGGTCCCTCCGGGGCCGGCAAGAGTACCACCATCAACCTGATCTGCCGCCTGTTCGATGTCTCGGCGGGACAAATTCTGGTGGATGGGGTGGATATCCGCAAGATCCGGTACAGCGATCTGCGCCGCCAGATTGGGATGGTGATGCAGGAGACGTTTCTGCTCAGCGGCACCATCGCCGAGAATATCGCCTATGCCCGCCCCTCGGCCACGATGATCGAAATCATCCAGGCGGCCAAGGCCGCCAATGCGCACGATTTCATCATCGCCAAGCCGGATGGCTATGACACGGAGATCACCCAGGGCGGGGCCAATCTGTCCACGGGCGAAAAACAACGACTTTCCATCGCCCGTGCGATCCTCTGTAAGCCGAAGATTTTGATCCTGGACGAAGCCACCGCCAGCGTGGATCTCGAGACCGAGAAAGCGATCCAGGAGGCGATTGCCCGGCTGGTCAGCGAACGCACCACGATCGCGATCGCACACCGGCTGTCCACCTTGCGAAATGCCCGGCGCCTGGTGGTCATGGAAAAGGGGAAAGTGGTCGAATGCGGCACCCACGAGGAGCTATTGAAAAAAGAGGATGGGGTGTACAACCGGTTGGCCAAATTGCACCAGGAAACCTCCAACGTCAGGGTGGTCGATCGATGAACGAACTTCGGATGCTGACGCCTGCGAATTGCCGATTCTCCCGTTCCGCCGACGGCCTCCTGCGGGTCGAGATCGCGGAGGTTCTGTGCGTCCGCCAGGCCGTGCTCCGCCGTTTGTTTCCGCTCCGCGACCCGCAGAGCTTCATTTCGGTCGCCGATGGGAAGGAAGAGGTCGGGATCATCGAGGACGTGTCGGGCTTCGACTCCCCCACGCGGCGCCTGATCCAGGCGGAACTCGATTTTTTTTATGCCGTGCCCGAGATCCTGGAGATCGAGCTGTTGAAGGAAGAGTTCGGTTATTTTCACTGGAAAGTCAAAACCGACCGGGGGTCCCGCGAGTTCTTCGTCAAGGGCCGCACGGAGAATGTCCGATGGTTACACCCCGCAGGAATGATCGTCACGGATATTCATAACAGCCGGTATCAAATCCCGGATCCCGCCGGCCTGTCTCCCGCCAGCCGCCACCGTTTGGACCAGGTGTATTGATTCTTCACCCCGAGGAGGGGATCGAGAGGGAGAGAGAACCCACCCCGCCCTGCGGGCACCCCTCCCGAGAGGGGATTTCCGGCTTTTTCTCCCCCTGTGGAGGCGGATGGTGGCCGCCTTCTTCTCACCTCTTTCTCCCAGATCCCGCGACCATCGCTCGCGGCCACAGAAGACTCAAGCGTTTGGATGGGGATCAGTTATTTTTCTGGGTCCCTCCAGTGGATGGGTACCGCAGGCCGGGGTGGGTTAAGATCTTTTTAAAACCTTACCCACATTGGGAGTGACGATCTCTGTGTCGTCCGCCCGGGTCGTGCAAGAATCGTGCGGGACCCCCGGCTGTCCGGGGGCAGGAAAACAGGTGACAGGATCCGAATTCGGGTCTATATTTGCACCTATATCCAGTGAGGTGAAACATGAATATCGCGACTGCCATTGAACCGATCACGGAACTCAAGGCCCACAGTGCCCAGCTTATTCGGCGGGTGCAAACCTCGGGACAACCGATCATGATTACGCAGAACGGAAGAGCCACCGCCGTTTTGCAAAACGTGGAAACGTATGAGGAACAGCGGCGTACGCTTTTATTGCTGAAGTTCCTCGCGCAAGGGGATCTGGAACTGAAGCGTGACGAAGGCATTTCCCATGCCGACGCGCGAAAGCATTTCGGCGAGACGTTGAGGGGCCTGTCCAATGCCTGATCGGTATGGCATCGAATGGGCCCCCAGCGCCCGGGGCGATCTGGATACGATCTTGGAGTACATCGCGACCCGGGATTGCGTGGAAGCCGCGGGCGAGGTCCATGACAAGTTGCTTCACAGGATCGAAAGTCTCGCCACGTATCCCGCGCGTTGCCGCATCCCCCCCGAGCTGAAAGAGGTGGGCATCGTCGAATTCCGGGAGTTGATAATGGCCCCTTACAGCGTTTTTTTTCGTATCCGTCAAGGGACGGTGGGCATTGTCGGCATTTGGGATCGTCGGCGCAATCTGCAGGACCTCCTTCTGGAACGTGTGTTGCGTGTGTAGGGCAGGTTGGGTAACAGAGTGCCCGTCTTCGAGTAGGTCGGCCATCCCTGGCCGACTCCGGTCAGGCAAGGATGCCCGACCTACGGCTTTTCGTCTCGGTTCCTCCCGAGGCGGGTTATTTCAAAGTGGAACCCGATGGGGCCCAACCCAGTTATCCACCCGGCAGGAAAAAGGCCTGGGCGTACAATTCCATGGTCGCTTCCGCGGCGCCGGTTAAGACGGCGGAGAACGGTTGCGGCCGATCCGAAGGCGGCAGGGCGATTCGCCAGGTTTGCCAGCCGGCGGGGTGTCCTCTCGATAGGGCGGGGACGGCCGGGACGGGTTGGCCTTCCCGGGTGAACGTGCCGGCAAAATAATGTCCCGGATTGCTCCGGCAAACAAGCCGGTCGGCCTGGCGAATTTCCAGCGTAATGGCGAGGAGCGCTTCGGTCGTGTTCGGTGGAATTTCGGTTTCAACCCGAATTGATTTCCTGGCGATTTCCGTTGGCTTCCGGGACGGATCATCTCCTTCGATGGCCAGCCGCAAGGCCTGCCCGGGCGGAAGCGGGGAACAGGATATTTCCAAGCGTCGGCTGGGCTCGGAGAACTGCTGGGGGAGGGGCAGTAGTTCAAACGCGCCGTTGGGACGCGGATGCTCGGCTGCGGGAACCAATTCCAATAGGATGACCTCAAAGGGGCGGAGCGCAATCGAAATCTCGCCTGTGAAGGCATCGGTTTTCCCGGTCATTTGAGCCGGGTCGGGGTGTCGGCGAAAGAGTTGCCACTGGCGAGCGGGAGGCAGGCCCCAGCGTTCGTCGAGACACAGGGGGATGGATTGGTCCTCCCAGGTGGCATTATGCAGGGCGATGAAGCCGCGGGTCCCATCTGAACCGCAATAGCCGTAGGGCGCCGGTTGCCAGGGGTTACCGAGGACCAGGCGGCTGTGAGCGAAGCAAGCGGCGTTTTGACGGTGGAATTCCATCAAGGCGGCCATCTGGCGGCGTTGGGGTGCATCGAGAAATTGAGGGTCAGACCACGGTTGGGCGAGTAAACTGCCCCGGGCCAGATCCATAATGAATCCTTCCGTCCAGCGGGCGGGACCGATTTCGCTGTTCCAATCCCAATGGGAGAGCCAGACGCCAAGCGAATCCTTGCCGATGGATGGCAGGTCGGCACACCACTGATTGGCCAAATCGAGTCCTTGAGTAACGCCATCGCGCGCATAGAGGGTGGGGCGGATACCGGGAGTTGCGGCCTCGATGTTCAGTCCGGGTTCGAAGAGGGTGTCGGCGTCCAACAGCCACCAGGGGGAACGGCAGCCCCAGTAGAGCATCAGAAAGACATCGGGATTTTCAGCATCCATTTCGCGGAGCATCTGCTTGACTCCGTCATGAATAGCTTCGGTGGAATAAACCCCGGGCAGATGGTCGTGGGTGATGTTATTGCAGATGGCGCGCAGGTTGTCATATTTCGCCAGGCGCACGCCATTTTCCCGGATATGATGGCGGAATGCGGTGCAGAAAAGGGTACGGATCGGGTCGGTGGCGCGGCAGGTGTAGGCGCCGCACCAGAATTTCGGGGTATAGGCGGGATTATAGGTGAACGTGCGGGCGATGGCCGGATTCTTCTGGATATGCCAACCGCTCATCGAGCTATCGATCCAGAGGCCGGGGGACATTCCCAGGGCGAGGATCCGGTCGCGGATCGGCGCGAACCCATTTGGAAAACGGAGCGGATCGAATCCCACGAGGTCGCCGCGCTTGTCCACCCAAAAGTCGACCGAGAATAGATCGAACTGCAAGCCGGATTCTTTTTGGGCTTCAGCGAGGCGGTCCAACAGGGAATTCAGAATGGGTTCCGATTCCTCGACCCAGGAATTGCCGGATTCTTTAGAGATATCCCATCCCCCGAAAGGCTCGAAAATGGCGATGGGCTTGTCGTGTTTGCGCTGAACCCGCCGGCACCGTCGCCGAATCATTTCTACAAAGGTTGGTTGCGCCGCGCCGGCTTTGGCGACGCCCCAGACCGTCTCCATGCCGGTGAAGGACTCGCCGGGTTGCAGGAGGTGTCCGGGGAATTGTCGCAGGCGGATTTCGCCCGCTTCGCCGGTGGACCATCCGGCGGGATCGGCCAGGCTGACAAAGGCTTCCTGGT
>CAZCDO010000002.1:0-61529 GCA_964497135.1 uncultured Verrucomicrobiota bacterium
TCGGCTTGGTCGGGTCCAAATCGCTGGAAT
Organism: uncultured Verrucomicrobiota bacterium; assembly: GCA_964497135.1. Lineage (GTDB taxonomy): Bacteria > Verrucomicrobiota > Kiritimatiellia > CAIKKV01 > CAIJXV01 > CAIJXV01. The sequence goes on from CAZCDO010000002.1 coordinate 31, forward strand.
GCAGAAAATAACTGTTCACTTCCAGAATCCGGCCAAAGGCCCCCTTTTCAATCAGGGCGCCGATCCGTTGGACCGCCGGGTGAAACGGGAACTCGGAGGAGCACCGGACAAAGACCTTGGGATGGGCCGCGCATTCGGCCAGGATCGCCGCGTTGGCGGCGGCGTCGATTCCAAACGGCTTTTCTCCTAACAGATGCTTCCCTGCGCGAATGATCGCCGTGTATAACTCGGCATGCAGGTTGTGGGGAACGGCGCAATACACCGCCTCCACCGACGGATTGGCCAGCAGTTCCCGGTAATCCCCGGTGAACTGGCGCACCGCGACAAAGTTGTCCTGGTACCAGGTGAGGATCGCCGGATTCTTATCGCAGACAGCCACAATTTCAGGCCGGACCCCCATATCGGTCAGATGCGCCCATCGGGCGGCGGCACTGGCGAATTCACGGCCCATCAAACCGGCGCCGATGATTCCAAAACGTACGGTGCGCATGCCGGCTCCTTATTGACAGCCCAGTTCGCGGGCGGTTTCACCAATGGCTTCGTCGATCATGTCCAGCCCTTTCAGCAGGGCATCCTCATCCATGACAATCGGGGGACTCATTCGCAGGATATGCCCGGCCGGAATCCACGCCAGCCCCTTGCGGAAGGCCTTTTGATAAACCATTTTGCCGGCTTCCGGGAAGGGCGTTTTCGCGGTGCGATCCTTGACCAGTTCGATCCCCATCAGACAGCCTTTGGCGCGCACATCGCCGACGATACGGTGAGTGGCCTTCATTTTTTCCATGCGCTTTTGAGCCACATCCCCCAAACGGCGGGCATGCGCCAGCAAGCCTTCCTCCTCGATCACTTCGATGCTCGCCAGGGCCGCGGCGCAGGCCATCGGATTGCCGCCGTAACTGCTCGACGCCGAAATCGACTCAAAGGATTCCATGTAGGGTTCCCGTACCGCCACACACGTCACCGGGAATCCATTGCCAAACCCCTTGCCCAGGGTCACCACGTCCGGCACGACATCCCAATGCGACATGCAAATCCACTCGCCGGTCCGCCCCCAACTGGTCAGCACTTCGTCGGCCATCAACAAAATCTTGCGATCGGTGCAGAACTTCCGCAGTTTCGGGAAGAAATCGTCGGGCGGCATCACCGACCCGCCCCACCCCTGGATCGGTTCCAGAACGAAGGCCGCCACATTGTGGACCGTCCCTTTATCGAGATATTCGTCGTAAAATTTCAGGTATTGGTCGGTGTCGATCGTTCCATCGGGCTTCGTCCACATCGGCCGGTAACAGTCGGGCCGCGGGACCATGTGCATGCCCGGCGCGCGCACCGCCCCGTAAACGGGCGACCGGATATGACCGAGCGACACGCTGCCATAGGTTTTGCCGTGATAATCATAGAAACAGGAAATCAATTCATGCTGGTGGGTGGCTGCCCGGCAGACCCGCATCCCCGCCTCGACCGCCGTGGTCCCGGAATCGTACAACTGGTATCCCTTGAGATCGCCGGGCAGCGTCTGCGCCAGTTTCTCCATCAGTTGCGTCTTGATCGGGGTCGTGAAATCGTGCGCGTTCATCAGTTGACCGGCCGCCTTTTGCACCGCCTCGGTCACTTTGGGATGGCAATGACCCAATGTGGTCACATAAATTCCCGACGAAAAATCCAGGTATTCGTTGCCGTCCACATCTTTCAATACACACCCATGGCCCGATTCGAAGGCGACCGGGAACAGCTTCACCTGTTCGCTCAGCCCTTTGAAATTCTTGGTGCAGCGAGCATGCAAGGCTTTCGATTTCGGGCCGGGAACCTCACTCGTCACAATTCGGGGAATGGCTTTCAAATCAACCCGCGCCCAATTCGTTTTTCGGGAATTCATCGTTTTACCTCCTGGATGGTTGTCATTTTGTTGAACTGCTTCCGAATCTCCCCCCCCTTGCCGGAGGTGGTAATCCAGAGATCGAAATCTTTCAGGCTCCCATAGGCGGCATTCCCCGGGGCGCCAATTTTAGTGTGATCGGCCAGCAAGACTTTGCGCCGTCCGCGCCGCAACATGATCTGGGTGGTTCGGGCCACCTCGGAATCGAGCGTGAGGCATTGTCCGGCTGGATTGATGGCGTCAGCCCCTAAAAAGACGAGGTCAAATTCGAGATTTTCGAGAACCCGCTCGGTCAATTGTCCGCCCAGGAAATGGCCATCCTCGTGATATCGGCCACCGAGAATATTCAGGGCAATCCGGGGGAACCGGCACAATTCGCCGATCATGGCGATGGAATTGGTATAGACCGTCAAGGGCGCCCGATCGCCCAGATGGGCCGCCAGGTGAAACGTGGTCGAGCCGTCATTGATCAACAATGTGGCCCCGGGCCTGATCGTACGGGCCGCCTCGCGCCCGATCGCGCGTTTGAACTCAAAATTATGGGCGACCCGTTGATGATAGGCGGTTTCCAAAGCCGCCCGGCCGGCCTGGATACACCCGCCATGCGTGCGTAAAATCGCGCCGCTGGCCTCCAAGGCCGCCAGATCCCGGCGAATGGTCAAAGGCCCCACCTGTAAAACAACGGCCAATTCCTCAACCCGCCACTCGCGCTGGGTCGCGCGCAGGCGGCTGAGTATGCTCTCCTGCCGTAATTGGGTCTTCCGGTTCATCCCGCTCCTGATAAAACCAATCAGAATTCTTGTACGTTATGAACATTCCTGGATATTGGCAAGAAGTTTTTACGGTGGGTTAGCACTTGACGCACCCCCCGCTTCAGCCTATACGCTAACGGCCTTATTTATGACGACCCAGCCCCTCAAGTATCGCGCAGATGCGGAACAAATCTGGCGCGCAGGTCTCGCCGCCGTGGAGCCCCGCGCCGCCCTGCGCCGCATCCTCCATCGAAACGGCGCCGGACTCGAGGTGGACCGCTGGGGTTGGACCCCCAAACCCGGTGCGTCCGTCATCGTGATCGGCGCCGGAAAGGCGGCCGCCGCCATGGCCACCGCAGTCGTTGAAATCCTGGGGGGGTCGGATTCCGGATGTCCCCCCATCCCCCTCCGCGGTCTGGTCAATGTCCTCGATGAACAGGCCGGCCAGGCAGGCCCCATCCCTCTGCACGGCGCACGGCCAGCCGGAAATCCACTCCCGACCGATGCGGGGGTCGCGGGGTCCCAAACCATGCTTGACCTCGTCCATTCCGCCGGCCCGGATGATCTCGTGCTGTGTCTCATTTCCGGCGGCGCTTCGGCTTTGCTTCCCTGCCCGCCCCCGGGCATCTCCATTGCCGATAAACGCGCCCTCACCACCCTCCTCAGCCGGAGTGGCGCCGATATTCGGGAATTGAATATCGTTCGCAAACACCTTTCCCAAATCAAGGGCGGGCACCTCGCCGCTGCCAGCCGCGCTGGAATCTGGATATCCCTCATCATCAGCGATGTGATCGGCAACCCGCTCGATGTGATCGCCTCCGGACCCACGGTTCCCGATCCCTCCACCTTCGCCGACGCCTGGGCGGTTCTCGAAAAATATCAGGCCCTCGCGGACGCTCCTCCCGCCTGTCTCCACCATTTGAGACGCGGATGCGGCGGACACCTCCCCGAAACTCTGAAACAGCGCCCCGACTCGATCCACAACCTGCTCATCGCCGATAATGCCGGCGCGTTGGAAGGCGCCGCGGAGTGCGCCCGTCAACGGGGCTATGCCGTCCTCTCGCTCGGTTCCGATCTGGCCGGTGAAAGCTGGGATCTCGGCATCCATCTCGCTGAATTGGGACGGGACGTATTCCGCAGGGTCGGCCCGATCCGTCCCCCCGCCTGCATTCTCTCGGGTGGCGAAACCGTTGTCAGCCGCGTCGCTCCCGACGGGAAGGGCGGCCGTAACCAGGAATTGGCGCTCGCATTCCTCAGTCAAATCCCGGCCGTTGACCGGTCCGGTCTCACTCTCTTGTCGGGCGGGACCGATGGCGAGGATGGCCCCACGGATGCCGCCGGCGCCTGGGCCGATGCCTCGCTTGCCGCCGAGGCGGTCCGCCGGGGACTCGACCTCCCCGATTTCCGGCAACACAGTCGTTCCTACGATTTCTTCCGGACGATCCAGGGCCTCTTCATCACCGGTCCCACCGGCACCAATGTCATGGACCTCCGCGTCCTCCTAATCCCCAACGAACGGGAACCATGAATGTTCTATTGATCACCCCCCCGATGGTCCAAATCAATTCGCCTTATCCGGCCGTGCCCCGTCTAGCCGCATTTCTCCGCGCCAAAGGAATTGAAGTCGCTCAGGCCGATGCCGCTCTCCGTCTCGCCCTCCGCCTGTTTTCGCCCGACGGCATCACCCGCATCACCCGCGAACTCGCCCTCAAACCGGCCCGTCTCCAACCGTCTGGTCGCGCCTTTCTCGCTCAGGCGTCCCACTATCGGGCCACCATCGCCCCCCTCCTCAGGTTCCTTCGCGGGGACGATCCGGCCCTCGCCTATCGCATCGTTAACTCGGATTTTTTACCCAAAGGCGCCCGGTTTGACTGGCTCGAAAAGGCCGATGAAGATCCCCTCCTGCCCGCCTTCGGTTCCCTCGGCATCCAGGATCGCGCCCGCTACCTCGCAGGCCTCGTGCTGGAAGATCTCACCGACGCCATCCGTGAAAATATTGCGCCGGAATTCGATCTGGCCCGTTACGGGGAACGCCTCGCCCTGTCCGCCCCGTCCTTCGACCCTCTCGAAGCCGCCCTCTCGGCGAAGCCGAACCTGGTCGATCGGCTGATCGAACGGATCGCGCTCGAACTGGCCCGTCATCATCGCCCCGGCCTCGTGGGCTTTTCGATCCCCTTCCCCGGCACGGTCTACGCCGCTTTCCGCATGGCGCATGTTTTTAAGCGACACAATCCCTCGGTCTCCATTGTTTTTGGCGGTGGCTATCCCTCGACCGAATGGCGACAGATCTCGGATTCCCGCGTGTTCAAACGCATCGATCACATCGTCCTGGATGATGGCGAGTTGCCGCTGTTGAATCTCATACGCCGCAGGCTGAAACCAGCGGCCCGTATCCCGCTCATCCGCACTTTTTCCGCCGTTGCATCGACCGTCGTCTATCACGCGGGTCCTCCGCGCCATGTAAGCCTCAGCCGTCTGCCGACTCCCGATTTCTCCGCTCTCAATCTCCGCGATTACATCCCCTTTCCCACCTCGCTGAATCCCATGCTCCGTCTCTGGTCCGATGGACGTTGGAATAAACTCACCCTCGCCCAGGGCTGTTATTGGCATCGCTGTCGATTCTGCGATACCACCCTCGATTATATCCGCCGCTATGATCCCGCCCCCATCCCCCGCATCCTGCGCTGGATCGAAGACCTGTGTGAGACCACCGGACAAAACGCCTTCCACTTCGTCGACGAAGCCGCCCCGCCCGCCCTGCTCGGTCAACTCGCCGATGCCATCCGACATCGGGGCCTGACGCTCTCCTGGTGGGTCAATATTCGCTTCGATCCCGGCTTCACGCCCGATCTCGTACGGCGGATGTCGGCGGCCGGTTGTATCGCGGTAAGCGGTGGGTTGGAAGCAGCCGAACAACGCTGTAATTCACTTTTGAATAAGGGTTTTGAACTCGACTCCGCCGTGCGAGTGATCGATCGATTCGCCCAAGTCGGGATACTGACCCACGCCTACCTGATGTACGGCATTCCCACTCAAACCACCCGGGAAGTCATCGATGCGCTGGAACTGGTCCGCCAACTCTTTGCCGCCGGCGCACTCCATTCGGCCTTCTGGCATCGTTTCGCGCTGACCGTCCACAGTCCCCTGGCCCAAAGCTGTCACCCCTTGCCCGGCATCACCGTTCTGCCTCCGACGCCGGGGGGATTTTCACGCAACGAATGCGGGTTTGTGGATACGACGGGAACCGATTTTGACGCCTTGGGACTGGGACTTCAGCGGGCGTTGTTGAATTATTTACATGGGCTGGAATTGGAACGTCCCCTGCGCGATTGGTTCTCCAACCGGATGCCCCGCCCCTCGATCACCCCCGGGACCGTCAGCCGCTGGATCAGACGCCTCTGAATTAAAGAACGGGCTCGCCGGTCTGAATGTCCACCGGCCGGCCGCCCAGAGCGATGCTGCGATTAGCCGCAATCCCGATCAAGACCGCCTGGATCCCCTCCTCCAAAATAGCCCTTCGCCCCAGGGGATCCGGCTCGTTGGTCGGGCGAAAAATCATCTGCTGCAATTGAGAATCGGCCCCGCCGTGGGAACCCTCGATCGGCGGAGGGGTGATATCTGATTCAGCCTGGTCGTCATAGGGCGCGTTATAGGTCAATCGATCATATTGCTGGCCGCTTTGAACCAGGGAGGAATCGCCCCGGCGTTTACGGCCCACCGACCATGCCGTGCTCTGTCTCAAATTCCATTCGAGACGCCCGTTCGTTCCTTCCAAAGCCACTTGCTGGCCTTCATAGGAGGAATAGGCAACCAGGGAGTAACTGACTTGAACCCCGTTTTCATAGCTGATCGACAGGTTGGCCGTGTCGGTGATGTCGATTTCCTCGCCGAACACACACTGGTCGCGGAAATATCCGTCCTCCGCTTCCACCTCTTTAAAAAGACGGCGTAACAGGTCGTTGTTAAACACATCGGCAAAAAACGTACACTCCCCGGCATGGGCGCATCCCGAACAACGCGCCCCCCGGAACGGCCCATTTTTGCCATAAAAAAACAATCCGCCTTGCGCACTGACCCGCCGGGGACGACTGCCGACCCACCAGTTGATCAAATCGAAATGATGGCTGGCCTTCTGCAACAACAATCCCCCGCTCTGCCGGAAATCCCGATGCCACCGTCGGAAATAATCGGCCCCGTGGTAACGGTCCAGCAATTCATGGAACGTAATGTGGCGGATATCGCCAATCCGGCCCGCCTGGATTTCACGCTTGACCGCTTGGGCGGCGGGAAGAAATCGGGCATTGTGCGTTACCCAAGCGGGACGCGCCGCCCGGCGGACCGCCTCGCGAATCTGGCAAACCTGCTCAAACGTGGTACAGAGCGGCTTTTCACAATAGACTTCCAGGCCCGCCGCCAACCCGCGCGCCACGTAATCCGCGTGCGTCGCGTCGGTGGAAGCCACCATCAAGGCATCGGGCTTGGCGACCCGGATCATCTCGTCAAACGAGGCGAAAACGGGAATGGACGTCTTGAGAATTTCGTTGCACGCCTGGGCCCGCCCCGGGTTCACATCGAACAAACCCACCGGCTCGGCCACATCGGAAAATTCCCGGATCAGGGGTGACACCCAGGAATAGGTGGATCGCGTGCCGGTCCCCGCAAATGCAAATCGACGCTGGGTCATACGCAATAAACTCCTTAATGAACAGGTAAATATCCCAAAACCGGGTACAAGTTGCAATCCGCTTTTATTTTTCGCGAGGGCTCGAACTCCCGTACCCCACAGAAATGCAGAAAGAGCCATAAATCCTTTCTGGCCAACCTGTTATCCTGTCAAAACTCTTTGAACTGCCGAATCTAGGATATTCTCACGCAAAGTCGCTGAGTTCGCCAAGGTCCTGATAGCCGCGCGACGAGCCCGCCGCCAGGCTGGCGGGTGCCTCGCGCGGCTGCTCCTTCGGGACCCCCGCGACTCTTTAAACGGGCTCAGACGCGAGGTGCACGATCACGCCCCGTGAGCGCTCACCACGCGGCTTGGCTTTCCCCCTCGCGCCCCCCTCTGAGACCTTTGCGACTTTGCGTGAAAACAATCCGATCCGGAGAGCGGAGGGAGGATCCGATCCATCCCCGTTTTCACCGGTCCATCCAATCTTTTGAATATACTCACCGGTCAAATAATGAGGCTTTTCTCCATTTCCCCGGAATTTGTCCTGCGCCCGATGGGGCGGAGGCGCTCAATCGGCTTGATATTTCGCAGAAATATTGTACAATTATTCAAATTTACGGAGATAAAATCCATGTTGCTTATCACACCCCTCGGTCGGGCCTGCATGCTTTTAGCATTATTATTGATGACCATTACTTTGGGGGTCACACCGACCCAAGCCCAGGAAGATCTGACGACCTGGAATAAACGTATGCCGATTACACTATCCGGCTATACCCCTCCGGCCGTGGCCGAAATGCTCACCAATTTCCCGGTTCAGGTCGTTTTCAGCAATACTACCGCGGGCGCTGGATTCAGCTATTCCGACTTCCTTGTGCCGCCCTATGGCGATCTACGGTTTTCCATCGCCTCAAACGGTCCCCCGTTGAATTATGAGGTGGAAACCTGGAATACCAATGGCAAATCCTATGTCTGGGTGCAGGTTCCCGCGGTCACCGATGCGACGACTAAAATTTGGGCTTTCTGGAGCAAAAGCGCATCGCAGGCGGCTTACACCACCAATGGCGCGACCTGGTCGAACGCCTACATCGGCGTCTGGCACATGGGCACCAACACCTCGGCCATGGTCGATGCCAGTCCCACCCGGCGCGGGAGTACTGTGTCCGGAACCATTGCCTCTGTTCCCGGCATGGCGGGTAATGCCTGTGACTTCACTCCGACCGCCTATTTCGCAACCTCTAATAATTTTCCCGCCTTGTCCGGGGCCTACTCGATCAGCGCCTGGATCAACATGGACGCCAATGCGAGTAATAACATGGCGATTGCCGGTGCGCACAATGGCAATAATTTCGTTTTAGCGCTGACCGGCGCCGTTCGTCATTTATCGTTTTATGCAAGCGGGCCCCTCTGGCGGACCAGCAGCAACACCATCCCCAGTGGCGTTTGGAAACACGTCGCCTATACGCGTTCCGCGACCACCGGCGTCTTCTATGTGGATGGCGTACGGGTATTTGCCGTGACGAATGCCGTGGCCAGCCTCGCGGGCGGATCGCTCTATCTTGGGGCCGGGGGGGCAAATTGGATAAATCCGTTCGACGGTCAGATCGATGAGGTGCGCATCTCCACGATTGACCGCAGTTCCAACTGGCTGGCCGCCGCCTATCAAAGCCTGGCCAATAGCGCCTTCGTTTCCTATGGCGATCCCGACGACGGCGGACGGCCGTTGATTTCCAACGGCGTCGCCACGGTCGATTTTACGCCCACCGCCACCCTCAATGGCACGCTGGCCTCAACCGGTTCCGGCTCGGGTACCAAGGTTCTTGTTTTCTGGGGACCAGCCGATGGCGGCGCGAATTACGGCGGCTGGGCCAATACCAATCAATTGGCAGAAGGCACCCCGGTCGGACCGCTCAGCGTCGTGGTCACCGGCAATCTTGGGGCGACCTATTATTATCGCTATTACGCCACCAACTCACTCGGGGATTCCTGGGCCAATCCGTCCATCCCCTTCACCATCGGATTGCTGCCCGTCACCAAAACCTGGAGCGCCACGGCCGGGTCTGACAGCAATTGGTTCACCGACGCCAACTGGACCCCCTCCGGAGCGCCGTCCACCGGGGATGTGGTCTTGATCGACAGTTCGATCTCCACGATCATCAACGTGTTGTTGACCAATTCCACCGCACCCCTCGGCGCCCTGATTATCTCCAATCGATATCTAATCAGCTCAAACTGGACCACCGCCATCAATGCCACCAATATCATCCTGCGCAATGCGGGTGTTTTCACCCTTCCTTCCGCCTTCACCAACAACCAGATGTCGAACCGGGTCTGGGTCGTCTGTTCCAACCTGATCGTGCATACTGGCGCCACCATCAACGTGGACGCGCTGGGCTTTGCGAACGGAAATGGACGGGGCGCGGGATCCAGCGGAACGGGCGGCAGTGGCGCAGGATATGGCGGCAAGGGCGGCTTGGGGGCCTCCGCAACCGCCATCGGCCTGCCCTATGGATCCACCAACGCCCCACTTGATCCGGGGAGCGGTGCGCCGCCGTATCAATTGGCTAATTCGGGACATAATGGAGGGGGTGCGGTGCGGATTCAAGCCACGGGCAAGGTCATTATTAATGGGTTGGTATCCGCCAACGCCGGGTTTGTGGCGTCGCCGAATCCTGGAAATTATGCCTCGGGCGGATCCGGGGGATCCATTTATATCTCGTGTGATTCTTTCGGTGGCACCACCAACGGCATCATCCGCGCCAATGGCGGAAGCGGCGGAAGTGTCGGGGGCGGCGGCGGCGGTGGACGGATCGCCGTCGATTTTCAGAATTTAGAGGGAACACCGGGTGTGCGCTGCTCGGCCAACCGCGGCGTCACCGGATGGCAAACCGTTGATGTCAATGCGCCGGCGGAAGCGTATGCCCCTGAAATGGGCACACTCTGGTTCTCTAATCCGGACCTGATGGACAAAGCGATCAGCGCATGGTCCGGCAGCGGCTTGAATGCCTTTTACGGATCTATCCATTTCGGCTCGACCAACCAGTGGATGCCCAACAATCTGGTGATCAGCAATTCAACCCTGGCCATTCCTGGCGGTAACAACTGGACCTTTTCAAATGGCCTGACCCTGGTCTCCGGTGGCCTGATCATCCCCACCAATGCCTCAATCCAATGCCTGGGTAATTTACTGATGACAAACAGTTCCACGTTGATCGTTTATGGAGGGCGGACCAATACCGCCAATTCGGCCGGAACCCTGTTGACCGTGACCGGCACGTTATCGATCGCCACCAACTGCTGGATCTATCCCTTCTCTGAATCGACCAATGGCGGTTCGGTTCGGTTTGTGGTGGGCGGCAACTTGATCGTCCAAGCCGGCGGCGGTGTCAATGCCTATGGCCGCGGCTTTGCCTATGGCACCGGCTATGGCAAGGGCACCAGCAATGCCGGCGGCGGACATGGCGGCAAAGGGGGTGACGGCGGAGTCGCGGGCGGCAGCCCCTACGGCGTAACCAATGCGCCCCGGCATCCGGGCAGCGGCGGATCCCGTTACCAAAACTCGTTACAGTACATCACGGCCAACAACGGCGGCGGCCTGATCTGGTTCGAGGTCACGGGTGATGCGATCATCGATGGCACCCTGAACGCCAACGGCGCGTTCGGCGCCAGTCCAGCGAATTATGGCGCCGGTGGCGCGGGCGGCGGTATTTTTATGTTATGCAACACCTTGACCGGCGCATCATCCGGCAAAATGCTGGCCGATGGCGGAACCGGCGGAACTTCGGCCGGCGCCGGCGGCGGCGGGCGGATTTCGGTCGGCGTCGGCCTTTCGGAAACCGACCGGCAATCCATTTTGGCCAATACCGTACCAACGGGTTTGGACATCTACTATCAGCATGGGACCTATCTCGGCTCGATTTCAGCGGCCACCAACGGAACCGGCCAATATAAATCGCCGCCCAACGGCGCCATGCCCGGCACCGCCCAGTTCATGAAAACCGTTGCGGCCAATATCAGGACCGTCACGATCAGCGCCAGTCCGGCCCAGTATGGCACCCCGTATACCAACATTTATGGCGCCTGGTCCGTCCCCCTGAATACGGTTTTCACCAACACCGTGACCTCGCCCGCCAACGAATTGAACGGCCTGCGCCGGGCCTGCATCGGCTGGCGCCTGACCGAGACAGCCAACAGCAACCTCGTCGATGCGCAATCCACCACCCAGGCGGTGTTCGGGGTTTATACCAATTTGACCCTCACCTGGTTCTGGACCAATGAATACCAGTTGGCTATCGCTGCCGGACCGTATGGCAGCGTCAACTCCGGCTCCAAGAATGGCTGGTACACCAATGGAACCAGCGTTTCCGGCCTGCTGGCAACTCCCGACCCGAATTATTATTTTGCCGGTTGGCTGGGCGGCGATGTGCCCTATGGTCAGGAGACCGTCAATCCGATGACCGTTATTCAGGATCGCCCCCGGTCCAATATCCTGGCGGTTTTCGCCACAACCAGTGGGACAACCCGCACTTGGACCGGACAGGCGAACTGGCTAAGTCCCACCAACTGGTCGCCGGAAGGTGTCCCGGGCTCCAATGATGCCATTATTCTCAAATCAGGAACCTCGCTCGTCAGCATCGCATCAACCATCAACAGTCTGCTTATCAGCAATGGTGCGACTCTTGTTTTCTCGAACTGGAACACCTGCCTGACCGTTGCCGGCCCGGTAACCGTCTGGAGCAATGGCTTCCTCTCGCTCCCAGGGGCTTTCGCCACCAATCAGATGTCAAACCGGATCTGGATTGCCTGCACGGACTTCACCCTGCACACCGGCGCCATGGTCAATGCCGATGCCTTGGGGTGGGCCAACGATAACGGCCCCGGACGGGGAATCAGCGCAGTCGGTTCCAGCGGCGCCGGATACGGCGGCAAAGGCGGCAATGGCGGGGGTGGGCCCTTGGGCGGCAATCCCTACGGCTCGACGAATGCCCCCACCGATCCCGGCAGTGGCGGTCCGACTTATGGCGGATCGGCGCAATATCTCGGCCACCATGGCGGAGGAGCGATCCTGATCCAGGCATCCGGAAAAATGACCCTTAATGGAACGGTATCGGCCAATGCTGCACGTTTGACAAGTCCCGCGCCGGTCAATTATGCGGGCGGTGCATCCGGCGGCAGTATCTTCCTGATTTGCGGCTCGTTGACCGGAGGTACCAATGCCTCCCTGCTCGCAATGGGCGCCAATGGCGGCACCTCCGGCGGCGGCGGTGGCGGGGGACGAGGCGCAGTCTGGGTCGGGGTTCGCGAGGAATCCCGCAGTCGATATTTGGACGGCATCGAGGGCCGGGTGACCCGTTCTGAAATTGCTCCGGTATCCTATCGTGGCGTTTTTTCCGTCACGAATGGAAGCGGATGGCAAAGCGGCAACTTGGGGACTTTCTTTTTCTTCTCCGAACCGCCGGATCGGGGCACCATTTTTACAATTCGCTGAAAGCTCTCCAGACGCCTGCCGGACTTTGACGGCACCAAAGACCGGCAGAAGCCGACCAACCACTCTGTTTGTGCCCGCATGCCATTTTTCGTTGGGCACTGGCCCCGATTCAACCTAGATTCGGCAGTTCAAAGAGTTTTGAATTGCTCATTTTAGGTTCAACCCCGGCATCCGATTGACATTGACTTGCCCCGCCCAGGATTCCATACTGCGTTCCTATTATGAATATTTTGGCATCCATTGTTCGACAACGCCTGATGTGTTGTCCCACCTGATTCTGCCATGACCTCCCTGATTGTCCTTGAAATTACCATTCTCGTTGTGCTTCTGGCCCTATCGGCCTTCTTTTCCTGCGCCGAAACAGCCTTTTTCTCGCTGAATCCCGTTCACATCCATCGAATCCGCCGTTCCAAACCTGGCATCGCTCGCGCCATAGAAGCCCGTCTCGCCACCCCCACCCATTTGCTCTCAACCTTGCTGATCGGCAATACCCTCGTCAATGTGGCCACCGCCAGTCTGGCCTTCGTTATCGCCGATCAGATGTGGCCCGGATATGGTGCCCAAATCGCAATCCCCACCATGATGCTCATCATCATCGTTTTTGGTGAGGTGCTCCCCAAACGCCTCGCGGTCCGCCATCCCGAACCGATCGCGGCTGTGTCCCTGCGTTCGATCAGCATCGCCATCACGCTCCTCGCCCCCCTGCGAAACCTCCTCGAATGGATCACCCGCTCGCTTGAAGGGTCCTTCAAGCCCCGGCGGAGAGCTCTGTCCGGGGAGGATCTGATGGCCGTCGTCGATGTGAGCCATACCGAAGGAGTTCTCAATCCTGAGGAACGCGCCATGGTCGACGGCATCCTTCGCCTCGAAAACATCCAAGCACGGGATGTCATGACCCCACGGGTCGACCTGATCGGCGTCGACATCAACGGCGATCTGAACGAACAGATCGCCATCGCCCGCAAATATCACTTTCACTACCTGCCCGTTTTTCGTGACTCGCTGGATCACATCGAAGGGTTCCTTGATGTCCCCAAATTCTTGCTCGCTCCCCAACCTGATCTCAAAACCGCCATGCTCCCCCATTTCTATGTCCCCGATACCGCCACCCTCGATTCGCTCCTGACCACCTTCCACCAGCAAAATCGTCGCCTCGCCATCGTCATCGATGAATATGGCGGCACCGCCGGCATGATCACCCGCGGCGACATTCTCGATGAAATCGCCGAGTCCGTCAGCAATGAGTTCGGCGGATCGAATCCGGATATCCAACCCCAAGGCATCAATCGCTGGCTTGTGAACGGCAATACCAGCGTTGAAGAAGTCAATTACGAACTCGACCTGCACCTTGAAGCCGAGGGGGTCGATCGCATCGCCGGTTGGTTTACCTATCATACCGAACACGTGCCGCGTATCAACGAAACCCTCGAAATTCAATCTTGCCGCGCGACCGCCAAGGAAGTCAAAAAACACAGGATCACCCGCTTGTTGATCGAACGCATTGAACCCAGCGACGAGCCCGCTGACGAGCATGAGCCGGATGTCGAACCATGACCTTGATCATCATTCTCATCTTCATCCTTTGCTTCATCGGAAACGCCTTTTTTTCCGGCATCGAAACCGGCGTTATCGCCTGCCATCGCATTCGCCTTCGGGCATTGGCCGACAAAGGGATTCGCTCCATGGCGATTTTGGAGTTTTTCCTGGCCCACCCCGACCGTCTTCTGAGCACCACCCTCGTCGGAACCAATATTTGCACAATCACTCTGTCCGTCCTTGCCGCCCGTTTCGGTTCAGAGATGGGCTCATGGGGTGAAGTGGTCGCCGATATCCTGATGACCATCGTCATCCTCGTGTTCTGCGAATACATCCCTAAGGCCTGGTTCCAAAGCGATCCCATCGAACGTGCGGGGCCTTTCGCCTCAACCCTCTGGCTGGCGGCTCTCGTCCTTCGCCCCCTCACCTACGTGATCACCCAAATTACAAATATATTCCTGCCCTCCTCCCTTAATCAACCCAGCACCCCCCGTCCCCTCATCTCCCGTGATGAAATTGATCTCCTCGCCATGGAAAGCGCCGACCGCGGCATCCTTTCTCCCCGTCAGCGCATTATGATCCACCGGGTCGTTGAACTCACCGGAAAAATGGCGGCTCAAGTCATGATCCCCCGTGCGCGGATGGTCGTCGTTCAACACTCAACCCCCACCCGTGATTTCCTCAATCTGACCCAGCAATCCCACTTCACCCGCCTTCCCGTCTGGGACGACTCGGCTAAAAAATTCATCGGTATTGCCAATCTCTTCGATATCCTCGCCCTCGACCCCACCCAATATGAACGACCCATTGCCGATTTCATGCGGCCGCCCCAATTCATCAATGCCACGACCCCCCTGACTGAAATTTTTCCCCGGATGCGATCCTCCCGTCAACCCATGGGTCTTGTTATCAACCCTCAATCGGAAGTCGTCGGCGTCTTGACCACCGAAGACATCCTTAATCATATTGTGGGAACCGCATAATGCCGTTCTTCTCCAATCCCCGGCCATCTCCTTTTCACCGGACACCACCGGCCGGCCTCTGCTGGGTGTGCACCCGCCATATCGGTCCCGCCCTCTCCTGCCCCTATTGCGATGCCGCACAACCCTTCCGCTCTGTCCGCATCGCGTTCCGTCTCATCGCCCTCACGCTCGCCGTCTCCGGTCTCGCTGCCCTGCTCGTCGCCGCCCGACAGCACCCGTCCCTGCCCGCCACCCCCATCGCTCAACTCAACCCCCACGCCCCTTTCACCACAGTCCGGATTGAAGGGCGTATTGAACGGAGCTCCTCCCGCACCAACCTCGTCCCGATTCACCGGCTGCGCGATGAGTCCGGAACCATCCGGATTTTTATCGACCGTGCCATCGGGCCTCATCCGGACTCACGCCTCGGTCCGCTTCGCAATGGGCAGCCCCTCGCCATTCTCGGTTCCGCCGCCCTCGATTCCCGGAATCGGCTGGTTTTTTACGGATTGAAATGGTCCCGGCCAAACCCTATCACGTCCCCATGAAATCATCCCCTACCTCCCATTTCCCCATTTTGATTTCCGCCCGAAGCATACAAAGGCGCATTCCCCAACTCGCCCGCCTGATTCAACAGGCCTTCGCCAACGACCCCCATTGGGCACTGATCTCCATCCTCAACGGCAGTTATGTTTTTCTGGCCGATCTCGGTCGTGCCCTCCATAAACGGGGACTCACCCCGCCCATCGATTTCCTCGCTTTGTCCAGCTACGGAGCCGGAACCCGTTCATCCGGCCGGATCCGGGTCGAACGCCTTTTTACCCTCGATATCCGCAACCGCAATATTCTGGTGGTCGACGATATCCTGGACTCCGGCCGCACCCTGGCACAGGCCCGCAATCTGCTCAAAGCCCGGGGAGCCCGCTCGGTCCGCGTCTGTGTTCTCCTTGATAAACAGACCCGCCGCAAGGTTGAGGGTAAGGCCGATTTCGCCGGTTTCACCATCCCCGATCACTTCGTCGCCGGGTATGGGCTCGATCGGGATGGACACTTTCGGAATTTGCCCCATATCGTCGACCTGGATCCCCCCTTATGAAACCTGCCACACCGCCCAAAACCGCCGGCGAAAAAGCCATCCTGGTCCAGTTGATCTGGGGGGAAACGTCCCGGGAACAGGCCGCCGATTCCCTCGCGGAACTGGAAAATCTCGCCGATACCGCCGGAATCACCGTCGCCGGATCCATCACTCAGCACCGGGAACGGCCCACCGGCCAGTATTACATCGGTGAAGGCAAGGTTCAGGAAGTCGGGATGGCCTGCGAAAAATCAGGGGCCAACCTGATTCTCTTCGACAACGAGCTGTCACCCATCCAGGTCAATAATCTCGACCTCACCCTGGGCGTCAAGGTTCTCGACCGTACCGAGTTGATCCTTCAGATCTTCGCCCGCCGCGCCCGCTCCGCCGAGGCCCGCATCCAGGTGGAATTGGCTCAACTTCAATACCTGGTTTCCCGACTGCCCACGTCCATCAAACAGGCCCGGTTTGGTGGCGGTATCGGGATGCGCGGCCCCGGCGAAAGTCCGCTCCAACTTCGCAACGCCCCCATGCGCCGCCGGATCAGCGAACTCAAGGCCAAACTGAAGCTGATCCAAAAACGGCGGGTTGACCAACGCCAGCGGGCCTGGCCCCAGATCAGTCTGGTCGGTTATACCAATGTCGGCAAATCCACCTTGCTCAACGCCCTCACGTCCGCCGAGGCGTATGTTGACGATCGCCTGTTTGCCACCCTCGATACCAAGAGCCGCCTGCTGTATCTGCCGTCCGGTCGGCAGGCCATGCTCACCGATACCGTCGGGTTCATCCGTAACCTTCCCCACGGACTCGTCGCTTCTTTCCGGTCCACGCTCGAGGAAGCCGCCCAGGCGGACCTTCTCCTCCATGTCGCGGATGCCGGTCATCCTTTCGTCACGGAACATTGCACCGTGGTTTTCGATACCCTTCGGGATATTCACGCCGATCGGGTTCCCACTCTGCTGGTTCTGAATAAATGCGATCAGCCGTCCGCCCAGTTGGCTCTCCCTCATCTTCGCACTCTTTTCCCCGAGGCCTTGATCATTTCCGCCGCTGCGCGGGAAGGCCTCTCGGAATTGAAACAGCGCATCGCCGAAATAGTGGGCCCGGCCAGCGTCCCCACCCCGCCTTCGGATACCCCATGACACCCGCGCGCCCACCGGCCGCCCGCCCCATTCTCGCCCTGGATTGCGGCTCCACCAATTTCAAGGCCGCCGTCTTTTCGCGCGATTTGCATCGCCTCGCCGAAGCCTCCGCTCCACTTCCCTATCTCGCGGAAGAACCGGATCGCACGGAACTTGACCCGACGGAGGTCTGGCATTGCGCCCGTTCCGTTCTCGCTGAGTCCTTGCACCAGGCCGGGTTCACTCCCCGGCACCGTCCCCTTCTGGTACTCACCAGCCAGGCCCAGACCTTCGCGCTTTTCGATCGCGGCTCCGCTTCACCCGTCATGCCCTTCCTGAGTTGGCGCGATGGCCGGGCCCGCGCCGAAGCGGATGAAATTCGCCAACTGCTGGGGAATCGTTTTCTGGCCGAAGCCGGTTTCCCGGATTGCATCCCGTACCTGCTGGCTCCCAAACTTCTGCGAGTCCTGCGACAACTGGCCCCCCACCCGCGAGCCTCCGCCATCCTCAGATCGCTCCCCGGGTTCATCGCCTGGAAATGGGCCGGCCTCAACGCCATCGATCCCAACCTGGCCGCCATGAGTGGACTTTTCTCCATCCCCGCCAACGATTGGAATCAAACCCTCCTCGCATTTCTGGGAATTCGCCCCGACCAACTGCCGGCGCTCGTCCCGCTCGGACAACCTCAGAAGGGACTCATCGCCTCTGCCGACAGTGGACCGGATCCCGAAATCGGGTTCGCCGGCAACGATCAAACCGCCGGGGCCTTCGGCAATGACTGTTCCAGCGAAAACCCTCTGATCACGCTCGGGACCGCACTGGTCGCCTATCGTCTCGCCGGATCCCAACCCGGCCCCTTTCCCGGCAAAGGGATCTGGGGGCCCTATCCCGGTGGCGGTTATTACGAACTGGTTACCTCGAATAACGGCTGTGCCGCCCTCGATTGGGCCTGCCGTCGCCTGGCCCCGGACAGTCCCCAAACCCTCCGGCATGACGCCGAATCGCGGCTCGCGGCAAATCCCCATCCCCACTCGAAACAGCCCTTCTTTTTTCCCCATCGTTCGGGATCACCCAACGCTTGGAGTGGTTCCTCAAACCCCCTCGCCGACCTATCCGCCGTGATCGAAGGCATCTCGTTCGAATTAAAACACCTGATGGACACCCACTTTTCAACCCTCCCGCCCTCTGCCCACCTCCGGGTCTGCGGCGGAGGCAGTCGGTCCGACGTTTGGCTTCAAATGCTCGCTTCCCTGTTCAACCGACCGGTGATCCGTGCTTCCGGCGATGCCTTACTCGGTGCCGCCCGCATGGTCTCACAAGCCCCCCTCCCGCCCCTTCCTCCCAAATCGACCTTCAGCCCTGACCCGATCAGCCACCCGCTGTATATTCGCCGTTTCAAAAAATGGGCGACTCTCCGAATCGAGTGACCATCGAATCGACTTGCCGGACACCGCGTGGAAGTCTATTATAGAGGGGTTTTGAGGAATGCCCCATGAATCCTGACTGTATTTTTTGCCGCATTGTTGCTGGAACTCTGCCTTCCACTCCGATTTACGAAGATGCCGAGACCCTCGCCTTTCTGGATATCGGACCGGTGGTCAAGGGCCATACCCTCGTGATCCCCAAAGCCCACTTCGATCCCCTGCCCGCTCTACCCCTGCCTCTGCTCCAGAAGGTGATCGGGGTTGTTCAGAAAATCGCCCGGGCCCAGATTGTCGCCTTGAAAGCCGACGGCATCAATATCAGTCAGGCTAATGGCGAGGTGGCCGGTCAGGTCATTCCCCATGTCCATTTCCACATCATCCCCCGGTTTACGAGCGATGGCATTCACCGAAATTGGATCCCCCGTGAATACACCGATCGCACCGAGATGAAAACCTTCGCCGACCGGATTATCGCCGCCTTGGAGTAAACCCTGTATGCAACCGACCGATTATTCCGAAGCTTTGCGGGTGATCCTTGAAAAAGATCCCCGGTATGAAGCCGATGCGTATCATTTTCTCCGTGAATCCCTCGATTTCACCATCCGTCAGGTCCAGGCCGGCGAAGGAGTCCCCCGCCATATCTCGGGTCAGGAATTACTCAATGGGATCCGTCTTTTTGCCCTGCAGGAATTCGGCCCCATGGCGTTCACCGTTCTGCGCACCTGGGGAGTCCGGGGCACCGACGATTTCGGGCACATCGTCTTCAACCTCGTCAATGCCGGCATTCTGGGCAAGACCGAGCAGGATTCCCTTGACGATTTCAAGAATAGCTATGATTTCCAGACCGCCTTCGTCACTCCCTTTCTGCCCGAACATCCCCTGCCGGCCCTGCCCGGCGAAAAAAAAACACACCACCCTGACCGTTAATTTTCCGGAGCCCACCCGATGATCCCCAGCCACCCTTTTCTTCGAACCTGCATGTGGATTGCGCCGCTTTGTCTGACCGTCGGACTGCCATCGCCGTCGGCCGGTTCACCGGATTCCCTGGCCGCCCTCGAAAACTCCGCCGCCCGCCTGAAACGCCTCACCCTGCCGAACGGCATGACCGTCCTCCTGCAATCTGATCACAGCGCACCCGTGGTCTCGATCCAGATCTGGGTGGGCACGGGATCCATTCATGAGGATGACTATCTGGGCGCCGGTCTCTCTCATTTCGTCGAACACATGATTTTTAAAGGCACCTCCAAGCGTCCCATCGGCGCCATCTCCCGCGCCATTCACGATGCCGGCGGGAAAATTAACGCCTACACCTCGCTCGATCGCACCGTTTTTCACACCGATCTGCCCTCGCGCCATTGGGCACTCGGCCTCGACGTCCTGATCGACGCCCTGCGGAACGCTGAATTCCCGGCCGAAGAGTGCGCCCGGGAACAAAAAGTCATCCTCCGCGAAATGGCGATGTGCAATGACGATCCGGATCGGTTTCATACCCAGTTGCTGTGGAGCCTGGCCTATACCCGCCATCCCTTTCGTTTCCCCATCATCGGGTATCCGGAGATATTCCAATCCATCACCCGCGAGGATCTGGTCACCTTCTTCAAACGGCATTATACCCCCGACAATATGCTCATCGTCGTGGCCGGGGATATTTCCGAAACCGCTGTGGAGGAAAAAATCAGGGAACTCACCCGGAACTTCGAACGTCAGGCCGGGGCACCCATCGTCCTGCCCCAGGAACCCATCCAAATCGCGCCCCGCTCCATCCGCCAGACCGGCCCCTATCAAATCGGGCGGATCCATGTCGCCTATCACACCGTCGCATTAACCCATCCCGACGCCCCCGCCCTCGATTTGCTCGCCGCGGTGGTCGGGCGGGGTCGCAGTTCCCGCCTGAATCGCATCATCAAGGAAGAACAACGCCTGGTTCATTCCATCGACGGCTGGTCCTATACCCCCGCCGATCCCGGCCTCTTCGGGGTCAGCGCCACCTTCGAACCCGAAAAAGAACCGGAGGTCATCCGCGCCATCGAAACCCAAATCGCCGAATGGATCGAATCCTCCCTGCCCGTCGCCGAACTCGACAAGGCCCGCAACCTCGTGCTGACCGGCGAAATTGCCAATCTGCAAACCGCCGGCGGGCAAGCCGGCAAATTTGCGACCGGCGAATTTTATGCCCGTGATCCGGCTTTCGCCATCCGCTACCTCCAACAACTTCAAGCCCTGACGCCCCGCGATCTCCAAACGGTCGCCCGCAAATACCTTACCCCGGGAAACCGCTCCGTCGCCATTCTGACGCCGCAAATCGCCCCCCCTCCCGCCATCAACGCCCCCGGAGTGGAAAGCCCGACGATCCAACGGGTGCAACTGAAATCCGGCGCACCGCTCCTCGTCCGCTCCGATTCCCGATTGCCTCTCGTCTACGTCAGCGCCGTCTGCCAGGGTGGCCTGTTATCCGAAAATGATTCCAATTGCGGAATCTCTCATCTGATGTCTGAATTGTTCACCCGCGGAAGCCGACACCACTCCCAAGCTGAAATCGCCAGTCTGATCGAATCCATGGGGGCCGAATTAAACGCTTTTTCAGGCCAAAACAGCTTTGGATTGCAAGGTTATTGTCGCCGTGAAAATCTTCAGGACTTCCTCTCCATCCTGGCCGAATGCCTGCTCCACCCGGCTTTCGAGGCCACCGAAGTCGACAAACAAATCCAAGTTCAACTGGCCGCGATCGCCGAGCAACTCGAACACCCCATGGCGTTGGCCCAACAAAATCTGCTCGGTGCGCTTTTCCCGAACCATCCCTATCGCTGGACCGTTTTAGGCCGGCCCGAAACGGTCAAAACAATCACATCCGATGACCTCCGCACCCACCACCGGCGTCTGGTCGTCAGCGGTAATTTCGCCGTTTCGATTTTTGGCGATATCCAGGCGGTCCCAGCCCGGCGGGCGGCGGAAAAAGCCTTTAAATCCATTCCCAACGGACCCTTTCCGGCCCGGGAATATTCAGCGGCCACCCCGGTTCTGCCGGCGCGAAAAAACCGATTCGAACCCAAGGAACAAGCCATCCTGCTGATCGGGTATCCCGGGATTAATGTCAAGGATCCCCGCCGCGATGCGCTCCAAGTCCTTGAAACCGCCCTCAGCGGCATGTCCTCCCCCTTGTTTGAGGAAATCCGCGAAAAACGCGGTTTGGCCTATTTCACCGGCGCTTCCTTCCGCCCGGGGATTGACCCCGGCCATCTCGCCTTTTACGCCGGAACGCGGGTCGATGCCATCGATGAAGTCGAGCGTTTGATCAATGACCAGATCGGCCGGATCGTCCGCGATGGCTTGACGCCGGATGAAATCGACCGGGCCCGCAATCAGATGATCGCCGCCTGGGAGATGAGCCTACAGGACAATCTGGGGCTGGCCTTGGCGTCAGCCCTCAACGAACTTTACGGGCTCGGATACGACTATGACTTTTCCATTCGCCGCCGTCTCGAAGCGGTCACCCCGGATGCGATTCGCGCGGCGGCGGCTGATCTGCTAAAAAAAGAGCGGCAGGCGGTTTCCATCGTCCGACCGGAAAACCCGGCCTCAACCCCAAAGGAATAACGCCATGAGCGACACCCCCACCCCCGAAGAACTCAACAAAGCCCTGTTTGTCAATCTCGTCATGATGTTCAGCCAGTCAACCCTGGTCGGACTGGGAAAACTGGCCAATCCGATGACCGGAAAGGTTGAATCTCCCAATCTGGAATCGGCCCAGCAAGGCATCGATCTTCTGGTCATGCTCGATGCGAAAACCCGGGGCAACCTCGATCGCGATGAAGCCCGGTTGCTCAAAGATTCGCTTTCCAACCTTCAGATGAATTTCGTCGAAACCGCGGCGGATCTCAAAAAAGCCCCGCCACCCCCGTCCGCCGGATCCACCCCCGCACCGGCCCCGGCACAAGCCCCCGCTCCAGAAACAACCGAGCCCCCTCCGTCCGGTTCCGAGCCCAAATTTCGCAAGTCCTATGGCGCATGACCCCTGTGCGCCATCAGACCCGGGCATTATCCCATCGGGAGGTCTTTCGGGAATGAACCTGACCCTCATCGGCCCTCCTCCGTTGGCTACCAACGAGGAGGGACAAACCCCCAACATGATCGGAACGCTCTTTCTCAATCATCGGAGCCTGATCACCCTGCCCGGGATCCACGCCACTCAGAAGATTTACTTCCTCAACCTCCTCAATGCTCAACGGATCGCCAACGGTCAGGCCCTGTTCACCGAGGCGGAACAAGAGGAGTTCTTCGAAAACGCCGTTGACCTGATCATTGATGCGGGACGGATTTTTATCCGACCCAACCCCGACCGGATGGATCTCGCCTTCCGCGCCGATGAAATGCTTCAGGAAATCGTATCCAAGCGGTACATTCAATTCCTGTTTGCGCTTAATCCCAGTGTCCGTGCCGCCTTGAAACAACGGGGCGAACTCTGGCGCATCAACCCCCTGCCCCAAACTCCCGCCGATATGGCGACGATGATCCGCCAATCCCGCAATCGCATCAATGGCCGGGCGATCTATTATTACGGCAAATCCACGGGCACCCGCTGGCTGACCGTCGATGAATTCAGCCGCCTGGGGGATCTCTCCGATGCCGAACTCACCGCCCATCTGCGCGAAATCCGCGATTTCGCCGGGCGTCGCAACGTCCACGGCTACCCGGAAATCGCCTTTTTTCTTGCCGATCCCAACCTCACCCAGGCCGATTTTGCACCCCTCGACGATCCATCGGCCGGCCCCGGCCAGAGCCGGACCCTTCACCCAATTCTCAGGGATCGCTTCATCCAGGCCGTCCACCCCGACCTGCGCAAAGACAACCCCGATTATCTCGAATGGCGGACCCGCATGTTCGCCGCCCTGATCGGAATGGGCTCGGAACTAGTCACGGAAGAGGCGCTCCTGGGGCTGGGTTCAGAGTTTTTCATGCAAATCGAATGGCTGGCCGGTGGCCATTTTGAAAACGGCGAATTGATTTTCGACTCCCTGTTCGACGAAGCTGAACGCCACCCGGAGGACCCCGCGCTCCAGGATCTCTGCGACTCCCGCGCCCATGAGTTTATCTACAATTTCATCCGTGAATTCGGCGACATCGAGGACATCAACATCGGCCGGCTCAACAGCTCCCTCTCGCGTCATGAAAAAACGAAGGGCCGCCGCGCCGTCTATGTCGCAGAACTCAAAATCGCCGGACAGGACCAGCGCTTGGTCCGTATCATTCGCATGCAAAAATGGAACATTTGCGAACATCTCGATAACAACAAGGATTTGCTCCAGGCCATCATGGAGGCCGAGGATTACACCGAATATATCCTCGACCGTCGCCTCGGGTGTCGCCAACTCGGCATGAATCTCATTGTCCGCGTCACCACCCGCAAACTCACGGAACGCTACGACGGCATCAACCCCAATGCCGCCGGGCAATTCATCTGGTCCACGTATTTCGAGCGTGACTATATTCCGGGGATCGCCACCGACAAAATCCCTCTCGCGCGCTACGCCAACCCGCTCTACTGCGACCGGTTGGCCGCCCTGATGGGGGCCGCGGCCGCACCCAATCTGATCGTCGGACGCATGTCCCAAACGTTCCATGTGATTTTCGATATGGGCGATGAAGTCATCCAGGAAGACGATTCCGGTTTACCGGCCGACCTGATCGTCCCCGACCATGTCGGGGCTTTCACCCATTATCTTCAACCGCTGGATACGTCCGCCGCCGTCTATGCCCAGGCGGTCATTGACCGGATTCCCTATGGGATTGACGTGGCCCGTTTCACCGATCTCTATCTGTCGGCTTTTATGGCGAAATTTACACAGATCCGCGAGGATTACCGCATGCGGCATCGCGCCTTTGACACCCTCTTCCGGCACCGGCGCCGTAATATCGAAGGCAGTTTCGCCTTCCGATGGGAAAAAGTTCTCGAACGCCTCGATCAGTCCAATCCGCAATATCTGGCCGATCTCATCCGTCAGGCCATTGCCAACCACTGATTCAGTCCCGGTCCTTCCCCGGCTGGACAAGGCTTTCGATTTCAGTCCTCATTGCACGGGAATAGCCCCGGAAAAACCCCATTGCGTCAGCTGGGGGCCCGGGGAGGTGTTGGACCACCGATACCACCGCCCCGAAACCGGCGCATAGACCATCGGGTCCGATCGTCCATCGCCATCAAAATCCCCTCGAACCGGTAGAACTCCCGGGAATCCCCATTGCAGTCGCCAAATCAGTACTTTTGTTTGGGCCGGAGAATAGACATACCAGTGACTGGTCGCGCGATCAACCGCCACCAGGTCATCCGCACCATCGCCATCAAAATCACCGGCCATCGACGTCCCCCACGGGCCTCCCCAACCGAAATCCCAATTCAATATCCGCCGGCGGGATAGGGAATAGATATACCAGTGGCCGGAGGCCGGATTAACAATGCCCAGATCCGCGCATCCATCCCCATCATAATCGCCCGCAAGGGTCACTCCGCCGACAAATCCCCAGGCAAAATTCCAGAGCAGAATCCGTCCACTCAAGGTCCGGATAAACCAATGTCCGCTGAACGAATCAATCACGGCCAGATCATTCGTCCGATCCCCATCGTAATCGCCGGGAACGGGGACTGCCCCCGCCCAACCCCATTGAACATCGGTTGCCAGCGTCGCGCCCGATAGCGTCCGAATCGACCAACGCCCCTGATGATATGCCGCTAAATCATTTCGCCCATCGCCATTGTAATCACCGGGAAGAACCCGGGACCCCAAGGTGCCCCAGGGAAGCGCCCAGGCTAAAACGGTTCCCGTCCCCGAGCGAATAAACCAGTGACCCGTGGCCGCATGCCAGACCGCGAGATCGGCCGTTCCGTCGCCATCATAATCGGACCGGGTCCCCAACCGTACCGGGGGAGAATTATAATCCACCCCGAACGCACCGACCGGTCCTCCGGGCGTGCGCATCAATCCCGCAAAATCCCGGATTACCAGATTGACCCGGTTCCCTTCCGGGGCCAGAGGAGGTTGTGCCCGATCGCCGCCCGGGAAATCCGGAATCGGCGCCGAGACAATCGAAAGAAAGGTCTCATTCGAAATCGGCCGAAAATCGCCATTTTCCGGATCCATTAATAGGGGCTTGATCTGGTTGATCAGGTTTTGAGAATTGACCAGGGCCGGATTACACGTGGGATGATCCGCCTGCCCGCCCTGGCCCGGTTCCCCCAACCCCAAGGGAAGCCCCACCGGCCCGTTCCAGATCAGGTTGCCTTGGATTCTCAAATTGGTATCCACAGCGGCAGGCGAAGGGACCGGCGTACTGGCAGGAGGAATCACCGGTCCCGGCACGGTGAAGTGTTGCCAGATCGAGCCGAATCCGGAGGGATTATAGATCAGGTTATTGTAAATATAAACATTACGGGACGGGATATATTGGCCGTCGGCTTCAGCGGAGGCCCCCCATCCGCCGGCGGCCCGGTAGGCATCGCATTGGGCGATGTTGCCGTCACAACTCCGGGCCCCGTGTGTAACTTCAATCACATGATCATTGGTTCCGGCCTTGTACAGGGTATTATAGGCCAGCAGAATATTGTACCCGCCATTCACTCCCATGCCCGCCACACCGGTATGATGAATCACATTATTGACAAACTTGATATCCTCCGCCTCGTAATGAATCCAGGGGGAGACCATGTACTCGAACCCGGTTCCCTGCCCGGCCGTGAAGCCACCCGTCCGAGCCTCAAACAACTCGTTGCCTTCAATCCGTAAATAAGCCGACCCTCCTTTGACGTACAGACACCAATCACCGGCCCGGTGAATCCGCGAACCAATAATATGGCCGTATTGAACCCCGACCGCGTCAAAGGCGTTATCCCACCCGCCGGATATGTCACAATTCTCAACGTATAAATATTGGGTCTGGTTGACTTTTAGACCCTCCTGGGGCCCCTCGTAATGGTCAATATCTCCTACCCCTTGGATCCGGCAGTTGCGGATTAGAATATTGCGACAGCCCGCAAAATGCAGGACATCGCCCCCCCCCGCGCGAAGATGGAGTCCGATCAGGTAAAGATACTGACAGTTCGAAACATCCATCGCAGGCAGCAGTGCCGTTCCGTCGCCGTCAACGGCCTGGATGAGGACGGGGGCTGAATAGACGCCTCGTCGATCCGCATACCAGCCCGGTGTTTCCGCGTAGGTGCCAGCCGTCAAAAGCAGGCGGTACCCGTGGCTGAGCGTCACCCCGCTGGGAATCCGATTCCAGGCTTCAGTCAGCGTTCTTAACGCCAGCGCCCGGCTGACACCGGACCGGGCATCGTCTCCATTAACGGGGTCAATCCACACATCGAACAACGCCGGGGTCCCCATGGAATACACGGGGGGATTAAATGACTGGGCGCCCGCCGGTTCAATCAGGCAAAGCCAGAGAACTCCCAGCCAGGTCCATCCGCTTCGGCCCGAACCGAAGAAAGAAGGTTTCATGTTGTCATTCCACCGGCGGCAGGGCGCCTTCTTGAACCAACTGGGCATCCTGCGTGGGAGTCAACGGAATGGGCAGGGCGGGTCCCAATTCGCCTCCGGCGCGAATGAGTTCCATATTGTACTCCTGCATGATTTCTTCGTGCTCTTCCGGCGTGATGGGTTCATCGTCGGGGATATTCATCAGGGCGCGCTTGGCTGAGCGTGGCGGCGGCAATTGACTCTTAATCTTGTTGTATTCCTCTCGAGTCATCCCCTTACCGATCGCTTTGGCTGGCCGCCGCGAATGGGCACGAGGCGTTGCGGACGGAGAGACGGCGGCGGCGAGTTTCATCGGTTCGGGTGCCGATGCCGATGTGTCGTCGCCGGACATCGAAATCCACCGCTCCAACCCATCTTTCCGGATTTGCGCCCGTTCGGCGGCATAATCGGCTTGCAATAACTCAATCCCGTTCTCGGTCTCGCCCACACCCAACATGTAACTCTTGTTCTGTTGGGGATCCAGAATGCCCACCATGATTTTGCCCGAATTATCCTCAATAATCGCCGACATTTTCAAGGCATTAACCGCCGCTGCGGCCTCACCAGCGGGTGTTCCCGGCGCACCGGCCGCGGTCGGTACCGTTTCACTGCCAAACGGGTGTCGATCCAGAATTACCTGATACCGGTCGAAAGTGGGGGAAAGAGGCGCCGCCAGTGCAAACGAATGGATCAGGATCAAACTGAACAGTCCCCCCCCGCATCCGCAGGACAGGACCGGTTTCCACCATGAATTATGTAGGACTGACATGACCTTATTAAAGCTAAAAAACGGACAAAATGAAAGCTGAATGATGCGTCCGGGGTAAGGGGTCAGTGACGGGGGATGAACAGGTAGGGCGGTTTCGCCGA
The DNA here is from genome assembly GCA_964497135.1 of uncultured Verrucomicrobiota bacterium. Taxonomy (GTDB): domain Bacteria; phylum Verrucomicrobiota; class Kiritimatiellia; order CAIKKV01; family CAIJXV01; genus CAIJXV01. Next base: position 28,302 of record CAZCDO010000002.1, read on the forward strand.
AACCGCCGTGGACGGCTCGGCGAGCCGTCCCTACCAATGTTCGCCCCCCCCCCGTCACTGACCCGTCACCGTCCGGGGCGTAGCCTCGCCTATCGATCCGAAGGGGCATTGCGATAAAATGGCAGATACCGGTAATAGACTTCAAGGCAGAGAGTCGCCATCGTGGTGGAATAAACCCGGCCGCCACGCTCTCCCAGGGGATCGACCGGATCCCAACTGCCATCGGCCGGCCCCTCTTTGCGCTGTCCGCTTAACAGCGCTTCGCGCAAGGCCCGGTTCCAGGGTTCGAACGCTTCACTCCCCGATAGATGGAGCGCCAGCGTGGCGTAATACCAGTAGTAGAAATGAATCACGCCGCGGGTGGCCGGATCCCACACCGGCCGGTTTTCCATGAGATAACTCGCGGACTCACCCTCGCCCCGGGTGCGAACCTGTTCCCCCATGAACAATTGACAGAACCAGCCCTCGGCCGTCATGATCGGCGTCGGGCCATGCCCTTCCTTATAGGCATACAAGCCGCCACTCTTTCCGCGCCGCACCTGGTCCAGCCAGAGTCCGGTCCATCGAAAATGTTGCGGATTCACCGGGAAGCCCGCAAACTCACCGCTTTTGAGTGCAAGGACCATCCAGCCGGTCACCGACGTATCATTATCGGTCCGCGGCTCATAACGCCATCCCGCGCCCAAATTCTGCGAATCACAGATGAACTGGACGGCCCGCCGCGCAGGCTCAAACAGCCATTGGTCTTCAGACAGGGAATAAGCCTCGCACAATGCCGCCGAGGCCATCGCCTGGGCATACATATTCCCGCCGCGGCGCAAATCGCCGGCCGTTGTCTGGCCCGCGATGAGCCATTTGAGTCCCTTACGGACGGTCTCCCGATAATCTCCCCGGGTATGCGTGTAGCCCGCGCCCAGATAGGCGAGCAGGGCCAGCCCGGTGACCGCGGAATCGCTGTCGGTCCGGTCGCCAACGCCACCGCATTCGTCAGCCCCCTTGAATCGGCCCACGGACCAGCGCCCATCGTCACTCTGTGCCCGAACCAACCAGGCCAATGCGCGTTCGACGGCTTTCTCCGTCTCCGCACTGCCGCCCAATTCCAATATGTGTTCCTGTCGTTTTTCCGGCGACCGAAGCGAATAGATCAATTTCTGCCGCTGCAATTTGGGGGTCGACCTCATTTCCGCGGCGCTCACGGAACGATAAGCGGCCAGTCGTTCGCCTCGCGGCAGGGTATCGGGCACCTCCACTTTGCCCTCGCCACTCATCCCCGCAAACCAGGTCATCAGGCGCGAGGAACGAGGGGCTTCCGACCCGGCAAGGGCCGAATCCGTCATCGAACGGCTCGGTCCCTTCACCACCGCTCCGCTATCCATCCCGGACGTTGCTTTGTTTACGGCCACATCGCGCGAAACTCCCCCCGTTTCAGCGGACGGTTTTGCCGCACCCGGCCGGGATACGGACTCGGTCGCGGTTCGGGCGTTAAAAGGAAGCCCGACCACCCCGTTTTTCATAGGAGAGGAGGGACTGGCCGCCGCGCTATCCGGCTCGTAATCGCTTAGCACGGGACGGCCGGATGAAACCCCAGTCTGGACCATGACCAGTTTGGCATCCGTGCCAACCGGTTGGGACGCAGGGGCTGGTTGACGCGAACCGGCTCCCCTCCATCGCTCCGAGATCGGTGTTTCACGTGCTTCATGTGCTTCATGTGCTTCCGTTCGGGCGGACGACCAACTCTCCGGGGTGGAAACTCCGCGTCGGGCCAGGGCGCCCCCGGCGTTGGCGGAAACATCAGCAGAGGGGCTCTCGCCCCGTATCGTGCCGGGCATAATATCCGCCATTGCCCCATGGGCGGAACGTCCCGCCCCGCTGGCATCGACTTTGAGATCCGCACCCGAAACCGGCGCATCATCCGACCCGGCCGAAAAAAATCCGGTGATTTGGGCCACCCATGATCCGTCCGACTTGGGCGTTCCCCCTTCAGCGCGCTTCGGTGCGGCGGGCGGCGCGCCAACCGGCCCGGTTTCGCCCCCTCCCGTTCCGCTTCGTTTCAAAACAAGTTTCTCGCTCCCACCCGGAGAGCCACTGGCGGATTCCGTCTCCTCATCGCGCAGTTCGGCCTGTGATGCCGGCAGAGCGCGGTTACCGACTGCGCCGGCCAGCGGTTGTCGATCCCCTTCCCCCCGGCGCCCGGTGCCTTGAAGGGTCTCGCGGGAAGATTCCACACCCGCCGACGCACCACCCGATAACGGCGCCACTTCGCGCTCTGCCAGGGTCTCCTGGATTTCACCGCCGCCACGAGCCATCTTTACGGGACCACTCGTCTTGAATGGACGACCTCCCAGGCCAGCCTCCGGCGCGGACAACTCGCCTCGCCCGCTTTGTATTTCGAAGGCTCGCCCTGTCGTGCGGGCGGTAGGGGTCGATTCCGCGGGAGCCGGCTCTGTTTCCGTGAGATCCGCCGAAGACGCCACGCCGCGGAGCGGGTGGGCCGGATCACGCAAGGCCGCCAACCGGGCAACTTCTTCATTCACCGGCGAGGCCGTCGCATTCGCCCGCGACGGAAGGGCCTGGAGCCGGTCAGCCACCAAACTTCCGCGCCCCTCTGCGGTTGCCGCCAGGGCACTCTGGGCCGTCGGACGGGCCACCGATCCGGCCCCTGCGTCGGGTGAGGCTCTCGATCGTGCCGGCGCTGGAATGTCACCGGAGGGACCGGCCGCCGATCGGAGGGTCGGATGAGGGGCATCAATCGAAACCGCCGTTGAACCCATGCGAACCGGTTCGTCGGAAAGTCGGCGCAGATCTGCCCGGACAACGGGTCCATCGGGCGACTGTGGTTGGAGCTTGGACAAGACTGAAGGATCGGACTGAGCCAGTCGGGTCGCCCTTTGCGCATCCAGCTTCAGTTGGGCGGTTCGTTCGGGCCGCGTCTGAACGGTGGGTTGATCGGCGGCCGTCCTGACGGAATCCATCGGCCGCTGGGGATCAGGGGACTGCCGTGTCAGGGGGCTGGATTGGGGCACAGACAATGCGGACGGCATCGAAAGCCGATCCGTGTCATTACGGACTTCCGTCTGTCGCAAATCGTCTTGCACCTGAAGACGGGACACCGACTGGGGTTGAGTATCCAATGCGTCGCGCCGCGGGTCCCTGCCCTTCTCTGGCACCATCGGTCGGGGGGGAGTCGTCTTGGTCTCCGCCAGCCGGGTCGCGGTTCGAACGGCCTCCAACTCGCGGGTTGCGCGGGGGGACACGGCCTCGACTGGCACGAGTTCAACTTTATGTTGGGGGGCGATGTGTGGCGTGGACACATCGGCCGACAGCTCGTCTGCGGTTTTGATACGATCTTCCACGCGTAGATCCGGGCGTGAAGCCGGTTGTGCCGGGACCAGCGATCTGAGGGATTCCGCCTGTTTTGCCGGTTGTTGCGGTAATAGTTTTTTTGTCACCTGGGCATCCGAAGGCGGACGGGGTTTCGCCCGATTCTCGAAAGTCCGGGCATCGACCGTCTTCATTTCAATCCGTTGGTCGCGAACCGCCTCGCGGGCATCAGTTTCCAGGAGCGAGGGCGTGCCGAAGGCGATTTCTCGCCGCGACCGTTCCCGGGGGACGGTTGGCATCGGATTCGCGGCGAAGTCCACCACTCCAAAAAACATCACCAATCCCATGTGCAGAAAGAGACTGAGCAGGACACAAAGGGTCAGTAACCGGAATCGCCGGGACGACAGATGAACCACCAGCGTCAGAACGGCGAGCAGGGCCAGCCCCAGCAATAGCCCGCCCGGAGTGAATTGACGGTAAACCTTCCGAACCGCCGGCACCCATAGGGGCAAGGCGATACTGGCCAATAAGGCTGCCCCTCCCAGGACGGGCAGTATGATCCGTGCGATGATCCGGTTCCCCGTCATCATTCGTCCCTTGTTGACTGGCCCGATGAGACCGGTGCGAACAGGTCGGGGGCTGCCTTACTCACCGGTCTTGCTCGTGGTTAGGAACGTGCGATCCACCCCGCGTTTCTCGCACAAATCAAGAACGTTCACGGCATATTGCAGAATAGAACCCTTATCGCCGCGCACCACGACCACCTGTCGCGGATTCTCCGCAACGGTTTTAGCCAGCAACCCATCCAAACCCTCCGGCGTCAGTTCCCTTCCGGCCACCAACAGGCGTCCGTCGTGAGTGATATTGACGATCAGTTCCTGCGGCTCCGCGGTAATGGGTCGGGCGTGACGACTGGAGGGCGGCTTGACCCGCACGTCGCGTTCGATGTCCGCGAATTTGGTGGCGACGAGAAAGAAAATGAGCAGGAGAAAAACCATGTCAATGATCGGCGTCATGTTGATGCCGGTCTCCGATTCGGGGGGGCGTTTGATTCGCATAAGGTCAGCCCCGGGTCGGAATTTTGACAACCAGTTCCTCGGCCAGGGAATCCAGTTCGACGACAAACGACTCCACTTTTTCGATGTAAAAGTAGTAGAAAACCAGCGCGGGAATCGCGATTGCCAGCCCGACCGCCGTTGTGACCAGGGCCTCATAAATGCCGGCCGCGAGCAATTCGGTCCGCCCCAGGGCTTCGGCCCGCGAGGCGACCGTCATGAAGGACTTGATCATTCCGGTGACTGTTCCGGTCAAACCCAACAGGGGAGCGATACTGGCTCCCATGGAAAGCACCCGGCAATTGCGGCGCAGCACGCCGGCTTCCTTGGCGCCGGCATCTTCGATGGCCTTCTCGATTTCCTGGATCGTCCGATGGGCTTTGCGCAGGCCCGCAATGGCAACCCGGGCGAGCGGATCGGAACGCAATTCAAGTTGCGTCTTCAAGGCTTCCGCGTCGATCGCCGGCTCCGAGCCCCGCAGGGCATTTTGAATAATCTCCTGGGTGTCAGCGGGGAGAATTTTCGAACGACGCAATGCCAGTCCCCGCTCGATCGCAAACGCCACCATCACGATACTGCATAAACCCAGGGGATACATTAAAGCCCCGCCCTTGAGCAGAAGTTCCAGCAAGGTCAACTGTTTCGCCGGCTCGTCATCCAGCGGGACGGCCTCGGCGTTCATCTCGCCCGAAGGGGCGGGTCCAACGGAAGAAGTCTGCGCCACTGACAGGCCCCAAGCCAACGTACAAAACAGTCCGACACCCACCGCCCAGTTTCTGATCTTCATACCATCCTCACTCGTTTATCGTTACAGGGATTTGAGCCGTTCAGCCGCCAACTCGGCCCAGCGCGTTCCCTTGAATTGCTTCACCACTTCGCGATAGGCCTTTTGGGCCTCCTCCGCGGACCCCAGCGCCTGCTGACATTTTCCGCTTTCGAACATCCCGGCGGCGACCCATTCACCATATTGCGGATACAGGGCCTGAATTCGTAAATACGCCACCAACGCCTGTCGGAAGTCTTCCTTCATCTGGAAAACCTGTCCTGAATAAAATTGCGCCCGAGCGGCAACTTCCGCCCGACTTCGCCGGGTTACTTCCTGAAAATCAATCAGTGCTTCGTCGTATTGCGCCAGATCATAATGGGCTTTGCCCTTAAGAAAAAAAGCGTCGGCGGCGGCCGCATGGTCTCCGTATCGGGCCGTCATGACGCCCAGTATTTTCAATGCCGCCTGAGGATCCCCGGTGCTCAACAACCCCTCCCCCAGCCCGACATAGGCTTCGGGAATGAAGGGAAACGCCGAGAACTTAGCCGTCTCGACCAGAGTCCGATACCGTTCCACCGCCTGGGTCGCCTGTCCCGAACGGGCATGGGACTGTCCGGACTGGAACAGGGCATCCGGCATGAGTTCACTGGCGGAAAAATCCTTTGTCAATTGATCAAATTCCCGGGCGGCTTCCCCATATTTGCCGCCGAGCCAATAGGTCCATCCCATCCGGTAGCGAGCCTTATCGCCCAGGCGTTTAGCTTCCTTGGAGGACAGCACTTTCTCGTACTGTTCACGCGCCTCGGCCAAAGGCTTGGCGGGCACAACCCCGTCCTTCCCCCCGGCCACCGCCTCCGCATAGGCCGCTTCTCCGAGGTGGAAATTCGCATCGGCGGCAAGCGGGTCAGTTGGAAAACTTCGCACCAACGCGCGAAAGGCCTGAAGCGAAGCGGCAACGTCCCCGGCCTCGCGCCAGGACCAGGCCTGTTCGTATTGCACCCGCGGCTGATCCTCGGCTTTGGCGTCCTGCTCCGCGGCCGCCCCAAAAGCCTGCGCCGCCTCCCGCCATTTTTTCTGCTCTTGAAGGCTATAACCCAGCGACACGCGGGCCGGGCGGGAAAGGTCATGTTTGGGATAGTTCTCCAGCAACTGGTTCAGCGACGCCGTGGCCTCTTCCCATCGCTTCAATTTCATCAGGGTACGGCCTTTGCGGTAAAGGGCCTGCGGCACCAGTTCCGATTTCGGGTGGTTTTTGAGTAACGCGTCATAAGACGCGAGTGCATCGGGCCACCGGCTTTGTTCATCCCGACAGACCCCCCGGCCTAAAAGGGCAAACGGGGCCAAATCCCCCGCGGGGACAACCGCCAGGATTTTTTCATATTCGCCGATGGCTTTGTCGAACTGCCGGGCCTCCAGATACAATTCCGCCAACGAGTACCGCGCCTGGGAAGCCAGGTCACTGGATTTGAATTCCTTGAGAAATCGCTCGTAAGCATCCATCGCCCGGTCTTTTTTGCCGGTGGCCGTCTGGGCCGCGGCCAACCGGAGCCAGGCATCATCCCCATAGCGACTCCGTTCCGCCGACTTGAGATACCGTTCCAAGGCATCGGCCGCTTCGGCTGGCCGCCCGGATTCCAGGAGGCAGACTCCGCGCAGATAGAGGACTTCATCGACAATGGCTTTTCCGGCGGCGGGGGTTACCCCGTCCAACTCGGCCAACGCCGTTTTAAAGTCTCGAGCCTGACGATGTACCCAAGCCAGTCGGTAATGGGCCCGCGCCACGTTTTCGGGGGTGGCCTGAGGGTGTTTGATCAATTCGCGATATCGCGTTCCGGACCGGTCGAAGTCCTTGGCCAGAAAACGGTTTTCGCCGCTCAGAAAGAGAACTTGCGCGGCCAGCGGATCGGCCGCGTAACTCGCCAGAAATTCAGCGCAGAGACGATCCGACTCCGGATATTGGTCGGCCCGGTGCAAGGCCACACACGCCGAATATAAAGCCCGGGGAGCCTGATCCGAACCCGCGGCCGATTGGGCGAAGGAACGGAAGGCCGCGGCGGCTTCTGGAAGTTTATCCTGGGCCAACAGGGCATCCCCCAGCCCCAGGCGCATCTCTTTCGCGCGTACGGAATTCGGAAAATCGAGCAGGCTTTGCGAAAATTGCTTTTCCGCATCGGCATTCCGTCCCTGCTTCAAAAGGCACATCCCGAGCCAGTAAGCAGCTTCGTCGGCCTGTTCCTTTTTCGCTTCGGCTAAAGGGCGCAGGCGCGCGGCCGCTCCGGCATAATCGCCGGTTTCATAGAGAAAAGTCCCGGCATAGAGGGACGCCTGTGTCACCTTTTCACTTTTCGGGAAACGCCGGGTCAGGTCCGCAAACACGGTCGCCGCCTCGCCCAGTCGACCCGCCTTGTATAAGGCCAACCCGCGCTCAAAAGCCGCGCCTTCGGCGAATTCACCCGTGGGGGCCACCGCCGCATAGGCTTCCGCCGCCTCCGCATAGACCTTTTCCTGATACAGGGATTGGGCCAGCCGGAACTGCGCCTCATCTTTCAAGGTACTCTGCCGATGGCGCTCGAGAAAACGCCGGAAGGAAACGCGCGCGTCGGCATAGCGCTCCCGATTGAATTGGGCAATGGCGTAATAGAACTCGCTCCGCTCCACCAGACTTAAAAAGGCGTCCTGCGCCTTGACCCCGGCCTCATCCAACCGGCGAAACATCGCGCGCGTCGCCTCGCTCTCTTCCGCTTTTTTTTCGCCCGGCGCGTACTTTTCCAGAAACCCCTTCAACAATTCCTCCGCCTCGGGGAACCGCCCCAGGCTGATATGACAGGCCGCCTGGCGGGCGACCGACCAGTCGGCCAGATAATGCGACCCGAACCGGGCGCGAACCTCGCCAAACAGGGGCTCCGCCCGGCCCAACTGATCGAGCGCAACGCGGCATTGCGCCAACTGGAATAGCGCCTCGACGGTTTGCGAAAAACTGCCATGTCGATTCCGAAGAATTTCATATTCTTCGGCCGCTTCCTTGAACTGATCCTGATAGAAAAACGATTGCGCCAGACCGAATCGCGCATCGGCCGCTTTTTCGTGATCCGGATACGCACGCAGGAAACCCTGGTAGGAATCCTTGGCCAACGGATATTTACCCTGATTGTAGAGCCAGGCCGCAAAATTGTAATCGTCAATCGCCTTGTCAGTGGCCGGCTTTTGCGCCCACACCGGCATCGCGAGCAATAATAGAATCAGCACGGATGCGAACATCTTTGTACAGGATGAACTGAGAGTCACGGGGCGGCCTCCTTTGCCATTCGTTTTCATTCGTATCGGATCCAGGGGGAATCCGAAAGAACAAGAATAATACGCCGGTTTGAATGCCATGACAATCGCCAAGTGCGGTAATTTCCCATTGTGTTCTGGATGGGGCGTGATAAATTGGCGACCTTCAAGTCGGATTCACGGGAGAACACGTATGAAAAGTTTATTTGACCGGGGCGGGTTGCTGGCAGTGGGACTCGGCGTGCTGTTGACGAGTGGCGGTCAGGCCCAGACGAATGAGAATGAAACCTTCTGGAACCAAGCGTATCTGTCCGTCGGCGGAGGTCTGTTGGATTTCGAACGGGATGAAGCAGTTGAAAGCGCCGGCTTGATCGCCATTCGTCTCGGGTACGAACTCTCCGAATCCTGGTCCACTGAAATCGGCCTCGATCTCCTGCCGCGCCTGCCTCAAAGCATGCGAACCGAATGGGATACGGGACAACATATTTCACGCCTCAAAGAGCAGGCCGGAGTGGATGAAACCTCCGCGATCCGGCTGGGGGTTGAGGCTTTATGGCATATCGCGCGCCGGTCAACACTGGATCCCTACCTCGTCCTGGGCGCCGGCGGCATCTGGTATGACGACACCTTTGACCAGGAATTTGAAGGGTTTGGCCAGACCGGAGCGGGCTGTTTTTACCACTTCAATGAAAACTGGGCCTTGCGCGCAGATGCGCGGGCCATCCTGGCGGGAAATGATACGGAATTCAACTCCACTTATACCCTGGGTCTGGTGTTTTGGCCCGCTTCCCGCTCGGTTGAAACTCGCGCCGATACCCGCCCCGGGACCACCATGGCCCCCGCCACACCCCTAGTGCAAGACGCCGATAACGACGGTCTTACGGATGCCGAAGAGAAACAATACGCCACCGACCCGATGCGTGCGGATTCCGATTGGGACGCTCTGTCCGATGGCGATGAAATTCATAAACACAAAACGGATCCCCTGAAACGGGACACCGATGGCGGCGGCGTGTACGATGGCCACGAAGTGATCGAGGATAAGACCGGCCCGTCTCAACCGGCTGATGACTTGCAATTCTTCGAATTGCGCCTGATGTTCGATCCCAACGATTCGACAATCAAATCCGAATATTTTTCAGAAATCGGCGTCATTGGGAAAATCCTGCGCGACGACCCCGGCGCCACGGCGCGCATTGAGGGTCATCTCGACTCACATAGCTATCCATCGGTACGGCGGGCACAAACCCTTTCCGAGCGTCGCGCGCAGGCCATCCAGGACGCGCTGGTCGCTGATTGGAAAATCACCCGCAATCGCTTGACCACCGCCGGTTATGGCGCCACCCGACCCAAGGGGCCCAGCCAGCCCGAAAAGGGCACTGCCGAAAACGAGCGGATCGAAATTTATATCCGCCGCACGACGGCCTGGCGTTAAGGCGGCCGGGTTAGGGCTTGATCAGGCTGTCCAGATTGGCAAACGGATTGACGATGGTCGACCGCTCGCGAGGATCGACCGCCGTACTTCCGCCGGCGCCCCCCCGGTCATGGGCGGCGGCATGTTCATCATCGTGGCAATAGAGACACAGGAGTTCCCAATTGCTCCCATCGGGCGGGTTGTTCTTGAAGTTTTGATCCTTATGGTGAACCGTTAATTCGCGCAACCGCTTGCCATCGAAGGTCCGGGCACACCGCGCGCAAACATGGGGTAACAGTTTGAGCGCCCGATCGCGATAGTTCCGTTCGCGCAGGTCGATGTCTTTCTTTAAATCCGCACGAATTTGGGCTTGTTGAGCGGGGGTCATCGGAGTGCTCATGCGGTTCCTCCCTCTGTCATCGGATCGGGACCGACTTCCCGGCGGTGGCACTGGCGTAAATCGAATCCAGCATTTTCTGCACGACCCAGCCGTCCTCGCCGGGTGCATCGCAAGCGATGCCGTCCGTAATGCAATCCACGAAATGCTGGAGTTTATACTGGAAGGCGTCCCCTTCCCCCAGATAGGCGGGCGTATTATTGAACATGTAGCCCATATCATCCTTGAAAATCGTCGGCGGATCCAACAGCGCACCGCCTTTTTCACCCATGATCTGGACATTCCAGACATCCTTCTCAATATGCGCGGCAAAGCTGGACTCGATCGTCAGGCTGGTGCCCGTATCGAACCGCAGAAAACCCACCGCCAGATCTTCCACCGTATAGGTCTTGTGGTCCCACGCGCCCCACGAACATTTGGCGGCCGGTTTTTGATTGCCGAGATAGGTGTAACACGATCCGTCGGCCGCGATCGGTTTAGGACGGCCGATCACATAATGGGCCATTTCCAAAATATGGACGCCAATGTCGATCATCGGGCCGCCGCCTTGAATCTCCTTGCGTCCAAACACGCCCCACGAAGGAATCCCCCGCCGGCGCAACGCCTGACAGCGGACATAGAGAATTTTGCCGAGATCGCCCCGGACAATCGCCTGCCGCATGAATTGCGCGGCCGGGGTGAAGCGCCACTGGAATCCGATCATCAACAAGCGTTTGGCTTTACGGGCCGCCGCGCACATGGCCGCGGCATCCCGGGCATTCATCGCCATCGGCTTTTCGACAATCACCGGACGACCGCTCGCCAAGGCATCCAGGGTCGGCTGGTAGTGTAATTTATTGGGAGTGCACACGGCGACCGCATCAATATCTTTGCGCTTGAGCAAATCCCGGTAATCGGGATAACAGGTGATCGAAGGCTCCAGTTTCTGGGCTTCCTCCAACGCTTGGGGATGAACATCGGCCGCCGCCAACACCCGGGCGCCTTTGACTTTTTTGAAAATATTGATGTAATGCCGACCAATGCCACCCGACCCGATAATCCCGATTCCCAGCGTATCGCTCTTCTTCATGAAATCCTCCTGAAGTCCAACTATCTCACTGCACGGCACCAACCCCGCTTTGAGTCGTCAACGGCATCGGCTGAAAATACAGTCTACGCCAGTCCCCTGCAAGCCGATTGTTTGCAGGTGAACCCGTTCCCCTCAGCCGTGAGGGGACGCCCGGCTTTACTCCGAAGTAGAGCCAGATCTCCGAAGGTGTGAAAAAATGATGTAGCACCGTTCTATGAACGGTTTCCTGTGTCGAATTGTTAAGAAATTCAGGCGCTCATAGAGCCCCGAAAATCACGATTATACCAGGCGCTGATCATACCCACCGCACAGCCATTCGAAGCGGTGATCAGAAAACAACGCCGGTTTCAGAATGAGATGAAGCTCGAGAGTCCTCGTCGGTCCCGCGGCTGTCATCTATAACTCGATCCGAACAGTGGGACAAGTTGTTTTTTGGGGCTTTGTTTTCAATTCTTGTACTACCTCCTGTTTTTTGGCAGTTTATGAATTTAGGCGTTTTGATCGATTGCACTCAAACAAGGAACCCCGCATGACAACCCGTAGAATCGAAGATATCGACAAAAAATTCGTCGCCCAAAAGGTGGGAGACCGTGAACTTCTTTTCACGGATATCGCCCATAAACCGTTCGCGCTATCCGGTCTGGGCTGGTTCGACAAAGAAAAAAAATACTGCCGGTTGCCAGAATCGCGCCTGCCCGAAACCAATGAAGGCGTCCGGTTTCTGGCTTGGAACACCGCCGGCGCCATGGTCCGATTCCGCTCCAATTCGAAAACGTTGGCCTTGCGGTATGAATTAAACACCAGCGATGACATGTCCCATATGCCGCGAACCGGCATCAGCGGCTTTGACCTCTACCGGGGCGTCGGCACGGAAAAGAAATTTGCCGGGGTCAGTGTCCCTCCCCCCCGCCAAACTCAGATCGAGGCGGTGTGGGTTGCCTGCGGGTCCGGGCAGACCGAAGAATGGACCTTGAATTTTCCGCTCTATAACGGCGTAAAAACCGTGGCCATTGGCTTCGATCCCGGCAGTACTCTCGACGCCCCCACCCCGTTTACCTTTTCCAAACCCATCGCATTTTATGGGTCATCGATCACCCAGGGGGGATGTGCAAGCCGGCCGGGCAATGCCTATACCCATTTGATTTGCCGATGGCTGGATGCCAACCTTCTAAATTTCGGTTTCAGCGGCAGTGCCCGGGCCGAACCCATCATGGCGGAACTGATGATGTCTTTGGACCTGAGCGCGTTTGTTCTGGACTACGATCACAACGCGCCGTCCGCCGATTATCTCGAACAGACCCACGAACCGTTTTACAAACTCCTGCGCCAGGCGAAGCCGGAACTGCCCATCGTGATGGTCGGACGCCCCGACTATAACCCCGAAAACGCCGATGCCCGCCGCCGGCAAGCCATCATCCGCCGAACTTTCGAAAACGCGGTTGCCGCCGGAGACCGGCGCGTTTTCCACCTCAACAACGAACTCCTCTTTAGCCCCCAAAACCGCGACGCCTGCACCGTGGATGGCTGTCATCCCAATGACCTGGGCTTTATGCGCATGGCCGAAGCCATCCACCCCGTCGTCCGCCAGGCGCTACAAAACAATCGATAAGACCCGCTCACTATCATCATCATTCGTATGCCTTCCACAGGTATTGCACCGCCACAAGCCCTGCGATCGACACCACCATCCACAGCAGAACGCCTTGGATCATCGGACGTATCCCGACCGACTTGAGTGCGTTTCGCGACAAGCCGGCCCCGATCAGAAACAAGGTCAACGTCAGACCCAACTTCGCACCCTGGTTGATGCTTTCGTAAGCGACCTCACCCTGGGGCCAAAGGGTGCGGATGCCTGCGGCGAATAGAAATGCGAAGATGAACCACGGTAGCTTAATTTTCGCCGGACTCCGATGTTTCCGTAATGCCAATCCCAGCGCGATGGGGACGATCCAGAGTGCCCGGGCCAATTTTACCGGGGTGGCAATATTCAGCGCCTCCCCACCATACTTGGCCGCAGCTCCGACGACGGAACTGGTATCGTGAATTGCGATCGCCGACCAAAGTCCAAAATGGGACGGGTCCATCCCGAGAAGATGACCCAGGGGAGGGAAAATGAACAAAGCCACGGCGTTGAGCACGAAAACGGTGCAAAGGGACACCGACATGGCCGCGGCATCGGCTTCGAGTACCGCACCAACCGCAGCAATTGCACTGCCCCCGCAAATCGAAGTGCCGACCGATATCAGGGTTGCGGTTTGGGATTCCACCCGCAGGCAACGACCCAGCCAGTACCCGATGAGGAGCGTGCCCCAGATACTGATGACCGTGAACCCAAACCCGGTCTTGCCGGCTGCCCATACAGCCGGCAAATTCATGCCGAAACCAAGACCGACCACCGACCCCTGAAGAAGAATCTTCGAGACTTTGAGGCTGAGATCTGGCATCGGATTGCCAAGCGTCAAGGCAAACGCAAGTCCAATAGCCAGCGCGATGGGTGCCGAAATCCAACCGGTCAGAGTCGTCATCGCCAAGCCTAAAAAGGCGATGAGGATGACGGTTTGTGAACCGCCTGGATTCGAACTTGAATTCTCAGCAGTCATCGATCCCTTTTTTGCATCCAACGCGGTATGAACGGAGCCGGGAAAGCCCGGACCACTCCGGCAATTACCCCCATTGAGCCGGGAATACTGAAACTTTATCCCTACCCCGTCAACCCTCCATTTGTAAGGGGTCAGTGACGGGGGATGAACAGGTAGGGCGGTTTCGTCCAGCCTTCGTAGCCAAGGGCTTCACTACGGCGAAGTAGGCCCGAAACCGCCGTGGACGGCTCGGCGAGCCGTCCCTACCAATGTTCGCCCCCCCGTCACTGACCCGTCACCTCCATTTCACAAATCCGGTTGACGGGATGAGTCTTGAACCTTATAGTTGCAAATGGCAACAATTAATCGGCCGGACCCTATGTCACTTCAGCACAATACCGCTGGCATCCTGCTCAAGGTTGTTCCCCGGGTGATGCGCACGGTTCGTACCGACATGCGGAGTTTTCGGGACCACAGCCTTTCCGTCCCCCAGTTTCGCACACTCGGGTTCATCCATCGCAATTCCGGAACGTCCCTCTCTCAAGCCGCTGAACATATTGGCCTGACCTTGCCCGCCATGTCCAGGCTGGTCGAGGGTCTCGTGAACCGTCAACTGCTGGTCCGTCAGCGTCATCCGGATGACCGGCGGCGCATCACGCTGGACCTGACCGCTCGCGGCCATTCCATATGGGTTTCTGCGCGGGAATTCACCCAGGTTTCACTGTCTGGAAAGCTATCTGCATTGAGCCCGAAGGAACATGCCACGATATCCCATGCGATGACGATTCTGGGCCGGATATTCGCCCGGGATTCACTCCGAGGAAATACAGAATGAAAAAAATCACTATTGGATTGGTTGTCATCGTCTTTGTCAGCCTGCTGGGGTACCGCCTATCGCAGAAAATCGGAGGGGCCGGAACAAAACCCGTCCACTCGAAAAACGCCGCTCTGGCTGTGACCATTCAACCCGTACGCCGGGAAACCCTTCGGGACCGGCGCGCGTTCACCGGGACCATCTCCCCGAAATCGCAATTTATCGTCGCCCCCAAGGTCGCTGGACGACTGGAAAAACTGCTGGTCAATATGGGGCAGGAAGTAACAAACGGCGATCTGCTCGTACGTTTGGACAGTTCGGAATATATCCAGCAGGTGGAACAAGCCCGGGCGGAACGGGACGTAGCCCGGGCCAACATCGCCGACACCCAGAGTTCGCTCGACATCGCCCGTCGCGAACTCGAACGGGCACAGGAATTGAGAAAACAAAAAGTGGCATCCGAATCCGAGATGGATCAAGCCGAGGCCCGTCACCGGGCCGCTCTCGCCAAGCATGCGGTGGCTCAGGCACAAGTCAAACAGATGGAAGCCGCATTAAAAGCGGATGAGGTGCGGTTATCCTACACGCAGATCGCCGCCAACTGGGAGGGCGACAGCAACGGCACCCGCGTCGTCGGGGAACGGTTCGTCGACGAAGGCGCCATGCTCCGGGCGAATGAACCGATTGTGACAATCCTCGATGTCAGTACCGTCATCGCGACCATTTATATCATCGAGCGGGATTATCCGAACATTCAGATCGGACAACAGGCCGTTATCACCACGGATGCCTTCCCCGGCCAGATGTTTCACGGGGCCATCGTCCGCAAGGCGCCGCTCCTGAAAGAGTCCTCCCGCCAGGCCCGGGTCGAAATCGAAGTCGACAACGCGGACCGCCGGCTCGCTCCGGGAATGTTTGTGCGGGCCGGAATCGAATTTGCCGTGCATGAGAACACAACCGTGGTCCCGGCGGCGGCCATCGTGCGGCGGAATGGGCAAAACGGCGTATTTCGGGCCGATACGGCGGGCATGAAGGCGCGATTCGTCCCCGTAACAACCGGAATCGTCAATAGCGAATGGGCCGAAATAGTGACCCCCACCCTGGAAGGACAAGTCATCACCCTGGGCCAGCACCTTCTGGAGGATGGCGCCGCGATTATTCTGCCCACAACGCCGGCAGAAAAGGCACCCACTCCGGAGCGAGGACCCCACTGATGAATCTGGCTCGCGCTTCCGTCCATCGACCGATTTTTACCGTCATGGTGACGCTCATCGTCATCATCCTGGGCGCCGTGTCGCTCTACCGCATCCCGGTCGATCTGATGCCGGATGTCACCTTCCCCACCCTGACCGTTTCCACGCTGTACGAAAATGCCAGCCCGTCCGAGATTGAAGAACTGATCACTCGCCCCGTGGAGGAAGCGATGAGCGCGGTTCCCGGCGTGGAGGAAGTCTCATCGGTTTCTTCCGAGGGAAACAGTAACGTCCGGGTTACGTTCGTCTGGGGCACGGACCTTGACGCTGCCGCCAATGATGTCCGGGACCGGCTGGACCGTGTCATCCCCCGGCTTCCGGATGAAGCGGACCGCCCCACTCTGCGCAAGTTCGACCTCGCCAGTTTTCCAATCATGATGTTGGGTGCCTCAAGCCGACTGGACCCGCTCCAGATGCGAAAAATCATTGATGATCAGGTCAAGTACCGGATTGAACGGGTACCCGGCGTGGCGGCATTGGACGTTATGGGCGGACAAGAGCGCGAAATCCACGTCCTGCTCGACCCCGATAAGATCAAGGCGTTGGGAATCCCGCTTGACGAACTGATCAACCGGATCAAGTCCGCCAATATCACACTCCCGGCTGGAAGTCTTGAAAGCGGGAACTACGAGATCGTCATCCGCACGCCCGGCCAGTACACGAGCCTCGACCAACTCCGCGAAACCGCTGTAGCCGTCCGGGAAGGAGTTCCGGTCCTCCTGAAAGACGTGGCCGAGATCGAGGACTCTTGGGTCAAAATCACCCGCATTGTGCGGGTCAATAGTTTGCCGGGTATCCGCCTCTCTGTAAACAAACAATCAGGAAAGAACACCGTCGAGGTGGCCGCCGCCGTCCGCGGTGAAATCGAACGCATCAATCTGGAGATTCCACAAATCCATCTCACCCCGATCATGGACACCTCCGACTACATTCAGCGATCTATCACCAATGTCGGCAGTTCCGCCCTGTACGGGGGACTTTTCGCAATTCTCATTCTCCTGCTATTTCTCCGAAATGTGCGGAGTACGGCGATTATCGCAACTGCCATCCCCATCTCCATTATCGCGACTTTTATCGTGATCTATTTTGGCGGATTCACCCTGAATATCATGACCCTCGGAGGACTGGCACTGGGCGTGGGGATGCTGGTGGATAATTCGATCGTGGTGCTGGAAAATATCTATCGTCTGCGCGAATCGGACCGCACGCTGGACGGCGTGAATGGGGCGGTGCAGGGAACCGGAGAGGTCACGGCAGCGATTATCGCCAGCACACTCACGACCGTGGTCGTATTTCTTCCCTTGATTTTCGTTCGCGGCATCGCCGGCATTATGTTCAAGCAACTGGCCTATGTGATCAGCTTTGCGCTCCTCTGCTCCCTCGCCGTCTCCCTGACATTGGTGCCCATGCTGGCCTCCCGTTTCCTGACCCCCACCCGTCTGGAAGCAGGCGAGAACGAAACCTTCCTGCACAAACTCTTCCGGGTCACGGGCCGTTTTCTGGATGGGATCGAAAATCGTTATAAACGTATGCTTCACTTCGCACTTAATCATCGCCCGGGCGTGGTGATCGGGGCGGCATTGGTTCTCGCCGCAAGCCTGGCCCTGATCCCTTTCATCGGTACGGAACTGATGCCTGCCGGGGACGAGGGACAGGTACGAGTGAATGTGGAAATGGAAGTGGGCACGAAGTTGGCTCTCCTGGGTGAGACCTTCCGCCCCATTGAAGCGATTGTGGCCTCCGAAGTTCCAGAAGCGAAAAACACCATTGCCAGCATGGGCGGGTCCGGCTGGCATTCAGCCGGCAGTCACCGGGGTGACATGTCAATCAATCTCAAGCCCTTAAGCGAACGGAAACGGTCGAGCGAACAGATTGCCGCCGACCTTCGCAAAAAACTGGCCGGGATTCCTGGCGCGACCGTCCGGACCCGCGCCGGACAGGGTTTGTTCATTCTCAGGATGGCGAGCGGTAGCGCAGACCAACTCCAGGTCGAAGTTCGGGGATATGACCTGGAGACCGCAGACGCCCTGGCCCGACGTGTCAAGGCTCTGATCGAGAGCGTACCCGGCGTGACCGATGCGCGCATCAGTCGCGACTCGGGCCAACCCGAACGTCTGGTCGTCGTCGATCGGGCCAAGGCCGAAGCGATGAAAGTGAACGTTGCCCAAGTGGCGGATATGCTTCAGACCGTCCTGGGCGGGACGCGCGCCAGCTATTTCCGGGAAAGCGGGGATGAGTATGCGATCCTGGTGAAACTCAAGGACGCCGAACAGCGATCCCTGTCGGACATCCTGGACCTGACCTTGACCAGCGCAGACGGCGAACCGGTGGTGCTGAAAAATATCGTGACGGTGAACCCGCGGATTGGACCGGTAACCATTGAACGGAAAGATCAGGAACGCCTCGTGCTCGTCGAAGCCAATATTTTGGGGCGGGATATGGGCTCAATTGTTGCCGACGTGCAGGAGAAACTGCGGTCCGTGCCCATTCCGCGCGATTTTTCCGTCGGTGTCGCGGGCGACTATGAGGAACAACAAAAAGCATTCCGGGAACTGGCACTCGGCCTTATTCTGGCCTTGATTTTGGTTTACATGGTCATGGCCTGTCAGTACGAATCGCTGAAAGATCCCCTCGTTGTCATGTTCTCGGTGCCGCTGGCCGTGATCGGGGTGGTGCTGATGCTTCTGATTACCCACACCACGTTTAATGTTCAATCTTATATTGGATGCATCATGCTGGGGGGAATTGTGGTCAATAATGCCATCCTGCTCGTGGACCACACCAATCTTCTGCGCCGACGGGACGGCATGGCCCCGCGCGATGCCATCACCGAAGCTGGCCGGCGTCGGCTCAGGCCCATTCTGATGACCGCGTTGACCACGCTCCTGGGGCTCCTGCCCCTGGCCCTCGGGCTGGGCGAAGGCGGCGAGGCTCAGGCACCCTTGGCGCGGGCTGTAATCGGAGGACTGGCCAGTTCAACCCTACTGACCTTGATATTCGTCCCCGTCGTTTACTCGCTTTTCGAGGAAGGTTGGAGGCCCCATGCGAAACAAGATCAGTAAGGCCTTTTACGGCCATCGAATACTCTGGAGAGGGTTCCTCGGGATGATCGGAATCGGCTGGATTTTCTACACCGCACAGGCCGTTGAGCCCCTGAATTCATCGGCCCCCTCCCCTTTTTCCCCTGCGGCCCACATTCAGGAGTCCCCGTTATCCTGGGAAATCAGTCTGGGACAAGCCGTCCTCCTGGCCTTGACCAACAACCGATCGCTTCAGGTCCAGTGCCTGGAGCCGGAAGTCCAGCGCACCTTCGAAGCCGAACAGCGTGCATTGTTCGACCCCCTTCTCGCGGGCAATGTCACCTTCAAACGGGACTATTCAACCACGAACCGCATAACGGTTCGGGCCGATGACACCGTCAGCGGGTCGCTCCAGGCCAGTCAATTTTTTCCAACCGGCACCCGCCTGGACCTCCTTCTGAATTCTACGCGAGAGTCCCCTGACACACGATCCGCGGTTTACACGAGCGAGGCGGAGCTGGCCATCACCCAGGCGCTTTTGCAGGGCCGCTCGCGGGCTGTCAACCTCGTCGCTTTGCAACAAGCCCGGATCGACACCACGATTTCCGAGTATGAATTGCGCGGATTCGCCGAACAACTCGTGGCGAAAGCCGAAATTGCCTACTGGGAATGCGCCCTCGCCCGCCGCCGGGTTACGATTGTCGAAAAGTCCATGGTCCTGGCGGAACAGCAACTGCATGAGGTCGAACAGCGAATCAAGGTGGGGAACCTGCCGGAAACCGAATTAGCGGCCGCTCAAGCCGAAGTGGCTTTCCGCAAGGAGGCCATGATCAATGCGCGGAGCAACCGGGCCAAGGCGGACCTTCAGCTATTGCAGGTCATCGCCCCCGCCCGGTTGTCCGGGCCGCGGTCAAAACTGGTTCTCCTGACAGAACCGGCTGTGCCGGAGTTCGATTTGGGTTCGCTCGACGCGCATGTCGCAATGGCACTCCGGATGCGTCCCGATGTCAATCAGGCTTTTCTCCAGATTCAGCGGGGCGACCTGGAATTGGTTAAAACCCGGAATGGTCTGCTTCCCAAGCTGGATGTATTCATGACTCTGGGCGATACCGGTTATGCCCGGTCATTTGGCAATTCGGTCTCTGAAATTGACGGCCAGGATGTGACTGCCACCGCCGGCCTGAGCTTCGAGTTTCCAATCCGCAACCGGGCGGACAGGGCCTCCCATCGACGGGCACAATTCACCCGGGAACAGACGGCCGAAGCCTTCCGTAATTTGGACGACCTGGTCCGCGTCGATGTCGAAACCGGCCTCATCGAAGTGGACCGGACCCGGGAGCAGGTGGCCGCCACAGCCACCACGCGCCGTTTGCAGGAGGAGAAACTTCGGTCTGAAACCGTGAAGTTTAATGTCGGCCGATCAACCGCTTTGCTGGTTGCCCAAGCTCAGCGGGACCTTTTGTCCAGCCAGGTGGCCGAGGGGGACACCGTGGTTCGACACCTGCAGGCCTTAGTGGATTTATTCCGGATCGAAGGCTCGCTCCTCGAACGACGAGGAGTGACGGCCCCCGGCCGCCTGCCGAACCGGCCGTTTGCCGAAGATCGCGAATAACATCGACTTCCGGTCTTGTTTTCACCGTCACGATTCCCTACTATTCCCGCCGTATGAACAGATACAATCTGGTTAGTTTTTCCGGACTTTTCATCTTCATGGCGATCGCCTGGGCGTTTTCGTCCGACCGCCGGAAGGTCAACTGGCGCGTCGTGATCTGGGGTACTCTGATTCAGTTGTTGCTGGGGGCCATCATCTTCTGGGCGCCGGGCGTGGACCGGTTGTTCAGTTTTTTGAATGAGGCCTTCCTGAAACTGCTCACCGCCGCCCAGGCGGGTCAGAAGTTCGTTTTTGGCTCATTGGGGGAAGGGACCGGGGAAGCCCGAAAACTGGGGTTTATTCTGGCGTTCCAGGCCTTCCCCACCATCATTTTTTTCTCGGCGTTGATGGGGCTGCTCTATTACTGGCGCATCATGCCGCTATTGATTCGCGGGTTCGCCGCGGTCTTTTCCCGCTTCATGCGCATCAGCGGTGCGGAAAGTCTATGTACGGCCAGCAATATCTTCATGGGCATCGAGTCGTTCACCTCGATTCGCCCCTACCTGGCCCGCATGACACGCTCGGAATTCTGCACCATTCTGACAGCGGGCATGGCCACCGTGGCGTCCAGTACGATGGGCTTGTATGTGCTTTTTCTCAAAGACGTGTTTCCCGGCATCGCCGGACACCTGATGATGGCATCCCTGTTGTCGGCCCCGGCCGCCCTGATCATGTCCAAATTGCTGGTGCCGGAAAACGATCGGCCAGACACCTTGGGTATCAACCTGAAAACACCCCCCCCCACCGATGCCGGCAGTCTCGATGCGATCATCAACGGCGCCCTGGCCGGCCTGCAAATGGTCCTGGCGGTAACCGCCTTGCTGATCGCATTTCTGGGACTTCTGGCCTTGGCGGATATACTGATCGGGGCCGGAGGCAGATGGGTGGGCGCGGAACTCTCGCTGGGTCAACTTCTCGGTTACCTGTTCTATCCACTGGCGTTGATGACCGGTGTTCCACCGGCGGATGCAACCTTTGCCGGCAACCTGCTGGGACTCCGCCTGGTGGCTACAGAAGTCCCGGCCTATCAACAATTGGCTGCAGCCATGGCGAACCACGCTTTTACAAATCCCCGCTCACCCCTGATCATCGCCTATTGCCTCTGCGGCTTTGCGCATGTCGCTTCACTGGCAATTTTCACCGGAGGTGCCGTGGCCCTGGTTCCAGAACGGCGGATTGACATCGTTTCCGTGGGCTTCCGGGCGCTCGCGGCCGCCACGTTGGCCTGCCTGATGACCGGCGCCGTAGCCGGAGTTTTTTTTCACGGGTAATCCGGTAATGTCCGTGTGCCCGGCATACGGAAAAAGGGGAATCAGACGTGGACCGACCACGCTTTTGGAAAACCAAGAAACTGGCGGAATTGACCGCACGGGACTGGGAACGCCTCTGCGATGGGTGCGCCTTGTGTTGCCTGCACAAAGAGCGGGACTCGAAGACCGGCAGAATCCGTTATCTCCCGCTGGCCTGCAAGCTGTTGAATGTAAAAACCTGCCGCTGCACCGACTATGCGAACCGCCATGCCGTGGTCCCGAATTGCGCGAATCTGACCCCTGCCACTCTCCGGCACTATCGCCACTGGCTTCCCACTTCCTGCGCCTATCGCCGGCTGTTTGAAGGAAAAGACCTGCCCGCCTGGCATCCGCTCATCACCGGCCGAAAAAAATCGACTCGCGAAGCCGGGATGACCGCGCACCATCGGGCCTAGCAGCCTGGCGGACTATGGCTCTGCCAAAGATCCGCCAGGCTGCTAATAAGGAGGGTAATTATACGCGACAACATATGTATTGATCATTTCAACCGGTAGGGCGCTTTCGCCGAAAGCGCCGCGGACGTCTCGGCGAGGCGTTCCTCCCCTGAGAAGGTCGCACACTATTTGGGCGTTCTGTATGGTTTTATCCGGCCATCCGCCCCTCAATCCGCTCGATCGTCTGCGGCGCACAACCCTCGAAATGATTATTCACGAACGCCCAGGTGTTTTTCTTGCGAACCACCAGATCTTTCAACATTCCGGCCAGTTCATCCAATTCGGCGTCGTGGGGTTCGATGATTTTTGACCAGTCCTTCCCCACCCGCGCTTCCATGCCCGCCCGATCCGGACCGTGCAGCCGTACAACCGCATCCGACGCGAGACGGTCGGCCTGTTTTGCGTAGATCTCGAACGGCGGCGGCATGTAATAGCCCATCTGCCAGACGTGCGCCAGCCTGCGCTCCCGCAGGTAGTTGAAGTATGCGGCGTTCAGCCAGTTCGGGTTCCGAGTCTCGATGCACCAGGTATAGCCGACCGGCAACCGGCTCACGAACGTGTCCAGCCGCTCCAGGAAGGTCGCCTGCGATGGTACCATCTGCTTGTTGAGGTATCCAAACTGGAGCATCATCGGCCCCAGATGGCCGCGCATGGGTTCCAGCCGCTCCAGAAATCGCCCCAATAGGTCGACCGAAAGGAAGTGCGGATTGGACTCCAGAGGGGCGGTCTTATCGGCGTTATGAAAATGAGTCAGCGTCAGCGCGTTCGGCAGCTTGACCCCGAACCTGAATCCCGCAGGCACTGAGGTGGCATACTCCTCAACGGTCCGGGCCGACGGCAGAACCACTTTGTCCGGACCGAACAGGCTCCAGAACCACTGGTCCACCTCCACACAGTCATATTTCCGCGCGTATTCGGCCAGATAGTTGGCTCCAGCGGCATCCGAATAGACCAGCCCCCGCCATGCGTCAAATTTCCAGGAGCAGGCGCCGATATGGAACAACGAATTCATGGGTTCCTTACCCTGCGACGTTACCGTTTCATTTTGCGGCAGAGCATCTGATCGAGATCCACCTCAAAAGTGGTGAGATCTCGATCCGTTTTACAGGTCAGGACAACTTGATGGCCTTGAACCCGCCAGTCGGGGGTTATTGTGGGTTGGCCGCTGGATGGGTAAGCCTCAATGACGGTCATCACTATCAGGTTCTGCTGGGGCTGGAGATTGGTGACACACAAGGCGTAACGAGTGAGATCCTCATGCGTGCCCGCGCCTTGCTGGAGTTGTGCAAAAGTGACGCCAGCCACCGGAGCAGTCGCCCGAACCGTGATGCGCGCGGCACCCCGGGGTCCCCGGGTGGTCCAGCCATTGTCACCCGCTGAAACAAACGGTTGCCGAGGTTCATTCCCCTCGCCCGGCCCATGCAGATACAGCGCAAAAGTGGAGGGCTTTTGTGCTGCCAGGTCATCGAGGATAACCCAACACGCGGGGCGCAGATAAACGATATGGCGACGAAACCGCGTCAGCCCGGTCTCCGGCCCGTAGGCGGAGGTGGCCTCCCCGGCCATGAAATCAAAGCCTTGCCCCTGTTCGACCTTTAACAGGCGGGGCGCGCGTTGGTCCCGCCGAAGTTGGGTGCATTCAAACCAGTCGCCTCCTTCGCCGGTCTGACCGATGCCATTAATAGTCATCGTGTTATGATAGGCGGTGATTTTTCGCGTATATTCCCCCTCATGGATCAGCCAATCTCCAAAGGCATACAGCAGGAAGGCCCCGGCATTGGGCGGCATATGACCCCCCGAAATATTCTGCCGATAATCCATGGCTTTGTAACCGGCATGCGGGCCGCATCGAAAGGTAAAAAGCGAGGCGTTGGTACTCCAGTCCGAACGGGCGCAGGCCACATCGAGGTTGGAAAACCGGTAGAGTAAAGGCAGGTCCACAGGCCCGACCGCCGGGACGGTGGGGTCGTACCAGATCAGGCTGAGATAACTGTTCAGATCATTGCGGATGAGGGTTGCGCTGGGGGCTGGCGGCTTCATATCCGCATGCCAGGGCAAGGCGCTGCGTTGTTCCGCAAAGCGGTCGCCCAACCATTGTGCCAGCGGATCCCGGTATCGGGCGGCGAGCAGATACAAATAGTCATCCGCCGGATCCCAATGAAACACCTCGGCATCCCCGAACCAGGCTGGAGTCAGCGCCATGAAGGGTGCATGGGCGGGCAGATTCCCATAGAGCATAAAACGGGACTTCTCGCGAAAATAGGCGGCACGAGGAAAAAGATCGAGTCCCAGCAGGGAACGGCAGAGTTCAAAATTACGCAGGGTGTATTCATCGAAAAACTGGGCATACCCCATGCCCTCGGCGCTGGCTCCATCGACCGGCAGGGCGTCGGAAATCAACCGGCACCGTTCCAAGGCGTATCGCAGAAGGGGGCCCATCCTCTCGACCTCACCGTAGAGGGCGGCGGCCGGGGTGAAAATATTCATGAAGTAATTCGCCGACAGATTTAAAACATAGGTGTCGGAATAGTAGCTCTCATGGTTGACCAGCGGGCGGAAATATTTCAGGGTTTCGCGTTCCAGCAGGGCACACGTTCGCGTCTTAGTGTCCTCATCCAGTTCGTGATAGAGCCAGTCATACCCGATGGCGAGTTGATACATCGCCATGTCCGGAAGTGGCCGCGGTTGTTCCGGCCAGGGGGTGGTATCGATGAGGTGACGCATCATCCAACGCGCGGAATCGTAATATTCGCGTTTGCCGGTCACCAGGTAAGCCAACGCCATGGAGGGGATCAATCCATCGGGCGCCCAAGTCTCCATGCGTTTGAGAATGGCCGCGCCCGCCGGTGTCTGACTCTTCGCCTTTAACGCCGGCAGATCCGCCTGGGTGAAGAAGAGTCGGGGATGCTCTCCCCAAAACTTCAATTCCAGGGGCGTATTGCCGTTAATTACATCGTCTTCCGGCGTGGCCGGATTCCCCAGCGCCGACAACAGACCGACCAGCCACAAAGCCAGAATCCTATTTTTCATCCCCAACCTCCGCTGTAATCCCCGGTCTTTTGCAGAGTCTTTCGGTCCGACAGAATCGAGAAATATGCCCGTTTCGCCCGGAATAGTGAAACTTTATCCAGCCCCCGTCAACCCTTCGTTTCAAGTCAACGGCAAATGGCGCACGGATCCCAACTGCGCAGAATCAGTGCCGAATATCCAGGGATCGCTGAATAGCGTCATTAAGGTGAAGGATCGTCCGTGTGCTGCAAAGCGGGCTGGATTGAAAGCCGGCCTTTCAAGACGGCCCGCATCGGGGTTTGTGGGTCTTCCTTCGTGCACATCGGCGCGTCATTCACTCCTTTTGTATGAGTCTCTCCTCCCGGATTTCAGACGGTATTGAAAGGGCTCGAACTCCAGTAACCCACAGAAATGCAGGGCGAACTCTGGATACGGCGGTCCACCGCCGTTGTAAATCTCTGCTCTCTGCCCTTTGCGTCCCCAACCTCGCCCCATTCCCCGTCCCCAGTTTCAGGGACGTCTTCAGCTTCATCACGGTTCAACCCAGACTCGTCTGAAGCGGAAATAGGAAGCCGCCGAATTCGTCAGCGAAGACGTCCCGATCCTTTGCACCACCGGGGTCCATCCGCTCTCGAACGAATCGTCGGTGGGCGCAATGGTGTTGGTTTCGGAGACCAGGAAATGCCACCCATTCGTCTGCAGGAGGTTGGTGCTGACTTCAATCTGATCCTCGATGCGGGTACCCAATTGGGCGGTTGCCGCAATAACCATTTGGGACCCGTCCATCGATACGCTTTGAAACGCGCAGTTCGACCGATCCGTATCCCTGAACCGGGTTGCGATTTCGCAGGTTCCATAGATGACGCCATGGCTGACGTTGAACAATGAAGGAAGATCCAGATACCCGCCGCCAGCTACCACAAACCTCAGGTTCGTAACACAGTCGAAATCATTTGAAGTCGCCGTGTATTGACCCGAAATATGGATTCGGGCGAGATAGATGCGGTCGGCCAACGTCGGCGTCAGGAAGTCAAACCGAAGACGGTTGGTGCAGGAAAACAAAGCAGGATTAGAAGCCACGACCGATAAAACTCCAGAAAAGAGGGTCTCGCTGGTAACGGGCCGTGTATCCGTACGCAGGTC
The DNA here is from genome assembly GCA_964497135.1 of uncultured Verrucomicrobiota bacterium. Taxonomy (GTDB): domain Bacteria; phylum Verrucomicrobiota; class Kiritimatiellia; order CAIKKV01; family CAIJXV01; genus CAIJXV01. The sequence continues at coordinate 54,810 of CAZCDO010000002.1, forward strand.
CGGCGCGGTCTGAAACTTCAACCAAAACGAATTCGTTTGGGCAGGGGCAGCCGCCCAGGATTGGTCCAAAGAATCACTCCCCGTCTCGGTCGCATTCGTCAGATGCCGGGCATAGAAAGAACCCACGCCGATGCCGTTCCCTGGCACCGCGGCGGTGTTGGCCACTTCCAGGAGATCCAGAGGCACACGCTCCACCGGCAGCGCCAGATGCGCCACCGTTCCAAGGGAGGCACTCACAAAGCTGTTGAAGTACGGCATGTTGAAATGGAGGAAGGTATCATTGGTCGTATGGTAATAGGGGTTGAAGTCTTTGTAGGCATCCGTGTTGTACGCTTCGATCGCCAGCACGGCGGGAAATCCCCTATTCCAGAAGGAACTGTGGTCGCTGTACCAAACGCTGCTGTTGGGAAAGATCCGGGGCGCCAGCGGGGTCATCATCGGGTACTGCGCCGCGACAAAGGTGAAGGTTGAGGCGATGGCCAGATCGTTGGAATAACCCGGATCACTCGTCGATCGGGTATACAGATCCAGCACCCCATCGCTATTGCTGTCCCACGAAATCATGTCCATATTAAAAACGGCCACCAGGTGGTCGGCGGCATTCAACGCATCGATGGCATAAGCCGCGCTCCCTAAAAGTCCCTGCTCCTCTCCGGTTACCAGCAGAAACCGGATCGTGCGCTCAAAGTGAAATTGACGAAAAATCTCGGCGGCCAGCAATACCCCGGCTGTCCCGCTGCCATTATCGTCGGCCCCGGGCGCAACCGACCCGCCCGGCATATTGTCCAGATGCGCGACGATCACGACAATCTCATTGGATCGTACCCCGCCCCGGAGGGTCCCGACCACATTCCGCCCGGAACTCCAGTTGTGGAACCGCACGTCCAGACCGAGGGCCTGCAGATGCTCGTAGATAAACTGGGTGGATTTTCCAATGGGTCGGCCCGAATTACTGTGTCGGGTGGCAATCGCATACAGGTCGCCCCCGGTCACCTCGGGCTCCATCCCGGTGATCCGGCGCATCAGAGCGGACAGGCGGTTAGTCTGAACGAGGCGGATCATCTCCGCCACCAACGGGTCATAGACGAGTTCTTGAAGTCGTTGAAACGGGCCCGGCTGGCTCAAAATTCCTGTGCCCGGCTGCATCCAGCGAATGGGATCCTGCGGCAGCCGCGCCAGGGCAAAGCCCGATTCAGCCAGCGCCTCCCCCTCTTGCGCAGTGGCGTGAACGATCCACTGGACGCCATCATCGTGAACCACCCGAAACCCGGCCCGAACAGATTCAACGGTTCCCGCCCGCATGGGCCGGGCCAGCAGGTAGTTCTCTGGCATGGCAGGGGTCTCCAATAACTGAACACGCAACCCCGTACGCGCGAGTTGCCCGGCGTCGGCGCAAACCAGGACATATTCCTGTCCCGCCTGATCCCGGAGATGCGCGTAAACGGGCAAGGCGATCCCCGTCACCGGCCCCTGAATATCGATGCGCGCCAAAACCCGCTCTCCGGATTCGGCCCAACAGAAAGAGGCCATTCCGATCAAAACCGACCCCATAACCGCCCACCCGAAATTTCGCGTAAATATCATCCTTCCATGAAATCGCTTTTCAGGTGGCAACGCAATAACAAACAACTCTCCCCCCCTCTGTTATCCTTCGCTATTTCCATCCTCATAAACCAACCCAAGTCAAGGAGCCCGCCGTGCCCTCACCCCGCTCTGTTCTGGGAAGATTGCGGGGTGAGGGCACCCCGCCTCCAACTTAACACATTTTGAATTTTAGAGTCTGTCCCCGTCTCCCTTGTGCCTATTGGTACGCTTCACTTCCAACTGATTGTCCACATTCTCCGCATGCGCGATCCGGTTCGCGATTTCACCGATGATTCGTTTTTCCTCAGCGGTGCTGACTGTCCCGCGCAAGGTGATCCGACCATTGCTGGTGATGATTTTTACATTACGGGCATCCAGAGACATGTTTTTCCCGGCGAGTATTTCTTTGCGAATCTTCGCGGTGATTTCCATGTCAGCCTTGTTATTGCCTTGAAAGAACGGCGTCTGGGTCCGGTTATCGCGGTCGCGAACATTGCGCGACGTGTTGTCTTCCTGGTCGACATGCGTAGCGTCTGAAACATTTCTATGGATGTTGGTGGTCCATGACGTCGTGGTCCTCGTCGCTCGGTCATCGCGGTCGACGTCATGGCGGTCGACGTCATGGCGGTCGCGAACATTACGCGCCGTGTTGTCTTCCTGGTCGGCATGGGTATTGCCTGAAACACTTGAATGGATATTGCCGGATGTGTTTGACCGAGTATTGGCGGTGTCTTGAGCCAGCGCCGAGAACGCAAAGACCAAGGAGGCAAAACCGGTGACGACGATTTGCTGTTGCTGTTTCATGGGTTTTCCTTATTGTGATATTTTATTCGTTCATATCGAGATAACGCCCCCTCAACGGAATGCGGGCAGGAAGTTTTCTCCGTTGAATGCCAAGACCGTATCCAGCCGGGCAGATCGGGACCCGGCATCGGTTTCGAGAGAAGATACCCTTGGGCAATATTGCACTCTGCTTTTCAAATGAATTCCCAATCCGCCTGGTCTTCAACCCCTACGGCCACAACCGACTTCCCGAGTTGCTTTGCCAGACCGGAAGCATTTTCAATATCAACATCGTTGATTGAAAGTCGGAATTGTTGTTGGCAGACACAACAACCAGATCCACGAATTCGAGCGAAACCAGATTGCCTCTCGACAGGTTAACGGCGACCCGCAGCATCAGCCCTGCATTCTGCCAAACCTTGGCTTGAGCCAGCGCGTTGGCCAGTATCACCCGAGCAGAATCGCATCCTTGGCGGCCTTGGCGATCTTGAACTTCAGGACGGTCTTGGCCGGAATCTGGAGCGTCTCACCCGTCGCAGGATTTCGACCCGTCCGGGCGGCGCGTTCGACCTTAACGAGTTTGCCCAGCCCCGGAATGGTGAACCCTTCGGTGGCGTCCCGGACCGCCATCGCGACCAGGGTTTCCAACAGGGTCGCCGCCTGTGACTTTTCCACCCCGGCCGTTTCCGCCAACTCAGCAATAATTTCGCTTTTGGTCTTCATGCGGTCTCCTTTGTTAATTGTTCACCACAGGGGACTTTATGCTCTGCGGCGGGATGTAACAAGCGGATAATGTCGGATGTCAACGTTCCTCTTTCTCTCTGAAATAGGCAATAATGGTGCATGTAACGATACTTGCCCTTTTGTCGCCGAACACCTATCCCTAAATTGCTGGACGCATCATCCCGCCAAAAACGGATCGGCGTTCCGATCAAAGGGAATGACTCCTCTATCGAACCTTGAGCTCCATGTAGTATTCCGGTTCGTTGTCATGGCTTCGGAGTTGGTCGCGAATAATTTTGAAATCCATTTTTTGATAGAGCAGGACGGCGCGGGGATTTTTCTTTTGGACGGTCAGGCTCATAATGTCCGGTCCAACAACGTGGGCAATTTCCGCAAGGCGTCTCATCAATTGTTCTCCAAGCCCATGACCTTTGAAAGACGAGATCAGGCAAATACCGAAGACACTTTCACGGGCGCCTTCGACCCACCGGAACCAGGCATACCCGCCGATATGGCCCTCTTGATCATCGATGATCAAAACAACTGCGCAGGGGCTTAGTGCCGTTTCGGCATTTTTGAAGGCGTTTTCACGTGTCAACGGATGGGGATAATAAAAAAGCTGGTCGGCGGCAGGGATCAGCTCATAAAAGGCGGCCAAGGCCGGACCGTCGTCCCTGCGCAAGGGACGAATCAGCATGGCACGTCCATCTTTCGCAGTAACAGAAAGCGGTGGAAAACGATTTTGATCGGATTGCAGCATGGCACTTATCTCTTCTTCCACAAGACATTCAGCAGGTCTTTACCGGAATCGACCAGTTCGTTCACACCATCCGGTCCAATCCGGCTGACCCAGCAATTCAACGATTCATACCCGATGGCGGCTTCGGCTTCGGGTGTGACGAGATATCCGATATAATCCCCGCACAGTTCAACAGGATAGGTCCACGGGAAAGGACTCGAGGCTTTCAGATTCAAACCCCACTCCACGAAAAGCTCACCGGGTTGCGTAACAAAAGCGATCTCGCCTATTCTGAATGCCTGGACCCAGGTCGTGATTTCTTTTTCGTTCCGTTTCTTGAGGAGTTTCTCGGAATATTTGAACCATTTTTGCAGGTCTGGCGACCATCCGGAGACTTTGCGACGCCAGCTTTCATCCGCACGAAAGGGCCGGGTGGGAACGGTAACCGGCTTGCGGATCGCTTGGAGCGGAATGGGGTGATCGAATGGTTTTCGGTTATCCATCCGGATGATCAATCCATCGGCGATCCGGCTGCCCAATTCGCGATAACCGATCATCGGGTTGACATCCCCGCAGGCACCGGGGAGAAAAACGGAGATGGTTTGTTTGCCATAGCGTTCACGCAGGCGGGCGGCCGTGACGGCCGGGTAATCGGCGCTGAAGCGGGGACCGAAATTAGCATTGGTATGGCAGGCGAAAGTCCAGAGAATGGCCACCGGGTTCCCGTCCAATCCATCAAAGCAGAGCGCCCCGACTTCAGGATCGACATGGGAAGCATATCCCAGACTTTGGGATTCATCCGCCTGGTCGAGATTCCAGGTGTTGACTTCACGACTGTTTTTGAACCGGATGCGTCGACTGCAGGCCACTCCCGAGCAGAAGGTGCGAACCCGACTCATGCGTACCGGTTGACGGGCGGCATTGGCTTGCGCGACAACCTGGGCGAATTGACCGGGAAGTTTTTTGAGCCAGGCGAGGTCAGAGGGTTTGATTCCCTGGGGATAAACCTCGGGTTCAGAGATGGGGCCGGTATGGGTATGCGAGGCACACCAGATAATATGATCGGCAGGAATGCCTGTTTTCCAGGAGGCGGCCTTGATGCAGGCATCGCCATGACGACGAGGCAGGGTGGCGAGATCCATGGCCACAATAGCGATCCGGATACCCTTGGATTCAAGGACCAGCGCTTTAGCCATCAAAGGATCATCGATTCCGATGGAATAACGGGGTGTCAGTGCCCCCACCATGCCGGTTCCGATGGGAGGGGTGATATCGATTTCAGCCGCACCGACTTTTATAAATGATTTCACAACAAGTGCTCCTCTTAAGAAATTCAGATAATTTGCTCTGCCAAGCTGGGAAAGTCAATTCACCTTTACACCCTTTGTAGATCCAGCCGTTGTATGCTTTTGTTTCCAGGACGAAGATCCCGTATCGGGAAACAATCAGATGATCTATTTGGGTGGTACCGTCCGGCGTCGGAAGCATGACGTCCGGGATTAAGTCATAGAGGTGGAGTCCAACTCCTGGCTCGCCCACAGATTGACGCGTGCTTCGCCCCGCTCTCCTTGTTCATTGGGCGAACCTCGGTTACGGCCGGTCGCCCGATTAGAGGATCGGCCCGATCGCTTTTTGGAGGGGGCATCCGTGATCGGGTCAAAGATTAAATCAATCAGCCAGCTCAGATTCACCTCTTCGCTTATGTGCTGCGAGTGAATATGCAACACTCCGCATCGGTTTGCAATGCCGCAAAGTGATGAGGCGCGACATAAATGCTGAACCCTGGGTTGCGCTGGAGGAGATCGCGGAGTACCTGAAGGACAGGACGAACAACATTCATCGCTGGACAGGGCCATCCATCCTTTGATCTTCATCAACGAGCTCCTCGTGGATGCTGTTTCATCAACCGATCAACTCGTTTTGCACGACCGTCCGCGTATACGACGCCAGGGAAGCCGGCAGGCGATGCAGATGCTTCTCCAGCGCCGCCAGGTCTTCCAGCGCCTTCGCCGGCGTCACCGTCCCCCCGCACAGCCCCACCATCAGAACGGCATACCGCTTCAAAACCGTGGCAAACGGCAGCAAGCGCGAAGCGGCCTGGGGATCCATCGGCGTCCGGCGGAAGCGCTCTTCGAAATCGGTCAGCGGCGCAAAGATCTCGCACAATTGCTGCCGCAATCCGACGCGGTCCGCCGGCGACAGTGCGCCGCCAATCGGCGGCAGATTCTCCTCCGCGGACAGGTACTCCGCCCATTCGGCGGTGAACCAGCGGGACAAGACTAGACCGAGTTCGGCGCCTTCCTCGCCCATCAACTCGACGAGATGCCGACGCATGGAGGTCGCCGGATCGTAGACGCGGGGATCGGCCAAATAGTCGCCCAGACAACCGAGAATCGGCAGGTTGAAGAAATAGACGTTCAGGGGATTGATGACGATGCCGGAACAGAGTTCGTCCAGGTGCGCGCCGCGTCCCCGGTAGGGCGTCCAGTGCAACACATTGACCGCCACGTCATAGACGTTGAAGTTGTCCCACAGGAAGGGACGGCGGCCGAAGTTCTCAAAATACCGGCGCGCCCCATCATCAGAGAACGTGTGCGCAATGACCCCGTTGTGCCCCGGATCGATGCCGGTGACGACGGTTTCGATCCGGGGATCGAGCCGTTCGTGCAGGCGACAGAGATAAGGGAGTTTGTCGGCCGTCGCATAGTGGGTCGGGCAGAACAGGAAGCGGGCGTCGGGACACTCGGCCGCAATGCCGGCCGCCAGTTCGTTCATCACAGCGGCCTGCGACTCGGCTTGGCGGATGCCCTCTTCGCCGGCGGGATCGAACTCCTTGAGGAGATCGTCATAGAAGATGGGGAAGAATGTGCAGCCCAGGTCGATGAACGGGC
>CAZCDO010000003.1:0-58181 GCA_964497135.1 uncultured Verrucomicrobiota bacterium
TCGTAACGAGCGTACAACCGTGCGCGACGGCGGCATAGCCACCCACGACAACAAAAGCCACCTGGCGTTGAATCAGGCGTTCAAGAAGGCTGGTGAGATCACCCATGATGTTTTTTCATACCCCGTCGCAACTCTAAAGCTGTCATGAGTGCACGGCTGTGTTGCTGAAGGCGTTCGGAAGGAGTTTTACGGCGATTGGCGACTAAAAGAGACACATCAATGCCGTAATCCTTGGCTTGTTCCCAAGCGGATTTGAGGGTCTTTCCTGGTGCACATTTCATAGCTGGAAGAGTACTAACGCGCCGTGATCGCGACAAGTGAATTAGTACACATAATCGACCGACACCTTGAAATGACGCGACATGCCGAGTCCATCCAGAAAGGGATCGCCGGTGTCCGTCAGGAAGCGATCCAGCCGCCGGGTCAACTCGGCGCGGAGTCCGGCCGAGGCTGGATCGTCAGCCAGATTATGCAGTTGCCAGGGATCGATTTCGTTGTCGTAGAGCATCCAGCACGACCGGTCGGTGCGCAAGGCGAAAGTGTGACGGGCGGTTCGCAGTCCCCGCCATTCTGGAACGGGAAAATCGGGACGAAAGACGTATTTACTATAAAAGGCGAGAAAAACGGCGTCGGGCTCCGGAGTGGTGCTTGGGCCGCGGAGCCAGGGGTTTACATCAACCCCTTCAAAGGATTTGGGGGCTTCCCAGTCGAGAAGGCCCGCCAGGGTGGGGAGCAGATCCACGGATCCGATCGGGGTGGTGCAAACCCGGTTTTTCGGCAAGCCTTGCGGCCAGCGCAGGAGGAGGGGAACCTGGACGGATTCTTCGAATGGAACGCATTTGTAGAGCAACCCTTGGGACCACATCATGTCGCCATGATCAGACGTAAAGACCACCAGGGTGTTATCGGTGATTCCGAGGCGGTCTAATTCTCCGAGAAGTCGCCCGAGCTGGTCGTCCAGCGAGGTGATCATCGCATAATAATCGCGGGTGGTGGGCAAATGAGACCACTTGGGATCCAACGATTCGCGAGGAATGGGTTTGCAGTTGGGGCGTAAGTGGAGTTTTTCCGGATCGTAGAGCGCGCGGTATTTGTCGGGGACATAGCAGTAGTCGTTGTGGGGCGGGCCCCAGGAGAGGGCCAGGCAGAAAGGTGTTTGGCGGGCGTGCTGGTTGCGGATGAAGTCCAGGGCCAGATCCGTTTGAATCTCGGGCTCATAGCCGGATCGATGAATCAGCTCGGGGGTATCGAGGTAATATTTCGTATCGAAATAATCATGATGGGCATTATATGCGGCCCAGTAATCGTCAAAGCCGAGGCGATCGGGACCGGGCGGAGTGAAGCGGTCGCGCGGGCCGGCATCCATGTGCCATTTGCCGATGTAACCGGTGGCATAGCCACGGGCCTTGGCCATCGTGCCGAGCGAGGGGAGGTCGGTGCGAACCGGGACATCGTTGAAGAGCAGGCGATGGGTGGTGGGATAGGTGCCGGTGAACATCGTCGCGCGGTTGGGACTGCAGATGGGGCAATTTGCGTAATGGCGGGAGCCTCGGACGCCTTCCGCGGCGAGGCGGTCCATGGCGGGGGTGATAATGTCGGGGTTTCCCGCGCAATGCATGTCCATGCCGCGCATCTGGTCGGCGAAAACGAAGAGAATATTGGGGTGGGCTGACATGCCGTTGGATTTTGCCTGAAACGAAGGGGGGAGCGCAACCGAATTGTACAGCCTTGACTCCCCCCGTCTGAGAGACCAATATCCCGGGGAAATGAAAGAATACCTCAACCTGCCCGACTCGTTCCAGGTTCATTACCAGGATGTGTATGCGCGCTACCGGTTGCTGTTTACGGATCCGGAGCGCTGTCTGCCGATGATTATTGTCAACACCCCGGCCGTGGGGATCCCGTCTTGGGAAGAACGCCTGGCCGATCCGCTCGTGATGCTAAAGGCCGAACTCGACGTCCTGCGCCCGCATCTCGAGATTCGGGACGATCGGGTGCCGACCGTGCGGATTCAGTTTGGCACCGCCCAGATCGCCGCCGCGTTCGGCTGCCGCATCGTCGTCCCGAAAAACAATCTACCGGCCGCCGGCGATCATGTTCTCAAGCGGGCGGAGGATGTGTATTCCATGAAAATGCCCCTCCTGGATGCCGGCTGGTATGGAAAACTGGCCGAGTGGACCGCGCTTTGGAAAAAACAATTACCCCCGGGCATCCACATTCAGCATCCGGACATCCAAAGCGCCTTCAACACCGCCCATCTGATCCGGGGCAACGACATTCTGACCGATTTTTACGATCAGCCGGAAGCCGTCGAGGCGCTGTTGGATCGGGTGACCGATTACATGCTGGCGCTGACGAAACATCTCAAGGCGATGATCAGCGACGATCCGGATTGGTTTTTCGACTGGGGCGCCCTGTGGAAAGGGGCGGCGCGCATCAGTAATTGTTCGATGCAAATGATCTCGCCCCAATTTTACCGGGACCATGTGCTACCCCGGGATCGGCGTTTTTTCCGGGGCCTGGGCGGCGGGCGCATGCACTATTGCGGAATCACCGGCGAAGTGCTCGATGATTTCTTTGCCGTGCCGGAAATCTCGGGACTCGATTTCGATTCATCGCGGCATGACTTTTTTGCCCTCTGCGAACGGGCTCCGCGCCATCTCGTCCTCATGCCCGGCGGCTATAGGGCCGACGCGCCGGAAATAGAACGTCTGTTGGCGGGCGGGTGGCCGCGCAAGCGTAATTTCATTCTGCCCGTCTGGGCGAACTCGGTGGACCAGGGGAAAGATCTGCTGGCCCGTCTGCGCCAGTCCATGCCGTATTAATCCGAAAACGGAACTTATCCCTGCGCAACAGTGGAAGAGAATCAACAGTGGGCCGTGGCCGCCAGGGCGAGAAAATGCGCCAGATCCGCGTCGGTGTGGGCGGCGGAAATGAAACAGACCTCGAATTGTGAGGGTGGCAGGTAAATACCGTGATTTAGCATGTGGTGGAAAAAGCGGGCATACCGGGCGGTGTCGCACTTTTTGGCGTCGGCCAGATTGCGAAGGGGTGCTGCGCCGAAGAAAAGCGTGAAAAGTCCGCCGAGTTGTGCGCAGTGGGCCGAGCCGTCACGACAGATCGGCAGGTTTGCAAAGGCTTCCGCCAGTTGCTTCCCCCGGCGTTCCAGTGCCGGATACGGATTCTCATTGATCAACACCCGGAGGGTAGCCAGCCCGGCGGCCAGCGCCACCGGATTTCCGCTCAAGGTGCCCGCCTGGTAAACCGGCCCCAGCGGGGCGAGCCGGTTCATGATGTCCGCCCGCCCGCCAAACGCGCCGATGGGCATTCCGCCCCCGATGATTTTTCCCAGGCAGGTCAGGTCCGGCTGAAGACCCCACAGATGGCCCACGGTGGTAGGTGCCAACCGGAACCCGGTAATGACTTCGTCGAAGATGAGCAACGCGCCGCAAGCTGTGGCCGCTTTCCGCAAGGTCGCCAGAAAACCCGGTTCCGGCGGAACCAATCCCATGTTTCCGGCGATGGGCTCCACGATGATGGCGGCCAGTTCCGAACCCTGTGCGGCAACAATCGCCTCCACGGCGGGCACGTCATTGTACGGGGCCACCAGCACCTCCGCCACCGCCGAAGCGGGCACGCCCGCCGAGCTGGTGATGCCGCCGGTGAGCAGGCCACTGCCGGCGGAAACCAACAGGTAATCCGCATGGCCGTGGTAACAGCCGTCGAACTTAAGGATTTGGGTGCGTCCCGTGAAGCCGCGTGCCAGACGGATGGCCGACATGACGGCTTCCGTCCCGGAATTGACCAGCCGCACTTTTTCCATCGAAGGCACCTGGGTGCGGAGTAATTCCGCGAATTCAACTTCGGCCGGTGTGCAGGCGCCAAAGGTCAGGCCGTCGCCGGCCGTCCGGCGCACCGCCTCAACCACCGCGGGATGCGCGTGCCCCAAAATCAGAGGACCCCAGGATCCGCAAAAATCCAGCAGGGACCGACCGTCCGCCGTGGTCAGCCGGGCGCCGTGCCCCGCCGTCATATAGACCGGTGTGCCTCCGACCGAACCAAAAGCGCGAACGGGACTGTTCACGCCGCCGGGAATGACCTGGCAAGCGCGTTTAAACAGACTATCGGTTTTCGGTTCCAGGTTGATGGATTGACTCATTCGAATTCGACTCCTTTATAGGGTAGGGCGGTTTCGCCGAAACCGCCGCGCTGCATCTCCTCTTTCACCAACACCGGTCGCCTCGGCCCATCGACGCGGCTCAGGGCAGGCGAGGCGGCCCTACCTTGAGAATGCATTTTCCTTAACCGCCTTCGGCAAAAATCGAATCATACCGGCTCGCCCAGTAGGAAATGATCAGATCGGCACCGGCGCGGCGGATGGCGAAAAGGGATTCGCGCACCATGGCGTGCAGATCGCCCATGCCGCGGTCAGCGGCGGCAATCAACATGGAATACTCGCCACTGACATTGTAGGCGGCGAGGGGCAGACGCGTGGTCGGGCGCAGGCGGGCGATGATATCCAGATAGAAGAGCGCGGGCTTGACCATCAGAATGTCCGCGCCCTCGGCTTCGTCCAATTCCGATTCGCGCAACGCCTGGGCGGTGTCGCGGTAGGACGCCTGATACCCTTGCCGATCCCCTTTCTGGGGCGCCGACTGTTCGGCTTCGCGGAACGGGCCATACAGGGATGAAGCGAATTTCGTGGAATAACTCATCAGGAGGGTGTCGTCGGAGCCGGCCTGGGCCAGGGCCCGCCGGAGGGTCAGGACCTGACCATCCATCATGGCGCTTGGGGCCACGCCATCCGCGCCCGCTTCCGCGTGGGACACCGCGGTTCGGGCGAGGTGGGCGCACGCGGCGTCATTATCCACCTGGCCATCCGGGCGCAGGGGCCCGCAATGGCCATGGCTGGTATAGGCGCAGAGGCAGACATCGGTAAAAACCACGAGATGGGGATAGGCTTTTTTTACCGCCTTCACCGCCTGTTGCACGGGCGCCCGGGGGTTCCAGGCTTCGGATCCGTTGAAGTCTTTGCGCCGGGCCTCACCGAGTCCGAAGATCAGAAGGCCGCCGATTCCGAAGCGCACCGGTTTTTCCAAGTCGCGCAGAAGTGAATCGATGCTATATCGAAATTGACCGGGCAGGGTTGTGATGGGTTCCTTCACGTTCCGGCCCGATTTTACAAAGACCGGCCAGATGAATTTTTCCGGGCCCGGCAGGGGCTCGTCGAATAAGCGGCGGCGTTCCGCCGTCAACCGCAACCGCCGCAACCGGACATCGGGATATGTTTTCATATAGGTCCTCGTTTTTCACTGACACCGGCCGCCTCGGCCCATCGACATCGCTCAGGGCAGGCGATGCAGCCCTACCTTCGGCCTGAGGTAAAGTGGTTTCGCCTGCCCTGAGCGGAGCCGAAGGGCCGAAACCACCGCTTTCCATTGTCCACACATGCGGCCAATCTTCCGGTGCTGTAACCAATCCAGCCCGCACCGGATTCATCCGAATATAATGGGCTTTTTCGACGAACGACTCGTCCTTTCGTAACCGGTGGTCAAAGAAGTCATCTTGCCAGACAATTCCCAGGGTACGGGCCGTGAACCGTTTCCAATCCTGCACAACACGGCGCATACCGGGGTCGCGTGCAAAACTTACCAAGGCATGCAGATGATCCGGCATTACGAGAACCAAATGCGGCCACCACTGTTGTAGGTCTGCCCGATGTCGGATGCTATCCCAAAGCCGTTCTGGAATTCCGGTCTGACCCAGTGGAGCCAACCCGCGGGATTCTACACAGATCGTGATGAAAAACACAGCCCCGGGTTCAACCCATGTGGGAATATCATGTGGGAGGGTCCTGCGAACCGGTCGGGCGCTTTCGCCATTCTTCCCCAACGGCCGTCTCGGCGAGACGGCCCTACCTTCGCCCTGAGGTAGGGCGCTTTCGCCGAAAGCGCCGATTTCTTTTTCGACCATCACGGCGGCCAGGGTTTGGATGGCCGACTCGACTGACGCTTCCACCGCCACGCGTTCAACTTGAACCCCGTGTTTTTTCAATGCCGCCCAGGTCGGCTGTCCCATTGCCATAACCGTCTTCTCCGCCAGTGCGTTCGGCGGTTGCACGGCCAGATAGGCTTCAACGGCTGAGGCACTGGCAAAGAAAACCGCATCGAAGGCCGGGATCCGGTCCGGTCGAATCGGTTCAGTGAAGTATGACACCCCATCGGTCACGCGAAACCCCCTCTGGCCCAGCGCGTCCGCCAGGCCGGGCCCGGCCCGATGTGAGCGCAGGCGCAGGAGGGAGGCACCCGCGGGGAAGGCTTGTTGGGCCAACTCAAGGACGCCTTCCGCGCCAAAGTTGCGATCGGGTATTGCGTCCGGCGTCACCCCCTGGGCTTTGAAGGCCTCGGCAGTACCCGGACCCGCGACCAGTATCTTGGGCAGAGCCCGGACATCCAGCCCGGTCTCCGGCAATAGTTGCATCAGCATTCGTACGGAGGAGGGCGAAGTCACGACCAGTCCGTCGAAAGTCCGGATGGTTTTCAACAGGGGAAGGCAGGTGGGATCGGGGACCAACCGGATTAACGGAAGCGGGAGGGGAATGCCGCCGAAATCACGAACGGCATCGACGGATGTTTTTTGAAGGGCATCACTACCGGGCAGGAGCACACGTCGGCCCTGAAGGGCGCTCCATTCCGGGTGATAACCACCGGTTGCCACCGACCCCACGAGGATGATGCCCGGGCGGGAATCGGGGGATAGGTGTTGGTTGGTAGGTGGTGGGAGGTGCGCGGCCAATTTTTTAGCAATGTCATCCAAGGTGCCGCGAATGATGGTTTCATCCACCGATCCGGCATCGAACACAACGGCGACCGGCGTTGTTTCCGGCAGGCCTTCTGCAGCGAGTTGCGCCCCGATTTCATCCAATACGCCCACGCCCATGAAGAAGGCCAGAGGGAGTTCGGCGCGCGCGTCGGCCCGAACGGAACCGCCCCCCCCGTTTTGTTGGCGCGGGGTCATGACGGTAAAGCCGCGGGATACTCCCCTCCGAGTCAACAGCAATCCCGTGCCGGTGGTTGCCGCGTTCAGACTACTCACGCCCGGAATCACCCGGTAAGGGAGATGCAATGTGTCCAGCGTCTCGATTTCCTCAGCCAGCCGTCCAAAAATTCCAGGGTCACCGCCTTTGAGGCGGACCACCCGTTGCCCGCGCCGGGCGGCATCGGAGAGCAACCGGTTGATTTCAGATTGAGGAACCGTGTGATCGCCACAGCGTTTGCCCACATCCACCCGTTCCGCCTGGGGCGGCAATTGATCCAGCAGGCTGGCATCCAGCAGACTGTCATAAAAACAAATATCACAACGCGCCAGGGCGTCCCGCGCGCCGAGGGTGCAGGTTTCCGCCGAGCCACAGCCCGCGCCGGCAAAGATCGCCGCCTTGACCAGTAAACTGCGGATGCGCAGCCAGACGGGATCGCCGTCGCGGAACGTGAGGGCGAGATGGCCCTGTCCCCGCGGCGGGGGAAGGTCTTCCCGGGAGATTCCTTGGGTGATGCGGGATTCCCATCCGAGTCGCTGGAGTGCCGCCGCGGCCAGGATCAAGGCCTCATAGGGGCCGTTATCCAGTTGGGCGAGACGTTCGTCGATGGTTCCGCGAATGGAGACGATTCGGCCAGCGCTGAAAAATCGACGGACATAAGCTTCCCGACGTTGACTACTGATTCCCCAGACGGCATCCGGGCGCAGGGACTCCAGTGTTTCACCGCGCCGCAGAACGATCACATCCTGGGGGTTTGCGGGGTGGGGAAGCCAGGCCCAGTCCAGTCCCGGGGGAACCGGATCTTCCAGATCCTTGGCGCTATGGATGGCGCAATCGATCACTCTGTCGCGCAGGGCGTCATGCAAATCCCGGGTGAAAAAATCCGGATCGCAACATCTTAGGTCGGTGGCCTTGTCGCGGTCGCCCGGACTCGAAAAAGGGACGACGTTGAACCGGATGGACGGCAACAGGGGCTGAAGGGCGGTCACCGCTTCGGCGGCCTGAATCAAAGCCAACCGGCTGTTTCTAGTTCCCACCTTGAATGCTGGTTCGGATGCGTTCATAGTCTTCCAGATGTTCGTCGATAATGCGGTTGCCCCCGTCGCGGGCCTGTTGAAGGATGACCGTCTGGTGAGGCCCCGTCCGCTTGATGGCATCCAGATCCGCTACGCGCACGGTTGACTCTCCGAGCGCAAAATCCGGAGCGACATTTCGCGGGACCCCAAAATCCAACACGATGACCGCATGTCCTCCGGCCGTAACGGCCCGAAGGTGTTCCGCCGACAGGAGGGGGCCTTCACCCCGGATTGCGCAAACAATGGCATCCTGATTTTGAAGCGCCTCCGGCAGGGCGATCCAGGGAAAAACGGGAATGTGATCTGTCGGTCCGGAAAATACCGGAACCCGGCTATGGTAACAACAGGAGACCCGGGCCCCTTCCGCCACGAGCCGTTCCACAAGGCCTTTTCCGATCGTACCTGATCCAATGACCAGGATGCGCCGACCCGGGAGGCCGCCCCATTCGCCGGCGAGATAATCCCGGCAAAGATCCTCGACATCGGCACTCCCCAGAATGGGTTGGGTGGCTTGGCGGATAACTTTGCCGATATGCAAGGCGGTACCGACCCAATCCTGCAAAACGCCGGCCGACCATCCGGCCCGGGCACTCACGTCCAGGGCCGATTTGACCTGGGCGCAAATATGGGTTTCGCCCGGGTTTTGGGAGAGAAGGCCGGCGACCACCTGGGCCAAATGGCGGAACGCATCGCGGCCGGTCTGAACATAGATCCGCGCTTCCGGTCGGTCGAACCCGAGGATGCGCCGGACGAGTTGCACGAGGGGCGGGGTTACGGTTGCCAGTGCGACGAGTTCGACCCGATTACAGGTACTTAACAGCATGAACTCATGGATCCCCAGCAACTGGCGCAACATCTCCGCGGTTTCATTCAGGCGGTCGCCGGAGAGGTGCAGGGATTCCCGTTGCGCGAGAGGGGTGAAGCGATGATCGGTGCCGATGACCAGGAGATCCGCCTGACCCAGCGCATCCGCGTGACGGGCGAGACTCTCCTTGATCAATCTCGAGCGACGGCAGGCGGCGCCACCGGTGGACACGCTGACGGTCAGGTCGCCGCGTTTGAAGCTCGCCGGGGAGATAAAATCGCCGTTCTCCCAGCCGGTGTCGGGGCAGGCGCATAAAAGGCCCCGCGCTCGACAGCACTCCAGAATACTCCGGTTCAGGGCGGGATTGTCCGTAGCGGTGATGACCAGAAAGAGGCCGCGCTCCAAATCCGCTGGAACATAATCGCGCTGGAGAATGCGGACCCCTGACACCGAGCGCAGGGTCTGCACGGAATCGGCGAGTTTGGGTGCGACGAGGATGACCTCCGCTCCGGCGGTGGCCAGGGCTTCGGCTTTGCGCCCGGCCACGGGGCCGCCGCCCACGACGAGGCACCGCCGGCCTGCGACGAGTAAGGCCACCGGCAGGATCGGTTTCGAACGACGGGGGGGATGACCCTTATCCGGCATGGGATGCCTTGGTTTTTTGGGGCGATGCGCCAGCCATGGGGGAATCTCCTTTTCCGCAGTTTGTTGGACCTGTTTAATCGAAGAGCGAAGTCGATAGATAGCGTTCGCCGGAATCGGGCAGGATGACCACGATGGTTTTGTCCTTGAATTCCGGTTCCCGGGACAAGCGCGCGGCGACCGCAACGGCAGCGCCACACGAGATGCCCGAAAGCAGGCCTTCCTCGCGAGCCAGTCTGCGGGCATACTCGAACGCTTCCTCGTTGGATACGGTTTCCAAACGATCCACCAGCGACAGATCGAGCACCTCCGGAACGAATCCGGCCCCGATACCCTGGATCATGTGCGGACCGGGTTTCAGCGCCAGGCCGGCCCGGTATTGGGAGAGGATGGGGCTCTGCGCCGGTTCCACCCCCACCGTCAAGAGGGCTTTACCTTTCTGTTTTTTGATAAAGCGCGAGATCCCGGTGATCGTGCCGCCCGTTCCAATTCCGGCCACGAGCACATCAATTTCACCCTCCGTAGCGTCCCAGATTTCCGGGCCGGTAGTTCGTTCATGGATGGCCGGATTGGCTGGATTCTTGAATTGCTGGGGCATGAAGATATGGGCCGGATCCTGTGCCGCCAACTCTTCTGCTTTCGCGATGGCGCCCGCCATGCCTTGGACGGCATCGGTCAGGACGAGTTTGGCGCCAAAGGCCTTCAAAATCTGACGGCGTTCGACGCTCATGGTCTCGGGCATAATCAGCGTTACCGGGTAACCCCGCGCCGCGCCGACAAAGGCCAGCGCGATGCCGGTATTGCCGCTGGTGGGTTCAACGATCTCCATGCCCGGCTTGAGCACGCCCCGTTGCTCGGCGTCCCAGACCATGGCGGCGCCGATGCGGCACTTGACTGAATAGGCGGGATTTCGTCCTTCCACTTTGGCCAGAACCCGCGCCTGGGTTCCGACCACTCGCCGTAATTGCACCAGCGGTGTGTTGCCGATCGACAACGAATTATCTTCATAGTATGGCATGATATTACTCCGCGGCGCTTTCGGCGAAAGCGCCCTACCTATTTGCAATGCGCAACACCCCTGTTTTCCAAACACCTCCCACCGATCACCGTTTCTTTGTCACCACCACCTGCCAATGGCCGTCGTTGAGTTGTTGGCTATCGCCGACGGCCTGCCCTTCATTTTTGAAACTCACCGGCACATTCCGGATGGGGTCGCCGTCATCGAGAATCAGGGCCAGCGAATCCCCGACCTGCATCGATTCCAGTTTCATTTTGGCTTTGACGAAGTTCAGCGGGCAGGCGACGCCGCGGAGGTTGAGTTCAGCCGTCGCAGCGACGGCTGGGTTGGCGGGCGGGTTCCCGTCCCGCGGAACCGCGTCCGGCGGATGGAAGGTGAGGCTGGCATCGAGGGTTGAAAAGAGCAACTCCACGCGATCGCGCAAGCGGGCGATGCCGTCGGCCTGGTCGTCGAGAGCGGCTTTCCAGCCTTGGGTGAAGCCGCGGGCGCGGGTCAACACGGCGCGAAACTCTTCCGCCACGAGGCCGGTTTCGATGAAATGGCGATCGAACTCGCGCAAGACCGTATCAGGGTCCTGGGCATCCACGCCGCGGGTAATCAACAAGGCCCGGGTGGTGGGGAGCAGGATGTCGAAGGGGCTTTCGGCTTTTTTAGCCACCGCCAAATCCTGCTGGATCACCTCGAAGACGCCGGCCCCGCATTCCCCGGCGCCGCGGCCGGCGAGTGAGAAATCCTCGGAGGCTTCCCAATCGCGATAGTAATCCGGACGCTCCTCGAACCGGGGCAGGAACGCATGCCGGGCGACCTGTGCTTCGAAATGCGCCGGGCCCAGCCGGTCGAAATATCCGACAAACGACTCGCCCGGTGCGCGTCCGGATTCAAAATCGGAAGCCAGATCCCGGATGAAGTCCGGCAGGGCGCGGGCGGGCACCTTGCCCACCGGAGTGCCGAAACGGGCGCCTTCCGCCGTGCACCGCCCCCCGAGCGTGATGTGGTAGGAGGGCACCAACCGGTCATCGGATCGCTGGGCGGCACCGAAGAGCCCGATGGGGCCGACCGGTTGCTGACCACAGGCGTTGGAGCAACCATTGAGATAAAAATCCATGGCGTCCAACGTCTCGCGGGCCAGTCCGCTTTGGGACAGCGCGCTGGCGCAAGCCCGGGCGGCATTGCGCGCCAGGCAGATGCCCAGCCGGCAGGTCGAGGCGCCGGCACAGGAGATGAATCGGTTGAGGGGGGTGGGGGAAAGGACGTCCGTTTCCAGGGACCGCAGCCCAGCAACCAGGTCTGGAAGATCGGCGAGATTCACAGAGCGGATGAGTAGATTTTGGGCCCGCGTCGTGCGCAAGCCCAATTCCCGGCTGAAGCGCGCGGCGAGTTCCCCGATGCGCGCCAGATCCGAGGCCGGCAGGAAACCCATCGGCAGATACAGCGGCACGGCCACTTCGTTGGCCTGGCGCTGGGGAATCACCCGGATCCCGTTCTGAAGGACCGGGGTTGGAGGGGTCGGATGGGGATCGTCCGAGCGGGCATCCAGGTCCAGGCGCCCCTTCCATTCCGGAACTCCCGCCCGGATGACTTCGGCCAGGCGTTCGGCGAACAACCGCCGGAATTCGTCCACACCGAGGCGGTTGAAGACGAATCGCAGGCGGGCTTTGTGCCGATTTGTCCGGTCTCCGAACTGATCGAACAACCGGCGGACTGTCTCGGCCACGCGGATGATTTCGGTGGCGGGCGTCCAATCGAGGAGCCCGTCGGCGATTCTGGATTGAGCGCCCATGCCGCCGCCGGCCAGAACGCGAAAGCCGGGTTGTCCATTGCGGACGGCCGCGATGAAGCCCAGGTCGCAGACCTGGGCCAGGGCACAATCGGCGGAACATCCGCTGAAGGCGATTTTATATTTGCGTGGAAGATTGTAACTCCCGACAAGGGCAATGAGATATTCAGTGACCGCGTGGGCGCAGGGGGTGACATCGAACCGTTCCAGGGGGCAGATGCCGGCGTAGGGGCAGGCGGCGACATTTCGCACCGTATTGCCCCCGCCGCCCTTGCTCGTCAGTCCCACGGGCAGCAGGCGGCGCATGACAACGGGAGTGTTTTCGATGGCGACATCATGAAACTGCAGATCCTGACGGGTGGTGACGTGCAGCAGGCCGTTCCCGAATTCCCGGCTCAAAGCGGCCACTGCGCCGGCTTGAGCGGCCGTGACCGTGCCGGCGGCCACCCGGACGCGAACCATGAACGTGCCATCTTGGCGTTGCTCATAAACGCCCCGGGGAACCCGTTTGGCCTTGAGCACGGAGGCGGGGATTTCGCCGGCCAGAAAGCGGCGGACTTCGCCTTCATACGTATCAATATCCGCTGCCAGATCGGCCGGAAGGTTATAGTAACCCGTTGTCATGGTGTATCCTTATTCTTCTCGCAGTCGACCAGGGTGAGTTCCACCGTTTCCGCCTGCCCGTTGTGAAGGGTAAAACCCCGCAAATCCGGTGCCGACGGAACGGCCAGCGACACGATAAGATAGACCGTTTCCGGTGTGAAGGCCAGTCGCAGATCTTCGTCGGACATTCGCGCCGGGGTGGCGGGATGGCTATGCCAGATGGCGAGCAAACGGGAATCGTGGGTGCGCATATTTTTGACGGCGGCAAATTGTTCTTCGGGGAGCATGCGGTAATGTTCGCCCGAGGCATCGGCGTTGGTGAGTTCATAAAAACGAGTCACCTGTCCCGCGGTTCCCCCGCACAGGCCACAGGCTTCCAACGGAGCCGCCCGGCGGGCGGCCCGGACGATGGATTCAAAGACTGGTCGGTCGATTTTTAGATGCATAGGGATCTTCTCACACCGGGCACCGTTCGCCCGGTTTGCAGGCGCAGGCGGCCGGCGTCTCGTCCTCCAATTCCATGATCGTCGGGGCCTCACCGCATAGCGGGCATTTGGGATTACGCTTTAACGGGATATTCCGGAAAGAGGCCCGCAAGGCCTGATAGATCAGAAGATGATTCGTTAATAAATCGCCCTGACCCAGCAGGAATTTGATCGCTTCCGTGGCCTGGAGCGTGCCCATCACCCCCGCCAGCACGCCCAGGACGCCGGCCTGCGAGCAGGAGGGGACGGCCCCGGCCGGGGGCGGGGCGGTGAAGACACAGCGATAGCAGGTGGTCACGCCCGGGCGAACGGTCATCAGTTGCCCATCGAATTTCAGGATGCCGGCGTGCGCATAAGGTTTGCCGGCAAAATGACAGGCGTCGGCCACGAGAAACTTCGAGGCGAAGTTGTCCGTTCCATCGATGACGAAGTCATAGTCGCACAAAATGGCGAGGGCATTGGCTGCCGTCAGTCGTTCCCGATAAGATTGGATCGTGACATCCGGGTTGAGCGCCCTGAATTTTTCAGCGGCTGAGTCAACCTTGGGCCTGCCAATATCCGGGGTGGCATGCGCGATTTGGCGTTGGAGATTACTGAGATCAACCACGTCGGCATCCATGATCCCGAGGGTGCCCACACCCGCGGCTGCGAGATACAGGCCCGCCGGACAACCCAAGCCGCCGGCGCCGACCAGCAACACCCGGCCGGCCAGGAGTTTTTCCTGGCCCTGGCCTCCCACTTCAGGAAGGAGGATATGGCGCGAATAGCGTTCGATCTGTGAGTCTGTCAGATTCATGTGGTTTGGTCCTTTCTTTCGGTTTTTGTGCGGCATCCGCATAATAACGGGAAGCACGTCCATCTGTTTCTGGTGTCGTTACATTCTTTGCGTTGCTCACCGTTGTGGCCTTTGTATTAAAAATCCCCTTCGATAAACTCAGGGCTGGTCCGCCCGAGGACGGCGACACGCCGTCCCTCCCTTTCTGAAGCCAACAACCAACACCTGTCACCTCAAACCTTTGCCTCTCCGTCGGCGCCGCCGCCCATGAAATAGAGGAACTCGAGCCGGTCGCCTTCCTTGAGCACGGTGGACTCGAAGGTTTTACGTTCCAAAATTTCGCCGTTCAGTTCCACGGTCACCATATCCGGCATCTTCACCTGTTGATGGGCCAGCAAGGCCGTCACGGATAAATCAGCCGGCACTTCGGTCGTCGCAGCGTTCACATTAATTTTCATCGTCAGACCTTTCTCCTGCATGTTTCAGACCTGTTTCCATCCACCCCTCCGCCCAGCCGGGCCCACGGTCCAGCGTTTTGCGGAACTGGCATTGGCTGTCCGCTACAAACCGAGCCCGAATATCAGCCGGCTTTGCAGATCAGCCGCTTCATCATCCAAACCGCACAATACACCGACGGCAAGGAAATACCTATTCTTCCGCAGGGAAACCGTCGGGCCGACGGCGTATCCCCCCTCGCTATAATTGCCCGTCGCTTCGATACCTGCGTGAAAAGTCGGGCATACCTCATAACCCAGCCCGGCTGCGAACTTGTGCTCCGCTTCGCCGATGTCGTCCAGGGGCCATTCAAAGACCTGGTTGTAGCTCACGTTGAAATGCCGGATGGTCTTCGCGAGGATGATCTTCATTTCACCAACATCCGCCGCGGCGAGGTCGGAGGCCCGTTTGTATTCTGCATAAAAGAGTAAGTCCAGCGGCAGCGCATCCTGTTCCGCGACGCGGTACCGGGTCCGCAGCTTGAATCCATCGTAGTCGAAATCGTCTGATTCCGCTGTCCGGTCCTCCTGCCAGACCTGGTAAAGCGCGAGGTCCCAGCGTGGCGTGACGCCGTACTCGATCTCGACCTGGTGTTGCCACGAGCTGGTCTCCCGCTCGGAGGTATCCGGGACCTTGGCGGTGAGGTAATACTCCAGTTCCGCAGCGCCCTCGGGCATGGTCATGTACTCGTACGTCCACACGTAGGACCGCGCGTCCGCCCACGATTCCCCGGCGCCGGTCACCATGAGCATCACCGCCACGACACTCGTTACCACATTCTTCCTCATCTGTATTTGGTCCTTTCTTTCCGGCCGTATTTCGACCTTTGAAGTTGCATTTCGACCAACCCGTCTCGCTATCATACGGCCGCCAAACCCGTTTCAATGTCGCCCAGAATATCCGCCGGATCCTCGATGCCGATCGACAGCCGCACCAAATCATCTGAAACGCCCACCGCCTGGCGCTCGGCGTCCGACAAATCGCGGCAGAAGGTGGAGGCCGGGTGAATGACCAGGGTCCGGGCATCGCCGAGGTTGGCGAGATTCTGCGCGAGTTTGAGCCCATTGATGAATCGGAAACATTGGGCCTTGTTGTCGAGACGCAGGGTCAACACCGCGCCATACCGTCCAGCGAACTGGCGGAGCGCCACGGGATGATCGGGATGGCCGGCCAGGCCGGGATAGCGCACGCCCCGGACGCGGGGGTGGTCCGCCAGGAAACGGGCGACCCGGGCGGCATTGGCGCAATGGCGCTCCATGCGGACCCCGAGCGATTCAACGCCGATGGACATCAGGAACGCATTGAACGGGGACAGGCAGGCGCCGAGATCGCGGCAGATCTGGTTTCGGAGGCAGGCCAGGAAGGCCATTTCCCGGGCCCGTTTATAGAAGGGGTTCAAATGGACATACCGGGGATGGGACCAGTCAAAGGTTCCGCTGTCGACAATGATTCCGCCGATCGCGTTGCCATGGCCATTGATGAATTTGGAGGTGGAATGAATCACCAGATCGGCGCCGAGGGTTTTCGGCTGTAGCAGCAACGGGGTCGTGAGGGTATTATCCACAACGAGGACGACGCCCGTTTCCCGGGCGACTGCCGCGAGAGCGGCGAGATCGGGCACATCCAGTTTTGGATTTCCGACGGTTTCGACGAAGATCAGGCGGGTACGATCCGTGATGGCCTGCCGATAGGCGTCGACATCGGTGGCCTCGACAAAGCGTGTGGTGATTCCGGTGCGGCCGAGCGTCTGGCGGAACAGGGAATAGGTTCCGCCGAAAATGCTGTTGCCGGAAACTATTTCATCCCCGGCTCCGGCGAGCGCGAGAACGGTGGCGCTGATGGCGGCCATGCCCGAGGCACAGGCGACGGCGCCGAGTCCGTCTTCCAAGAGGGCCAGGCGGCGTTCAAACTGGGTGACCGTGGGATTCGAGATCCGCGAATAGACGTAGCCGGGTTCACGTCCGGCGAAGACGGCCTCGAGTTCCTCGGCGGTGGCATAGGCAAAGGACGCGGTCTGGAAAATTGGAATGGCAGTTGCGCCGGTTTCGGATTCCGGTTTAAAGGCGCCGTGCAGAACCTGGGTATCAGGATGGAATTGGGAAGCACTCATTAGCCCCCTCCTTGAGCCGATGCCGGGTCTTGATGGGCGAGGCCCCAAGCCACACGATGCCAGGCCCGTTCGTGAAAATAGAAGGCAACAATCTTGATCGCCGAGTCGATCAGGCTGATGCTCAGGCCGATCCGCAAAGAACCGGTGATCCACCAGCCAACCAGGCAGGTTCCCAACGTGCCGGCCAAGCGCCAGGTCATGGCCTTGACGATACTCCGGCGACGCAACTCAACGGGGAAGGCCAAAACGGTTTTCATATGCTGTACTCCAGGATGACGTTCTTTTGTTTCAACAGATCGCAGACGGCTTCTACCCCGTTGCCCAACAGGGAGTCGACCGCGAGGGTCAGGCTGGGCTGGAAGTTAACGAACGGGTTTTCGCCGATGTGGATCGTTAGGATCTCGTTGGGGCTGTTCAGGAGCGTCAATGTTTGGAGGTCGTAATCATCGACGTTGGCGAGGGAGGTAATGAAAATCTGGCCGGAGTCGGTAAAGATCCGGGCCAGTTCGCCCAGCCGCCGGATGTGATCGTCACGGAGGTCGCCCTCGGCGGCCAGGTCCGCATCCAGGCCGCGGGTGACATTTTCCAGGCCGAGGTAGTAGGCTTTAAAGTTCAGGGCGAAGAGTTTCCGTTCCAGGGCCCGGGCATAGGCCTCGCCGGTCGATTCGTCCGTTCCGGTAAAGACCACGAATTTGGAGCCATGTCCATAGGTGGCGGTCCGTTCGCTGGGGGAAATGGCACTGTTTTTCCAGGCGCGTTCACGGGTGCGGATATGGTCCTGCAAGGTGGAATCCCGGGTGGTCAACGCGGCGAGGATGATGCCGGCGCCCGCGATTTCATGGTTGTCCACAATCACCAGCCGGCCGGTTTGTTCAATGTCCCCCACCACATCAAAGGCAACCGGCTTCGGGGTCTCGAGGATCACTTCCGCGACATCGTGCCGGTCCACCTGTTGTTTGTTGGCCACGGTGCCGAGTTCGGTGGCATCGAGCACCGCCAGCACCTCCACCAGTTTGACCGGGGAGCGCAGGGCCCCCAGCTTCAATTTATAGGTTTTTTCCCGGATCATCGGGGCGTGGCCCATCCAGAACAGATTCACGCGAAAACGCGTGCCCACCTGCAACGGCGGTTCGCCCTGCTTGACCATCCATTCGCCGGGCTTGATATAGAGTTGGGTGTCGAGGGTGAAACCCGGGGCCTGGCCGGCCACGGCGGTCGGCTGAACCGGGCCGTTGAAATATTCGATGGATTGGATCCGCGAAACTTTGCCGGAGGGTTGAAAGACGACGGGATCGCCGGTGTTGATCGAGCCGGTTTCGATGGTTCCGGCCACAATCCGGCGTTCGTCGCCCTGTTCGGTGAATTTGTAAACATCCTGAACCGGCAGACGGAAGGGCAGGGTCTCGGGAAATTCCTTCCGGTGAAAGCGGTCGATTTGCTCCAAAACCGTCGGCCCCGTGTACCAGGCGGTCTCGGGTGACCGGGCGGCAATGTTGGCACCGGACAACCCGCTGACGGGAATGAAGCTTACCGGCTGGAGGCCCAACCGGCCGAGGAATGCGTGGTAGTCCTCGCGGATGGTCTCAAAGACGCGCTGATCGTATTGCACGAGGTCCATTTTATTCACGAGGACCGAGAGTTGCCGGAGGCCCAGCATGGAGAGCATGTAGCCATGCCGCTTGGTATTTTCGCGAATGCCCTCCTTGGCATCGATGACCAGCAGGGCGGCTTCCGCACGTGACGCGCCGGTGATCATGTTTTTCAGGAACTCGATGTGACCGGGTGCATCGATCAGGATATAGGGGCGTTGGGCGGTCCGGAAAAAGCAGCGCGCCGCATCGATTGTGATCCCCTGGGCCTGTTCATCCTTGAGGGCATCCAGCAGGAAGGCATATTCGAACGGTTTGGCATTCCGGCGGCAGAGATCGCGAATCTGTTCGAGCTTGCCTTTCGGCAAGGCCCCGGTTTCGGCCAAAAGCCGGCCGATGACCGTGCTTTTGCCGTGATCGACATGGCCCGCCATCACGATGCTGATCTGTTCGTTTTGTTCCAACGCTTGCATAGGTATCATCCTTTATCCGAGCCCCCACGCGCTCACCTGACCGCTTTGCCTACATGTAACCCCCGCGCCGCAAGGTCTCCAATCCCCCGCCATCTTCCTTGTCCTGCTCGCGACCCGACCGTTCGGCGATGTCGGCGAATTTTCCACTGCGCAACTCCGTGATGATCTCCGGAACCGTCCGGGCGGTCGATTCCACCGGGCTCGTGCAGGGATAACAGCCCAGCGATCGGTAGCGTTTGCCGTCCCCGCGGTCGAAATAGAGCGAAATAATGGGAATGTTTTCACGGTCGATATATTCCCAGATATTCAGCTCGGTCCAATCGAGTAAAGGATGAATCCGCACATGGGTGCCCGGTGCGAAGTCCGTTTTATATTGCTTCCAGAGTTCCGGAGGTTGATCGCCCACATCCCACTCGCTGTGCTGGTCCCGGGCGGAGAAGTAGCGCTCCTTGGAGCGACTGCCTTCCTCGTCGGCCCGCGCACCCACAATCGCCCCGGTGAAGGCTCCGGGTTTCAGTTCCGGTTCGAGGCGGTTGGTCGCGTGATCCATCCGCAGGCGGGGCCATTCGCCGGACAGGGTGTGTTTGAGCGCCTCGCTTTTCAGTGACCGGCAGCATTCGACCCGGGTCAACTTTCCGTCGGGAAAGGTATGCTTCGCCGCCAGAGCGGTGCGATTTTCGCCGACGATCAAGTCCAGGTGCCATTCGCGCGCCATTTGGTCGCGATAGGCGATCATCTCGGGAATTTTGAAGTGGGTATCGACATGCATCAGCGGGAAAGGCACATGGCCGAAAAAGGCCTTGCGCGCCAGCCAAAGCAGGACCGTGCTGTCCTTGCCGATGGACCAGAGCA
This sequence comes from uncultured Verrucomicrobiota bacterium, assembly GCA_964497135.1. Lineage (GTDB taxonomy): Bacteria > Verrucomicrobiota > Kiritimatiellia > CAIKKV01 > CAIJXV01 > CAIJXV01. Next base: position 19,737 of record CAZCDO010000003.1, read on the forward strand.
TCACCAGGCTCTTGAATTCCCGGTAGGCTTCCCGGAGGATGTGAACACTGGTCGCTTCAAGTCGGTCGAGATGGGTCATAAGGTCATCCTGTCTTAAATGGTCCAATTTGGCACATGCAAGCCGCATTCCTTGTGTCCGGCCTGTTCCCAGGGCCAGCGCCCGCTTCGGGGATCATCGCCCGGCTCTACCGCCTGGGTACAGCAGGCGCATCCGATGGACGGATATCCCCGGTCGAGCAGGTGATTATAGGGAATCCGATGCTTCAGGATGTAGGTGTGTACCTCTTGGGCTGACCAATCGGCCAGAGGATTAATTTTGAGAATACCCCCATGAGCGGTATCCCGTTCTATTTTCCGAATCGACCCACGGGTCACATTATCATCCCGGCGCATCCCGGTGATCCAGGCATCCAGGCCGGCCAGGGCGCGGTTGAGCGGTTCGACTTTACGGATAAAGCAGCATTCCCGACGGTTTTCGAGACTTTTTTTGAATGAAAAAGGGCCTTTTTCGGTTTCCAGCTTTTCCACGGATTCATGCCGGGGGAAATACCATTCAATACGGACCCCGAGTTGCGCCCGGATTTCCTCGGCACAGAGATAGGCCTCTTCGGGGAGGCGACCGGTATCAATTGAAAATACGCGGACATCCGGTTTAATTTGTCGGACGAGATGGATGAGGACAGAATCTTGCAAACTGGAGGCGATGGCGATGCGGGGGTGGAACTTGTTCAAGGCCCAGTGCAAAATGTTCTCAGACGATTCGTCCCCGGAATACCCCGTTGCATCTTCAGTAATCATAGCGGTTATTTTCTCTGCCTCAGTTTTGCTGGGAAGCAGTCTTCCCGGGTCAAACAATACCTAGTAAGCCGATAGAGTTACTAGATAGTAACATTCTGGGAAACAATGGCAAGCGTTTTTTTGAAAAATATCGGCGTGACTAAAAAAGCCACGATGCCGTGGTAGCCTGATATATAGTAAAGAAACCGGGATGAATTAAGTCGTGCGGGACGCCCGGCTTTACCAGGGGAGAGGGCATCAGGGCGTTAAGGGGGTGGGCAGGACCGCCCGTTTATCTCAATCTCCTCCGCCCGGAGGGTGAGGGGATCGCCCAGAAGACGCGGAGCCAGCCAGTGGACCCGTTCGCCCCGCTCGATATGGACCAATTCTTTGACCCGAGTGCGGGTCAAGCTGCGGGTTTGAATTTCACAGGGATAGAGTTGACCATCCGCGGCGCAAGACCAGGTGCAAACCTTGCCTTTATGTTCACTAATGGGCGCGACCAGTCGGGCCCGATCCATCGTCCCGGGTTGAAGCCCCGGCGGGTACGATGGGGTCAGGGCCAGAAAACAGAATTTCAAAAAAGGAATCTGGTGGGCCATGCGACGATTCACGACAACCAGGGAGCTCGGCGGTGTCCACCGCCGAACTTCATGGCACCAAACCTCCCCCTTGCGAAGCAGGGGACAGGGTTCAGCATGGAGGCACGGGCCCAGGATCCGGGCCGTCCGGGCGGCGCTGATGGCGTCGCGCAAAATCTCAAGCCGTTCCGCACAAAGATGTAAGGCGGGTTCCAGGATCAGGAGCAGCCCGTCGGGGGCGAGGCGACTGACCAGATTTTCGATCCAGCGGAAGACCGCCTCGGGTGCGGCATTAACCATAAGTTCATTCAGCGTGGAACCCACGAGGATGATATCCCAGGGGTCATGGAATCGATCCAAACCGGGCATCAGGTCCCCGGGCACAACGGTCCATCGGCCCTGCGGCCAAAGGGTGGTGCGGTATTTTTGGGCGATGGAATCGGCATGACGCAGGCTTTCGGTGGAGTGATCCAGGGCCCAGACTTTGAAGGGCAATTCCGGAGCCTGTTGGGCGATGGCGGCGCCGACCGCGAAACCGGTGGCGCCGGTTCCGGCGCCCAGATCGAGAATTTTAAGGGAACGGTCCGTGGGCAGACGCCAGCCGGCTGGACCGCAACATTCGTTAAACACCCACTGGGTTTTGATAAAGGATTGGGGAAAGAAGAACAGGCCATACGCGAGCGCTTCGGCGGCGGACGCGATATAGGGTTCAAACCGATCCGGGCGTTCCTTGGTAAACAGGTCGCTCAGCCGTTGGACGGTCGGCTCGAGTTGGGCGGCGGCTTCGGCAAAGGGAGCGGCAGGGCTGAGACGCCGGGCGCACTCCATCCAATATTGTTCAAGGCTGGGAGGGTAAAGAATCATGGGCGTATGATAAGGGGTTAGGCGGGGAATCGCAAGCTCCGCTTAAAAAGAGCTGCTTTAATTCAGGTTGATTACCGCAAAACAGGCCATTGCGGCTCAAAGCGGATTTCATCCAACCAAAAGGTGACCGAAGGGTCGGTTGACCGGGCACACAGTTCATAACCTTCCACGGGACCCGTCGGTGCGGGACAGTTAAGGGTGAAGAATTGCCATTCTTCCCGTCCGGCGATCATTTTGGGGGCGATCGAATCGGGGGATGGGACGGGACGCGAATCGACGGACAAGTCCCGGCGTAAGCGATCCACAACCGGTCGGCTCCAATCCGGGGGGATAACCGGTCGGACTTGAATTTCAACCGGGCCGGCCGGTCGGGCTTTGACCCAACCCGTCAAACGATGGGATAAGGTGGGCACGTGCAATAATTTTAAGGTGATCCAGGAAGCGGTCCGTCCCCCCGCCGGCGGATCGATACGGAGGCTTTGTCGGCCGCTCTTGAAAACCGCTGAATCGGCGGCACCCGGCAGAAGCCCGCACCCGACCAGTTGTTTGACTTCGTCCGGTTCGAAATCGCCCCAAGGAAAACCGTTCACATCGGGAGGATCAAGGGGCGACTCGATTCCCAGTTGGCGGGGAATGACGGTTTGGGGCAGGGTTGAAGAGAGGACATTCCGATCATCCACCGCATTGCCATAGACCAACAGGGGCAGATCGGGATCGGGCACCGGAAGATAGGTTTCACAGGTCCAGGGGGCGTTGGGCGCGACGGGGGGAATAATTTTAACCGGGAACGGCTGATGGAGGCGATGAACCCAGCCCTGCCAGGGAACGGTGGGTCCGAAACTGACGAGCACTTCAGCGTGGACCACCGGATTAGCGCCGGTGACGGACCAGCCCACTTTCAGTCCTCGGGCATCGCGCCGGATAAAAAGGTCCTGGGCCTGGTTGTAAGCGGGCCGGACCGGCGGCAATCCCTTATCTTCCGGGCGGGCGAGTTGGGTGTCGAACCAATCGATCAGCTGTTGGTCCAGGGCTTCAGAGAAGCCATGGTCCCAATGGGGAAGGATGGCGAGACGCATGTCCCCCAGGGACCCGCGGGCGGTTTCGATCACGGCGGGGAAGTGAAACCAATGATCGTTGGCCGCGACGCCCCAGATAAAAGGGACCGCTCGTTGACGGAGACGCCAGGCGGGATCGATGGTTTTTCCCCAAAGTTCAACCTGATCGCGGCTGTTCAAGCCTGTAAATTGGGGAAGGTGCGAGCCCAACTCGTGATGCCCGCCGGCGAAGAAGCTCATTCCGGCCTTGATCCGGGGGTCGGCCCCGGCGATCAGGGTTGCGAAAAAACCGCCATAAGAGGAGCCCCCGATCCCGATGCGAGCGGGATCGAGTTCCGGGCGTTGGGTCAAATAGGTGATCCCGCGCATTTGGGCGACAGCGAACGCGGTCAGGTTTCCGTCCTGTAAAGCCTGACCCTCGAAAAGGGGCGGAGGGGGGAGGGGAGCGGAGGGGAGGGTGAGGGTGAGCGTGATATACCCTTTACGGGCAAATATTCCCGACCAATATTTATTGGCAGGGGCCATGCCCGGCATACTGAAAAAAACCGCCGGGTGGCGTCCTTCCGAGGGCGGGAGACCGAGAAGGCCGGAAACCCGGATGGGTGTGCCGCTGAAGGTCTGACTGGTGAATTCGACGGTTTCGAAACGCAGACCGTTTTCGGTTTCGGTTTTCAGGATCCGGGCATCGAGGGGATCGTGGAAGATCGCCTGCAAATCGAAACTCGGATCGGCGGGTATCGGGTTGGAGGCGGGTGTGGCCGGCGTGGCGACCGGCAGAAGCAGGAGGACCGCCCAACGGAAACGGCGAAGAACGAAAAGTGTGGACATGGAGACCTCCGGATGGTGCGGGAAGAACGGTGATAGAATACCGAAATCAAGCTCCGGAAGGCAAGGGGCGCTTTTTTCTTTGCGGAACGCGTGGGGTGGGATAGGATGGAATCTATGAAAAAACAAGGGTTATTAAAGACAATGCGGCGGACCCGGGCCGGGTTTACCTTTTTGGAAATCCTGGTCACGATCCTGATCATCAGCATTCTGTCGGGCGTGGTGGGCTTATCGGTGATCCGGCATTTGAGTCAGGCCCGGATGGAAGCGGCGCGGGCCCAAATCAAAACCCTGCAAACCGCCCTGCAAATCTATCGCTCGGAGCAGGGCAATTATCCCACCCAGGAACAAGGCTTGATGGTGTTATGCCAAAAACCCACGACCGAACCGATTCCCCGGACCTATCCGGAGGAGGGTTACCTGTCCAGTCTGCAACCTCCGCTGGATCCTTGGAAAAACGAATATATTTTCTTGATTCCCGGCCGGCAGGGGGAACCTTTCGAGGTGCTCAGTTATGGGAGTGACGGCGAGCCGGGCGGCGAAAAGGAAGCGGCCGATTTGTCGAGTTCCGACCGGTGAAATGAAATCCTCCGGATTTACCCTGATCGAAAACCTGGTGGCCCTGCTGGCCTTGGTCGTGGTGGTGACGGCCTTGCTGGCGGTCCACTTGAATATTTTGCGCGCGGAAAAAACCGCGCGCCAACTGCAGGAGTCCTGCCGGGCGGCGGAAGCGGTCCTTGCCCGCCAGGTGTTTGGTTTGACGCCTGCGGCGGTTGAGACCAATACGCTGTCCGAGCTGGTGGTGACCTCCGAGCCGGTCCTGGGCGACGCCTTGGAATCGCAGGGGCAAGCTTGGGAGCGGTGGACGATTGCGCCGAGCAACCGGCCGGGGCTGGGGGTCCAATTTGATCTGATCGATAAAGGGGGATCCCCCACCTCCGTGCCCGCCGCGAAAAACTTGGTCCGGTGATTCAGCCGGGCAATGTCTCACTGTGAAAACGCCCCCGTTGGGCAGGCTTGCCTTGGCGGCGTCTTTGGGTTTCTCCCTCCCCCCGGCGAGGGGGAGGGCGGGGTGAGGGGGATCCTCTGCGGAATAAATTAAAAAGGTTCATTCTGAATAAGTGTGGGTGATTGGTGTTTCGTGGGCAGGCGAGGAGTATTACGCGAATTCCAGGTTGCCATTCCACACCCAACTGACGGGACAGCGATTCACCACTGAGTCACCGCGACACGGAGGTGAAATTCAGAAAACCGCAGATGCGGCCAGCCTTCGCACGCAACGTGCCAAGCCAGTCCGCGATGGTTCGTGAAGGAGCAGGAGAGCACAGAACAACTCCTGTGAACTCGATTCCCTCAAGAGAGCCCGCGGGCTGGATTGAAAGGCCGCCTTTCGAGACGGCCCGCATCGGGGTTCGCGACGTCTTCCTCTCAACCTCCGTGCCCCAGTGCCTTCGTGGTGAATCATCGGGAGAACGACGAGGAGCAGGTTTAACCACAGAGCCACGGGGGCACGGAGGGGGCCAACCGATGCGGCCTGTCTTCGCGCGGGGCGCGCCAAGCCAGTCCGCGATGGTTCTTGAAGGAGCAGGAGAGCACAGATGGAGTTGAAAAACATACAAGGAGCCCCCTCACCCTACCCTCCCCCTCGCCGGGGGGAGGGTTAAACCTGCATCGCTTAATTGCCGATGTTCTCTCGGCGTCCCCTGAAAAAGGGCGGGGTGAGGGCACCCCGGCTCCACAGGCTAACCTCATTAGAGGGGCAACGGGGGAACCGGCGGGGGGCGGGGTTTCACGCGTCTCCAGACATCGACGAGGCTTACGGCGTAAACTCCCGTCAAACAAAGAATCCAGATAAACATGCCGCCCAGCATACGTCCGTAGTGGACCTCCGGCAGTGGGGCGTTCGCATCGCCGATCGCCGCGGAAGCCTGTTGCATGAAAAGCCGGATTTGCGCCCAGAATTCTATAAAAAAAAGGACGGCAAACGCGGTTGCGAGGGCGGCGAAAATGAGACCAAATACCGGGCGGCCCAGAAGGAAATGGCCAATTCCGGGATAGACCAGGGCATAGTAAAAGGCATCCCGGGAAGGCCGGCTGTTTTTTTTGTCATTCACTCCGCGGCCTTGATCTCGTCCCACATCCGGGTATACAGCGGGAGCGCCTCGCCAATATCATCGATCATTTCGCTTTTGGCGCGGATGGCGGGATCGAGAAAAATCGAGGGGTTTTCGCGGATGTCCGGGGAGAGCAGGCGGTAGGCGCCGGTATTGGGGCAGAGATACTGGATGAATTCGGTGTTTTCCTTGGCCACTTGGGGGTCATGCAGGAAGTTGATGAACTGATGGGCTAATTCAACCTGGGTGGCCGATTGGGGGATAACCAGATCGTCGCAGGAGATGCTGGTGCCCTCGCGGGGAATGGCAAACGCAATATCTGGATTTTCGCTCTGGACTTGGAGGATATCGCCGCTATAGCCGTGGACGAGGAGGAATTCGCCGGAGGCGAGGCCGGTTTTATATTGCTCGTTTTCGAACTTGGCCAGGTTCTTTTTCCAGCGGATGACGATATCGCGGGCTTCGGCCAATTCCTGGGCGTTGGTGGAATTCAAACTGAATCCGCTGAACTTGAGGGCCGCGCCGATGGTTTCGCGCATGTCATCGAGGAGGGTCATTCGGCCTTTCAGCGAGACCGCATCGAACATCGCCCAGGTGGGTTGGAAATCGGCCACTTTGCTTTTGCGGTAGGCGATGCCGGTATTGGTCAGCATATACGGGACGCTGTGATGCAGGGTCTTATCGAGGGAGATCTTCAGATGTTCGGGGTCGATCTGGATAAGGTTGGGGATCAGCTCGTGGCGCAGGGGCTGGAGCAGGCCCTGATCGAAGAGCGTCTTGACCATGTAGCTGGACGGCGTGATCAGATCGTAGCCGCCGGCGCCGGCCTGGAGTTTGGCGTGCATGGCTTCGTTGGAGTCGAACGTGTCGATGACGACGCGGCAATGGTGTTCGGTTTCGAAGCGGGCGACCAGTTCGGGTTTGATGTAATCGGCCCAGGTATAAAGATGCAAAACGGTGCGCGGCGGACGGCAGGCGATCCCCCCGGCGGCGGCGAGCAGGGTGCAACCGAGCGCGATTTTCAGGCATGTTCCCCAAACGCTGGATTTCATTTTTTTTCTCCGATCAGGTGTTGACTGAATCCCACGAGCGCAAATGTTACCACGAGCAACAAGGTTGACAACGCATTTATCATCGGCGGGGAGCCGTGTTTGATCAGACTATAAATACGGATGGGCAGGGTGGTGGCCCCGGGCCCGGCGACGAAAAAGGAGATGACGAAATCGTCGATCGAGAGGGTGAAAGCGAGGAGCGCGCCGGAGGCGATGCCGGGTGCGAGCAGGGGAAGCGTGACCCGGCGGAACGCCGTCCAGGATCCCGCGCCGAGGTCGTGGGCCGCCTCGATCAGCCCTTCATCGAAATCCTGGAGGCGGGCGAGTACGACCATGGCGACATAGCTGATGCAGAAGGTGACGTGCGCCAGGAAGATCGAAAAAAGACCCAAAGGCAAACCGATGGCGACAAAGAACAGCAGCAGGCTCATGCCCATTAATATTTCCGGCATGACCAGGGGCGTATAAATGAGGAGGTAATGGACGCGTTGCATGCGGCTGGAGTAGCGGTGCAAGGCGAAAGCGGCCGACGTGCCGAGGAGGGTGGCGACTCCGGTGGCGGTGACCGCAATCAGGAGCGTATTACGCAGGGCGAGCCAGACTTCGCGCGACTCAAACAGGCGGATATACCAGCGCCAGGAGAAGCCTTCCCATCCGCCGCCGAAGCGCGACGCGTTGAATGAGTTCAGGACCAGGATGACGATCGGGAGATAGAAGAAAATCAGGATGGCCAGGGTGACCAGGAAAGGGAGCCGGCTGCGTTTCATGAGTCCTCCAGAATCGTGGGCTCGGGCCGGTTTTTTTTGCCTTGGAGCCACAGCACTCCGGTCATCGGGGCCAGGACGGCCAGGGTCAGGAGGGCGGAGAGCCCGGCCGCGTGGGGAAGGTTGCGGTCGGCGAAAGTGCGCTGGGCGATTTTATTGCCGATCATTTCGCTGGTCGGTCCGCCGACCAGGTCGGGAATGACATACGAGCCGAGGGCCGGGATGAAAACGACCAGAAAGGCGGTCACCAGTCCGCGGCGGATACCGGGCAAAAAAATTCGGAAGAAGGCGCGCAGAGGACCGGCGCCGAGATCGCGGGCGGCCTCCAACAGGCGGAAGTCGAATTTTTCAGCGGCGGCGAAAATCGGGAGGATGGCGAACGGCAGGCAGGTATAGACCATGACCAAAAGGACAGCGCCTGGATTGTAGAGCAGGGAATCCTCGGATCCCAGCAAACCCAGAAAGACCAGGACTTTTTTAATCGCACCCTCGGGATGCAAGAGAATCTTCCAGGCGAAGATGCGAATGAGAAAGCTGGTCCAAAAAGGCAGAATGACCAGGAGCAGGAGAAACCGGCGCCAGGGTTGGGCGGCGCGGGCGATGGTGTAGGCGGCAGGAAGCGCGAACAGGAGGCAGAGTGCGGTGGTGGCCAGGCTGATCCAGACCGTGCGCCAGACAATGGCCGGGTAATTGGGATTGCCCAGACTATTGAACGTGGCCAGGGTCCAGCCGGCATCGATTCCCCCGTGGGGCGAGGCGGGTTTGAAAAGGATGGCAAAGACGATCAGGGTGGGGACCAGGAACAGGAGGCCCAACCAGAGGAAGGAAGGAGCGGTCGTGAGAGCTTCGCGAAGCTTCCGACGCGGCGACGGGGAGGGTTGAGTGGGGGCGGTCATGTTTTTAGGGGGGCGGGGCGGGGGGCCGAATCACCGGGCGAATCGACCAGGGCCTGATCCGCGGCCTGGTAGCGTTCAAGCATGAACCCATCATCGCCGTGCCAGGTGAGCCAGACCCGGTCCCGCCAGGTGATGGGATTTTCATCCAGGAAAAAACGGCTGTGATGGCGGTTGACGGCGACGCGGTGGTCCCGGACGCGAACCCAGTATTTGGTCTGGGCGCCGAGATAGATCACATCCTCGACGGTCCCCTCGACGGCATTATAGTGGGGATGGGGTTCGGGTTTCTCACGGGCGATATGGAATTTTTCGGGGCGGATACTGAGGTAGACCAGGTCGCCGATTTCGAGGTGGTTATCGTTGTAGCAGTTGACTTCGGCGAAATCGGCGACTTGGAGGCGGACATAATCGTCATCGAGATGGGCGGTCACCTGGCCTTCGAGGAAATTGGTGTCGCCGATGAAAGCGGCGACGAAACTGCTCCGGGGCGCCTCGTAAATCTGGGCGGGTGAGCCGATCTGTTCGACGCGGCCGCGGTTCATCACGGCGATCCGATCGCTCAGGCTCATGGCTTCATTTTGATCGTGGGTGACATAGAGGAAGGTGATGCCGACCTCGTCGTGGATCACGTCCAATTCCAAGAGCATGCGCTGGCGCAGTTTGAGGTCGAGCGCGGCGAGCGGTTCGTCGAGGAGGAGAACCCGGGGCTTGAGAATCAGGGCCCGGGCAATGGCGACGCGCTGTTTTTGTCCACCGCTGATCTGGTCGGGTTTTTTATGGGCCTTGTCTTCCATCTGGATCAGGGCCAGCATTCGATCGACCTCGGTGCGGATTTCGGCGCGGGGCCGGCGGGCCACCTGGAGGCCGAAGGCGATATTTTCCCAGACGGTCATGTGGGGAAACAGCGCATAATTCTGAAAGACGGTATTCACCTGGCGCTGATGGGGGGGCAGGGCGGTGATATCTTCGCCATCGAGCAGAATGCGGCCGGCATCGGGCTGTTCGAAACCCGCCACCAACCGGAGGAGAGTTGTTTTTCCGCACCCACTGGGGCCCAGCAGGGAGAAGAATTCCCCTTTTTTCACGCCGAAAGAGACGTGATCGACCGCTTGGATGGGGCCAAACTGCTTGGATACACCAACGAACTCCAAAAATTCCGGCATGATCACTCCTGGTTAGGGCGAATGGACAACAGCATAAATTGAAGGGACGGGAGTGCAATCAAAAATTGCATTGAATTTTCGGAGCGGCCCCGGCAGGATTCACGAGATGAAAGCCAATTTTCCATTGACCGGGACGGAGTTTGAAACGCGGACCCCGGAGGAGACCTGGGCGGTGGCCGCCCAAATCGCCGCCCGGTTGCCGATCCGGGTGGTTCTGGCGTTGCATGGAGAATTGGGGGCGGGAAAGACCTGTTTTGTGCAGGGTTTGGCGCGGGCGTTGGGAATTACGCGGCCGATCACCAGCCCGACCTTTACCCTGGTCCAGGAATATCGGGCATCGCGCCGGCTGGTGCATATCGATCTTTACCGGATCGGCTCGCCCGATGAACTGTTGCATCTGGGATTCGAAGACTACCTGCAAGAGGATGGGGTCGTGGCAATCGAGTGGGCTGAGCGGGCGGGGGATCTCCTGCCGCCGGATACTCATCATCTATATTTCCGGCTCAATGCCGGCGAGGGATGCCACACGATTCGCATCGGGTGATGATACCGTTATGGAACTGGAGCCGGGGCGCCCTCACCCCGCAATGTCCTTGGAAAAGAGCGGGGTGAGGGCACCCCCATACGTGTTAAGCTAAGAACGGTTCATCCTGGATATCTGAACCTGGCGCCACTGTGCAATATCTCTCGCTTCATATTCTCTCAAAAGCGGGGAAGCTCTCGCAGAGTTCCACAGGGTCCAGACGCGTGTTCGCAGAGTAAAGAACGGCCGGGCCATTTCGCACAAGGCTGTGAAATGTCCCGTCCGCCGCTTGTTTTTGAGGCAACCAACCTTCCTCCTCTTGGCTTCATGAGAACACGGGACGGGTGATTCCGCCGCCGCGGCGAAATCGCACGGCCCTGCTTCACTCTTGTCTTAACTCTATCTGAACCTGGCGCAACTCTGCGTGAGACATCCCTTGGTTTTCACTCACTTCAAAATAGACCTAAATCCATATACCCCAAATTAGTTACAGAAAGAGCCGAAGTCCTTAGCTTAACACGTATGAGGGCACCCCGACTCCACAGCCTCCACGGGTTGCGGAACTTTTTTTATTGCGCGACCAGAGAGACCCCTTCGCGTCGGCCATCAATTTTTTAGCCCGATTTCGTCGAGCCTCTCGTACCGAGCGCCTTCGGGTTTCAAATGGCTTTGCATCAGGAGCAGGCGGGAGACGGGCAGAATGCCCCAGATATGGGCGCGGTCCTTTTCCAAACGCCGGATCCAGTCGGGATCGCGGGGTCCGGGTTTGATTCGGCCCAGGGTGATATGGGGGTGCGGATCGCGCTTTTCCGGAGGCCAGCCCAAGGCGACGGCGGTTTGTTGGAGGGTTTCGATCAGACGGAGCAGGCAACCCGATGAGTCGCTGACACCGGCCCAGACAATTCGGGGAGAATGGGGCGGGCCGAAGGTGCCGAGTTCGGCGACGGTGCAGGCAAAGGCGGGGGGCGGAGGAAAGATTTGGCGGAGGCGGGTCATGAGTTCGGCCAGGCGCTCCGGGGGAGAATCTCCCAGAAAGAGCAGGGTGACATGCAGATTTTCGGGGGGCACCCAGGACATATGGGCCGATGTGAATCGCAGGCGATGCAGGGTGCGAACCAGGCCGGCACGGATTTCAGGATTCAGTTCAAGCGCCAGAAAAGTCCGCACCAGAGGGGGTTCGTTTACGGGCGTCTCGTGTGAGGGCATGGAAAGTTGTGTCAAGGTGTCTTCCTCGGGATCGCGAATCCTTGCGCATTAATACTCCCTTTTCCGGAGAGAGCGCAGGCCCAGCCAGAGCGGCAGAATCGTGGTCAGAAGAGTCAGGCCGACGATGACGGGCCCGATGAACTCCAGCATCCGATATAGCGTGGCGGGTCCGATTTTACCCTGGTTTAAGAAGTGGAAAGGCAGGGCGCAGGGGAGGATGACGGCCGCCATGAAGATCAGGCTCAGGGCGAGATTGAGCGTGCCGCCGAAACTGGAGACGATGGCCATGGGGTTGGATTGTTTGAGGTTGAGGAAGATGGCTCCCAGCCCGGTGGACAGCCCGCAGGTGGCCAAGGCGATGGCGAGCGACAGAGAAATGGTGACCCCCTTGAGGAGCGGAGCGACCCCGAGCATGGTGGTGGAGAGAGCGATCAGCGCGACGCTGATGGAGGCCATGGCGGCGAGGGCGGTGAAAAATTTGGTCAGCATAACCCGGCCCAGGCTGGCGGGGGAGAGTCCGATGATCCAGAAAGCCTGTCCCTCGAGACTGAGCTGGGGATAGACAAAGCGGGACGAGAGGGAACAGAGGACGGCGGCCACGCTGAAGACGTTCAAAAAGACGATCAGGTTGCGCCAGATATCGGGCAGGGCGTGATAGCGGAAGGTGCGCAGACTGGCGAAATAGAAACCGAGGAGGCCGAAGAAGATCAGCGCCTGGGACCATTGCATGGGGTCGCGCAAGAAGGTGCGGATATCCTTGAGCGCGAGGCCCCGGCTGATGGTGCCGAAAGGGCTGAGCCAGCGATCGAGCACCATCCCGAGCCGTTCCCGCCGACGCCGGGGGGGTGCGATACCCCAAAGGCGTTGACAGGCCCGGGCGAACAGGAGCTGACCGAGGCATCGGACGATCCAGATGACGAGGAGCGTGTTGGAGACGAGAACGCCCCAGAGAAGAAGGCCCCGGGCGATCTGGCCGCGGGCCAGAGACACGATGCCTTCAGAGGTCCACCAGTTCGGCCCCAGGGGATGCGATGCCAGTTGGAGCCCCGGAATCAATCGGGAGAGCAGAAAATGGGAATCGTCGAGTCCGGTGCGGGCCGCCGGGCGCAAATAATAGGCGAGGAGTCCGGCCGCGATCAGGCCGAAAACCAGCAGCCATTCCCGGAGGTGGCGGGGAATCCAGCGGATGAACAGTAGAACGAAGATCGTGCCCAGTCCGGAACAGAGGATCAGGAAGGGGATTGAGAACAGGAGCGTCCAGCCGACGAAGAAGGGGGACAATTTTTCATGAACGGCGTAAGCGAGGGTATAAGGCAGGATGATGAAGAAAAAGGCCCAGGAACTCAACAGGCAGGACTCGGTGAATTTGTAAAGGACCAGGGTTGAATCGGGGATGGGACTGGTCAGTAACAGGACGCTATCCCGGGAGCGGAAGAGGGCGGAGTAGGACGTGATGATGCCCGAGAGGACCATCATGATTCCGAGGGCGAGAAAAATCAGGGAAAACAGGTAGCGGGTGACCATGAAACCGGCGCCGCCGAGCAGGTTCAGAAACCGGAAGCCGGAGAGGAAGGCAGCATAGAGCCCGAAGAACAGCCCGAGCGCGAAAGCGAGGATGAAGAGGACCTTAAAGCTCGATTCGCGGCGCAGAACCGTATTGAGGTTGGCAAAAATATGTGCGTCCTTTTTGTAAAGGACCCTCAGAGGATGCATGGGGGGGCGTCCTCCTTTCCAGCGCCGACCGGCAAGCCGTAATCGTCGGCCGTCAGGGTGAGAAAGACCGATTCTAGATCGCCGGAAATATCGTGGCGTTTTTTGAGGTCGTCAATGGGACCGAGGGCGACGAGGCGGCCCCGCGACAGGATCCCGACGCGATCGGCGATTTCCTCGGCGACAGCGAGGATATGGGTCGTCAGGAAGACGGTGACCCCGGACCGGGCCTTGGCCTTGAGCAGATCCTTGATCATGCGGATGGTATAGGGATCGAGGCCGACGAGGGGTTCGTCGATACAGAGAATTTTGGGGTCGTGGAGGAAGGTGGCGACATAGATCAGCCGTTGGCGCATCCCGTGGGAGAGGTCGCCGACCAAGGCGCGACGATGATCGGCCAGCCCGAAGCGGGTCAATTCCTCGTCGCAGGCCTGGTTGACCCGGCGTCGATCGACGCCGTAGAGGTCGCCGACGAATTCAAGAAATTCGGGCGGGGTCAGGCGTTCATAGAGAAAGGGCAGGTCGGGGATGTAGCCGAGGAGTTGGCGGGCGGGAAGGGGATCCCGCGCCAAATCGAATCCACAGAGCCGGACGGAACCAGCGTCGGGATGGACCAGGCCGGTGAGCATTTTGATGGTGGTGGTTTTGCCGGCGCCATTGGGGCCGAGGAAGCAGAACAATTCGCCGCGCGGAACGACCAGGTTCAGATCGATGACGGCCTGGACCGTTCCATAGCTTTTGGAGAGATGTTCAATTTCAATCACGGGGGGCCTCCGGACGGTGGTGGTGGGTCGGTTCAACTTCGATTTGCAGGCGGCCGATATAGCCGAGCAGTTGCATCTGGTCGGCCAATTCGCCATCGAGCAGGGCGAGATGGGTGGCATCGACAGAGGTTTGACCGAAGGTGGGATCCATTTCATGCCAGCGATCGACGAAGACGGCGGGCCAGGCGTGATAATAAAAGGCGCCATTGAGATAGACCAGGCCGACCCGGACCCGCGCGGGCAGGCCTGCCGCCCGCGCGAGGGCGGTGAAGAGATACGTATGTTCGTTACAATCGCCCCGGCGTTGGGCGAGGACATCGACGGCGGAAGGCAGGCTGATGGTGGGGATTTTATCGACATTTTTGAAGACCCAATTATTGAGGGCGACCGCCTTGTCCCAATCGGAGGTGAGGGCCCCGGTGATTTTGGCCGCTTGCCGCCGGATATTGGGGTGGTCGGACTGAATGAAGGGCGTGGCCGCCAGATCATTGGTTTGGAAGGCCGGGGCGGTTTGGGGTTCCGCGGCTTGCACGGGAACGGCGGAATCGGCAAAGAGTCGGATATGGATTTTGCCGGCCGACCGACTCCGGACGATTTGGCGGGGGGATTCGACAATCTGATCGAGTTTGGCGGGGCCGAGGAGGGTCAGGTTCAGGACCGTCTGGGATCGGGGATTATCGATGGGGGGCGTACAAGGAACGGCCATGGCGGCGAGTAAGTCATCGGCGGAGGCCGTTTCGTCGCGGGTGATGGCGTCTTCCGGGGCACAGGCCAGCAGGGTCCACCCGAGCGGGGTTTCCTGCTTGAGAATCCGGCCTTCGGCATCCATCCAACTGGTCATGGAAAGCCCCTGGACATTGGCTTCGAGAACGATGGTCGGCGTATTCGTGCCGAGGATGGCAAGGGTTTCGTGGCGGAGCGCCCGGACGGGGATATCGCTGACCGCGAGGGTGGCGGGATTGAAGAGACGGACGCGGACCGTCTGCCCCGGTTGGAGACGTTGCAGCATCATATCCGTGAGGGGCGAATAGAGGACGGCATCGTCGGGGATTTCAATCCGCAGCGTTTGCTGGTTGCCGGCGGAACTGATGACGACCCGGAAGACCTGATTTTTTTCGCGACGGCCGAAGAGAGTGACGGAATAGCCGCGGGAGACGATGGCGAAATGGAAGGTTTGAAGGTGATAGAAGGCGTCCAAATTGGCACGGGAGGTGACGCGGACATTCTGGTCGGTATCGAGAATCTTGAGCGTCATGAGGGTTTCGTTTTCGATGAGGATCTGGCGGTCGGGAGTGGTTTCGTCGATATCCACCACGGTATGGCTGTAACCGATACGGGCTTGGTTAAAGCGGATGAGCATCCAGCGATCCATCAGCAGGGTTCCGGTATTAGCCAGACCGCGGTAACCGGGAGAGCGGGTTCCGAAATATTCCGGGAAAGCCTCGGTGCGGATCAGCCAGGTCATCATGACGGCCCAGAAGGCGAGGATGGCGATGGGAATCAGCCAGCTGAAAAGGGCGCGGGGTGGTTTCACCGGGACCTCCTTCTGGCAAAGGGACGATCCCCCTCACCCGGCCCCGATGCGCCGCCGCGGCGATCGGGTCCGACCTCTCCCGCGCCGGGGAGAGGTAAACGACGGACCCCGTCGAAGTTATGATTGATCCGGTTACCCGCGGACTTGAGCGCAACCCTGCTTTGCCCTCGTCCTGTGAGGGAGAGGTGAGGGGTTATCGGCAGGTCCAACCGTGGATTGACGAATATTGAACAGCAGACTTTCGAAGTCAATCGAGGGTTCCCTATTTTTAGGAGGCGGTGGTGGAATTTCACTCCTCCCTCCCCCCGGCGCGGGGGAGGGCCGGGGTGAGGGGGAGCCGACCGATTAACGCACTGCTTCCCTTAGGGAGAAGCGGTTTGCTCCGCTGGTTGGGGATAACCGGTTTTTTCCCCGGGTTCCGGAGTAGTGGCTGGCATCGGGGACAATAATGGGTACTGCGCTGCCCGACGAGCATCCGTTGGATCGGGGTGGCGCAGATGGGGCAGGGGGCGTGGGTGCGACGGAAGACGTTTAAAATCCCCTGGTTCCGGCCGCGTCGGCCATCGAGTGAGTTGTAATTGGTTTTGCCGTCGCCGAGCGACGTCCCGCGATTGCGGACGCCCTGGCGGAGGACGCTCCGGATCGCACTATGCAACGCGCGGATTTCCGTGGAGGATAAGGATTGGGAAAGGCGTTCCGGATGCAGGCGGGCGGTCCAGAGCGCTTCATCGACATAGATATTGCCCAGGCCGGCGACGCAGCGCTGGTCGAGCAACAGGGGTTTCAAGCGCCGTTTGAAGCGGGCGAGTTGTTCGCTGAAAACCGCCAGGGAAAAGGAGCGATGGAGGGGTTCGGGCCCCAAATGGGCCAGGTGGGCTTGGGCATCAGGGACGATGAGCCAGCGTCCGAATTTGCGGGTATCACGGTAACAGAGGCGGCGGCCGTCGTCGAGCGTCAGGACGAGGCGGTCATGGTGGGTGGGCGGGCTGGCGGGGGTTGCCCAGTGGAATTGGCCGGTCATACGAAGATGGACGAGCAGATCAGAACCGCCGGAGAGATGGAAAACGATGTATTTGGCCCGACGTTCAAGGGTCTTGACGGATTGACCTTGAAGCGCGGCGACAAAACGGGCGGGTGCGAGGGGCGCGACAGTGCGGTGCCAGAAGACTTCGATCTTGCTGAACGAGCGCCCTTCAATACCGGCCCGGCGCAAATCGCGCACGACCGTTTCAACTTCGGGCAATTCCGGCATGAGGTTCTTCTCCGTTTCTAATACCAGATCGATAAAATATCAAAAAAAGAGCGGTCGGCCAATGGAATTGGAAATTTTGACTGGCTACGGTCGTGGTGAGGGCTCTTCCGATCCCCCCAAAATGGTAGCGCCGCAGGTCCCTCTGCGGCGCTGTTGCCGGGTCTCCTCCGCGGGAGGGGAACAAGCGGGAGAAGACCCACCCCGGCTAGCGCCACCCCTCCGCAGGAGGGGATCAAGAGGGCGTTGATCCCCTCCCTGGAGGGGTCCGCGAAGCGGGGGGTGGGTGATATCGAAGTCGGCCATTCCTGGCCGACCCGGTCGGGCAGGAATGCCCGACCTACTCCGCTGAATTATATGGCGATTCGGATATTATTTTTTTATTATTTATTTCCAACTCGTTGGAGAAAAATCATGGTCCCTGTTAACGCTTACGAAAACTGCGCCTCACGCATGGAGCAACGTGGCTGGCATCCGCCCCGCGCGGCATCAGTGGATGCACTGATCGAGGGGGTGTTGGCCGCGGGGGTCGAGGCTATCATTCATTCGGCCGTCAGCCAGGCGGGGCAGGCGTTATTTCCATCCAAAGTCTTTCCGCATTGCCATCCGGATGCCAGTTGGGAATCGTTCCATTATCTGATCGAACAATTGCATCGGATCGGCCGGCCGGTCCTGAGTTGGTATCCGCTCAATCATTCCGAGAGCGTCATCCAGGCCCATCCCGACTGGCGCATGTTGCCGATCGCCGGCGATGAATTGCCCCAGCCGGCCGCCAAAGATCACGGTTACTATGTTTGCATCAATTCACCCTACCATGAACTCCTGCCGGAATTCTGCCGGGAAATCGTTCGCGATGTCGGATTCGATGGCGTGTGGTTCGATGGATCGGCCTTTGCGGTCAACGGCAACAAGCTGCCGGGATGTATCTGTGAATTCTGCCGGCGCCGCTTTCGCGACGATACCGGCCGGGCGTTGCCCGTTCGGACTGACTGGGATTCCCACGATTTCAAGGTCTGGGTCAACTGGCGGTATGACCGGCTGATGGGGTTCTGGAAAACGCTGGCCGATGCGATTCTGTCGGTCTCGCCTCAGGCGACGGTCGCCTTTAATAATTACCGGCGGCGAGGGCGTGACGGCGGGGGAGGGTGGGGGACGGGCATTCCGTTGCGGGAACTCGGATGGGATGTCCTGATGTCCGGCGAACTCGACCTGCACGCGTTACAGGGTGATTTTCAGATGAAGATGCACCGGGCCGCCCGTTGTGCGCGCGGGCAGGACACCTGGCTGGCCCTGTGCGATCACTGGAACATGTGGACGCCCGACGTGGATCTCGTTCCGATTCGTCAGGCGGCGGCGGGCTGTGCCGCGGCCGGGGGGGTGTTGTGGATGGGCAGCGGGTTTGAACCCCGCCTGGTACCGCAGGTGTGCGCCACGGCCCAAGCCACCACAGCTCCCCTGATGCCGTATGTCAAAGATCCGCCCCTGCCCTATGCCGCGATCTGGGTCAGCCAGCAGACGCAGGATTTTTATGGAAAAAGCCGGCCGGAGGAGGCCTGGGACGCCTGGCATGGCGCCAACGAGCTGTGCCTGCATGCGCATGTGCCGTCGGCCATTGTTTTCGACGACCAGATTTTGAAGCCGGAAATTCTGCGGCAGTATCCCGTGCTCCTGGCCGGTAACACGGCCTGCGTGAGCGGGGAACAGGCGGCGCACCTGCGCCAGTATGTGGAGCAGGGCGGCGTTTTGATCGCCTCGCATGAATTCGGCACGCGGGATGAATGGGGACAGCCCCATGCGCGGCCCGTGCTGGATGATTTGCTGGGGATTCGTGAACGCCGGCCCGGCGCCGGAACGGCCACCCTCGAGCTGACCGCTTCCGACTTGATCGAGGCGTGTGGCCGGTGGGTCAGCACCGCATGGGTGCCGCACACCCTGGCGGTTCCCGGGGATCGGGTTGAATTGCTCGCACAGGTCGTGGATCACGGTCAGGAATCCTGGGACGACATGGAAAAACAAGGTCCGCCGAAACCCCGCCAGCCGGGTTTATGGCGGATGTCCCACGGGCAGGGTCAAATCGTTTATATCGGTACCGATCTATTCCGGGCGCATATCAAGGCCGCGACCACGTTTCACGTGCGCCTGTTCGCGGCGCTCCTTGAACGGGTGGCTCCGCCGCCGGTCAAGCTGCTTGCGCCGTTACAGGTAACGCTCAACGTCGCCGTGCGTCCGGATGGTTTCTGGGCGGTGCATTTGCACAATGCGCCCGGCACGATCTGGCGATACCAGACCTATTTCAACAGCGGGGAGCTGTTGCCGGTCCACGACCTGCGGCTGAGCGTGCGGGTGCGGCGGGTGCGTGAGGCGCATTCCGGGCTGACCGGGCAAACCTTTGCGGTGGATGCTGCGGGTACGACCGTGACGATTCCGGTGTTGGAGTGCAATGAGGTGGTGATTCTGGATCTCGCATAAGGGAAACAGCTTTTAACCCCTAATATGCCTCTGGATATTTTTGACGCATAATACTCGGCACAATAAGAATGAAACTACCATCACCGCGCCTCAGCGAACCACCGCCCTTGATTGAGATTGACAATGGTTCGAGCTGACGTACAATTGTACGCATGAAGATTGTGGTCGATACAAATACGTTCTTGGCAGTCTCGCTGAATGAACCGGAGAGGGATTGGTTGATCGAGGCAACAGACGGGCATGACCTCGTTGCGCCGGCTGTGCTGCCATACGAGATCGGGAATGCTTTGTCATCTCTGGTGCGACGCAAACTTCTGACGGAAGCGCAGCTTGCCGCAGCATGGGATGCAACGGCTGCCATTCCCGTGGAACTTGCATCCGTTAATGCGCGGGCGGCGCTTCTTCTCGCGGGACATTTTCGAATCTACGCTTATGACGCATACTTTCTTCAGTGTGCACTGGAGACAAAATCGCCGTTGCTCACGCTCGACCGCAGTATGAAGCGTGTGGCCGAACTGCTAGACATCACTCTCGTGGAGTAATCATGAAAGTCTACACGTATTCACAAGCAAGACAGAATCTGGCAGAAGTACTGAACCAGTCGAAGGATGAATCGGTGATCATCCGCCGCCGCAGCGGCGATTCCTTCGCCGTGGTCCCCAAGCCACGGGAAGGCTCGCCCTTTGATGTGCCGGGCGTGAAGACCGCAGCCCGCACATCCGACATTCTCGCGGCCGTGAGAGAAAGCCGATCAAAGCCATCCCAACAACGGCGCGCACGGTAGCCTCGCAAGTTCGGCTCTGTGACGCCGGGCGTGAAGAGGATGAGATTCATGAGTGCAATTCAACGGCTTGCTTTGACAGCCCTCAGAAGTGCCTGCCCGATGGGATGGCTCCTGTCGGCGCGGCGTAGCACGCTTTCCACATTGATCGGAAGAATTTTCGGAGAAATCCAGCTATCATTGAGGGTCGAGTTCCGAGATTTCATTTCCGGCTGGACCGCACTCGCGAAACTGAAGAGATCCGAATGAAAAAAAATGATGATCGTCGTCTTGATGGTAAAATATCCGATTCGCTCCGAACGGGCGGCATCGGAGTCAACGACTCCCATGCGATCCGGTTCGACGGACCGCTGAACAACATCCATGAGGCGCCGGCGATCGGCAACGGCGATCTCGGTGCGCTGGTCCAGGTGTTTCAGAATGAGTTCCGGCTGCACCTGGGCAAAAACGACATCTGGGATGCGCGCTTCGATAATGTGGCCCAGGAGGGAGTGGTCACGCAGGATGACTTGATTCGCATGTCGCGGGATTACGGGTTCCGGTTGGGCGGTGCGGCGTATGAAGGTAAGCCGGTGTTCGACCGGAAGCCGCCGAAAGGATTGCGCTACATCGATCATAACCCCGGTTGGGACAAACATGTGTTTCCCTGTCCGAAACCGGCCGGGTTAATCCGAATCTTTCACTCGGGCACCAGTTCCACCCGCATTCGGACGGTGATCGATATAAAAACCGGCACAGTGATTTCCGATTTTGAAATGGAATTCGGCTGGCATGGCACCAGCGCCCTGCGGATCGAGGCATTTGTGGATCGGACAACCAACGCTGTCCGGATCCGCCTGACCCAGAAACAAAAGATGGGTGGAATGCGGTTGTGTGTCGAAAAGCCGCCGGACGGCATCGATCCTACGATTCCCCTGCCGCAGGTAACCCGGGAAGGGGACTGGCAGGGCGTGGTCACCCAAACGATTCCCGCGGGATATGGGGCAAAGAGGTTCCAATGGCATCTGGCGGCGCAATTCCCGCAACCGGAAAAGGGGCGCATGGTCAAGCCCGTGCAGGCGCATCCCTATCGATTGTGGCAGGTGTGCGAGCTGCAGGCGGAGCAGTCGCTGGAATTCATGGTGGGGGTGGCGACGGATCGGGATACCCCTCACCTCAGTCCTCTCCCTCAAGGGGCGAGGAAGGAGCGGCAAGGCAGTAGGGCACGGGCGAGGCGGCTGGCGGGGAAGGCGACCGCGCAAGCGTATGATCGCGCGCGCCATGCGCAGGTCCGGGCGTGGAGTGAATTCTGGGATCGGTCCGGCATCGAGCTGGCCGACAAGGAACTGGAGAAGACGTGGTACCGGAACCTCTTCGCGCTGGCCTGTCAGATCCGACCGGGTGCGATGGCACCGGGGCTGGTGGGGAATATCGTGCCGTGGGAGACGTCCTCCTGGCATGGCACCTTCACCGTCAACATGAACACGCAGAAGATGTTCCTCTCCTCGGTGCCGACGAATCATCCGGAATGGATCGATTGTTACGCCGATTGGCTGGATCACATGAAGCCCAGCTTCCGCCATCTGGCGAAAATCACCTTTGGGCTCAAAGGGATCCATTCGCCGCACATGATTTTCCCCTATCAAAGACCGGAACGACAGGCCAGTTCGAACCAATGCGGGCGGGCCTTGGGCATGACCGGGTGGCATGGCCAACCTCTCTGGTGGCGCTGGGAATTTTTCCGCGATAAAACCTTCCTCCGGCAACGGGCCTATCCCTATTTCAAGGAAGCCGCCAGTTTTTATTGGCGGTACTTGCAAAAATATCTGGATGAAAGCGGAGATCTGTATCCCTCACTCAATTTGGAAGGGCCGCCCTGGACGAAGGATTTTGTGCACAACCGCGATCCGTTCATCGATCTCATTTTGTTTCGCAACACCTTTCAGTATGCGATCGAGGCCGCAAAGGTGCTCAAGGTGGATGCCGCCTGGCGGAAACGATGGGACTGGGGGTTGTCGAAAATCCGACCGGTCCGCGTGGACCGGCTGGACAGCGGCCGGTTTTGGATCTATGCGGACAAAAACGATGTCCCGAACAATCCCGACAACTGGCGCGGGCCGCGGCAGATTCAAGCCGGCCAATCAGTGGCGGCGGCCTGGACGGTTTTCCCCGGCGAAACGGTGGAGGGCGATGAGCCGGACGGGTTGGCGCCGGCGCTGCGCCAGATTATGCGGGATAATCACTGGGCGAAATGGCATCCGGATGTGATCTGGATTCACCACTGGTGGTGCGCTATTCCGGCTTTGCGCATGGGGTTGCCCGATGCCTTCAAGATGGCGCGCGCGATCATCCTGCGCGAACGCTTCCCGGCCGGTCAGGCCCGGACGACGCACTGGATCCATCTTCAACCGGATGTGTGGCGCGTCCCCGAGGATAATTATTTGGGGGTGACGGCCACGACCGAGATGTTGATGCAAAGTCAAGGCGGAGTGATCCGGCTTTTTCCCTGCTGGCCCCGTGCGAAGCGGGCGGCCTTCCGCGGGTTACCGGCGCGCGGGGGCTTTGTCGTGGCGGCGGCTTGGGTTCCGGGCCAAGGATTGAGCGCAGATATCGACAGTTTGGCCGGAGTCGAATGCCGCATCCGGTGGCCGTTCGACCATCTGCCGCGCGTAACGGCGGGAGGTCGTCGGGTGGCGGTGTCGAAAGCCGGGCGCGACATTATCTTCCGAACCCGCGCGGGGGGGCGGTACCGAGTAGTCGAGGAACATGCAAAACTCCCGCCAGAACGGTCGGGACGGCTCGTGCTTCGTAGCGAAAGAAGCCTTCGCTGACTTCGCAGCGACTCCACCGCCGACGGCCGGCGGATCAAACAGACGAGAAACTCGAGATGGTTACGAGGGGCAATTTGTATCTGTTTCCGGACATTGTCGGTGGCTTATTGCACCTCCCTCCCCCCGGCGAGGGGGAGGGCCGGGGAGAGGGGGATCCGCCCAAACGAAGCGTGGGATTCTAAAGATCCCCCTCACCCTACCCTCCCCCTCGCCGGGGGGAGGGAAAAACTCGCTTCTCCTGCGAAACATGCGGAAGTTACTGGGGAGAGTAGCAAGCCCGACCCTCCAGAAAACGGGAAAAAGGCTTGTTTGCATCAATGGAGGGACGACCTCCGTGTCGTCCGCGGGAGGTTTTGCAAGCGGCTTAGTCGGTAATAGCCTGTAAATCAACGACTAAGCCGTTGGACTAAGTGTAACCGACTAAGACATGCGACGAAGTGTTCTGTTATTCTGATTCAACTTACGTTGTTAGGTTGAACCTTCCGGCCCGACCTTATCGGATTTTGAGTTTGAACCAGCGGATGACGGAGACGCCTTCTTCGTAACCCCAGAAGGCGACCAAGATCGTTCCGTCCGGTGCCCGGGTAATGCTGGGTGCCCCAAATTTTAGAACCTGGAAGTTTTGTGCCATGTTTTTGGATCGGCTGGTCAAGCCGCCGACCTGGGTGCCCCATAAAGGGAGTTCGTCATCATTGACCCAACGGTCCCCTTTTAGGTGGGAAATATTGGCCCAGAGACCGGGTTTATCCATGCGGCGATAGACGCAGAGGATCCGCCCATCGGCGAGGAGAAAGGGAGTCAGGGTTTGCCCCTGTAACCCGGTGGAGCGGGGCGCAGACCAGGATTTGCCCCCCTGCCGGCTGATGACATATTGGTTGGGGCGGTCTTTGGCTGCTTTGTCGTCATACGCCCAGGCCAGCGCGAGTAAAGTGCGGTCCTGGAATTCGACGATTTTCGATTCCCAGAAGAAAACCCGGCCCTTGGGTTCCCGCATCACATTCAGATATTCCGGCCAGGTCCTGCCGCGATCCGGGGAGACCAGCGCGATCATTTTAACGCCGTTGGGGCACTGCCCCTGCCAGCCCGGCCAGGTCAGGGTCGGGAGCAGCCACCGCCCATCTTGCAGAGGGGTGATGGGAGAACACATTTCGAAGGAAGGTCCAACCAGGGGCGGGGTCAAGGTCTTAGGGGTGGACCATGAACGGCCATAATCGAGGGATCGGATCAACAGCAATTCGGTCGGGACAAATCCCAGCGTTTTCGGGTTGGTCAGACCTTCGTGGGGATGATCTGTTCGGTCGTGGCGGATCATAAAGACGACGAGTTCGCCGTTGGGAAGGGCCGTCAAACGGGCGCAGTTAGAGGTCAACCGGCCTTTAACCCCGGCGGCGAGGGCGCCTTCGAGCGCCCAGGTTTCTCCCCCATCGGTAGAGCGGCAGACATGGGTTCTCAGGTTCGGCGCCTCAAAGGCCTCGCCCAGCACAACGGTGGCGAGCATTTCGCCGTTATCCAGGCTGACCACGGAGGGAAAATAGGCGTGGAGGCTGTGGACATGGGGTGCCGGGTTTTTGTAGATCAGCCCGGTTCCGATTTGTTGAATGGAGGATTTTTTCATAACACCCTGAAAATACATCACCTTATGGCGAATCCGCAACCTAAATATGAAGAGGCCTTCCCCCTGATTTCGGAGTATCGTTTTATACATAAATTGGATCGAAACGTACATACCTTTGTAATCGCTACGGAACCGTTTTTTTGGTATAAATCTTTGGATTAGATGGAATTTTGTGCAATAAGGTCGATTTCAGGAGGCTTCCCAACAATGCTGGATTGTGGTAATATCTTTTAAAAGTGGGTGGGTTATTCATGCTGAAAGAGGTATTTAAACGATGAACGCATATCCATTCGAACGATACTGGAAATGGGCGGCCGTGATAGCCCTGATCGGGATGGTGACTGGCACGCAGGCCGCGAATCAATACTGGGATTCCGCGACGGATGCGGGGTACCAGCATGGGACCGGGGTGTGGAGCACGGCGGACGCGAATTGGACCGCCAACGGGGGGGCGCCGCTGGCGGTTTGGGCGCAGACCAACCGCGCGGTGTTCGCGTCGACCGACGGCAGCGCGTCGCGCATTACGGTCAATAGCGGCACGATCTTGGCGACCGGCCTGGTTTTTACGGGCAACGGGTATACGCTGATCGTGACGAACGGCGCGACGGTCAGCAACGGGACGTTGGCGGTGTCGATGATCGGGGGGGCGAACCGGATCGAAATGGCGGGGGGCGCGACGGCTGCCTATTGGAAGAACCCGACGACGCTGAACATCGGGCTGACGAACGGGAACAACGCATTTTGGGTGGATGGTCTGGGGACGGCGGGGAGCGCCTGGGCGACCAATGGGGGCGTGATGACGGTCGGGAATGGAACGGGGAGCGATGGGAACCGGCTGGTGGTGACAAACGGGGGGTATTTGTTCAACGGCAACGCGGTGTATGTGGGGTTTCCTTCGACCAATAACAGCGTCGAGGTGACAGGGGGCGGCTCGACTTGGAATCTGGGCGGGCAATTGATGACGGTCGGTCGGACGGCCGGGGCGAATGGGAATCGATTGACGATCGACGGGCAGGGGACGGCGGGGGGAGCGCGGGTGACGAACATGACGTCCTTGGTGGTTGGCTTGATGGGAGCCAGCGAGAATGTTTTGACGATCAAAAATGGCGGGTATTTGTTCAGCGGCACGCCGTATGTGATGGTGGGGGCCACCTCGTCGTATAACCGGGTGACTGTGGCGGGGGGAGGCGCTCTTTGGAATGCCGGTGCGCAAACCTTATACATCGGATATACCATGGCCACGGGGAATGTGCTCACCATTGACGGTCTCGGCGTGGCGGGGGGCGCGAAGGTGACCAATGTTTTACAGATGGTTTTGGGCTCCGGGGTGACGGGAAATGGATTGAACCGGCTGGTGATTACCAATGGGGGGAATTTATTCAGCGCGAGCACCCTATCCTACTTGGGCAATTATTCGATCTCCAATAGCGCCGAGATATCGGGCGGAGGCGCGCTTTGGAATCTGGGCGGCGCAATCTTGACGATCGGGCGCGCGGGCGGGGTGGGCAATCGATTGTTGATCGACGGGCAAGGGGTGTCCGGCGGAGCCCAAGTGACGAATCTGGCCGCGATCGTGGTGGGAGATATGTTGGGCGGCAGGGAAAACGAACTGGTCATCACCAATGGCGGACATTTGGTCAATACGGCGAATTTGACGGTTGGTTACACTTCGTCCTACAACCGCCTGACGGTGGTGGGGCCCGGCTCGCTTTGCCGATTGGGCGCCAATTATTTATTTGTTGGCGATGCCGGTTCCACGGGGAATGTGCTGACGATTGACGGTCTCGGCGTGGCGGGCGGAGCGGTGGTGACAAATGGGACCCTGATGCGGGTGGGAAATGCCGCGGGTGCCAACTTTAACCGGATGGTCATTACCAACGGGGGTGCTTTATACCACTCGGGAATGGCCTATGTGGGCCAGGCTTCATTTTCCAATAGCGCCGAAGTGACAGGCGGCGGGGCGCTTTGGAACCTGGGCGCACAAGCATTGGTGGTGGGCCATGCGACGGGGGGCAATGGGAATCGCCTGGCCATCGACGGGCAGGGGGTCGCAGGCGGGGCGCGGGTGACGAATGTGGCGGCGTTGACGGTGGGGAATCTGGCGAGTAACGCGTTCAATGAAATGGTCATCACGAACGGCGGCCAATTATTCACAACCGGGGCGGCGCTGATCGGATATACCTCATCCTATAACCGGGTCAGCGTGGCCGGAACCGGGAGCGTGTGGCATTTGAATGGGCAGACATTGACCCTTGGGCGAGGGACTACCGCGACGACCGGAAACGTTTTGACGGTGGACGGGCAGGGGGTGGCGGCGGGCGCGTTGGTGACCAACGCGGGCGCGATCACGGTCGGGTCGTTGGCGGGGAGCGTATTCAACGAGTTGACGATCACCAATGGCGGAAGGGTTTATAGCCGGGGCACCTCGGTGATCGGGAGCACGGCGTCGAACAACACGGCGCGGGTGATCGGGGCGGGGTCGGTGTGGGATCACGGGGGCTCGAACCTGACCATCGGGACGGCGGGTTATCTGGAAAACGCGCTGGTGATCGATCAGGGCGGGTCGGTGTTGAATGTGGGCACATTGACCGTTTTGGCGACCAACGATCTGATTTTGAGTGGCGGGACGTTGACGGCGACAAATATCACGAGCGGTCTGCAGACTGAATTTGTGGTGGGGGATGGAACACAAGCGGCGAGTCTGGGCGGGCTGGGGGGCGGAATCTTGTCGTTTCCGCAAGGACTTTTCGTCAACAGCAACGCGCAGTTGACCGGGCAAGGGGTGGTTACGGGCGGCAATGCGGGAGTCATTTTAACGAACGGGGCGGCGATTGCGCCGGGGTTGGCCGGGGCGGGATCCCTGACCATTCGAGGGAGCAACCTGGTCTGGCGCGGAGGGGCGACCTATCGGTGCGACATCACCAACCTGGCAACGGGACCGGGCGTGGGCTGGGATGTGCTCAACGTGAGTTCGCAACTGGTGATGACGGGCGAGGGGTTGTGTCGGATTTCGGTCGAATCCCAGGGACAGGCCACCGCCGGGTACCTGCCGGGCTCCGATTACAATATCTTGATCATGACGCTGGGGGATATGAGCGGGCTCGACCTCGGCAAAATCAGCCTGCGGACGAACGATTTCGCGAATCCGGCGAATGGGACATGGGGAGTGACGAATTTCGGGACGAGCGTGGATCTGGCGTATCGGGCGGCGGTTTCGGTGGCGGCGGTGTACACTTGGGATGCGCCGAGCAATGGGAACTGGACGGTGGGGATGAACTGGACGAATCGGAGTGCGCCGCCCGTGAACAGCCTGTCCATGATTTTGCAATTCGGCGTGGGCGGTTCGACGGCGCGCTATACGGCGACCAACAATAATGCCGGCTGGTTCGCGTTGAATCAGTTGGTCTTGACCAATGCCAATGCGGCGGCGACCAACGCCCTGATGGGCAACGGCTTGGAATTCTGGAACACCGGCGCGGGGCTGGAACAGGGCGGCGCGGGGCCGATGATCATCAGCAATGCGGTGAATTTGCGGGCCGATCTCGCCTTGTCCGGCAACGGCTCCGGCGCAGTCACGTTGGCCGGAGCGATCGGCGGGACCGGCACCTTGACCAAGACGGGCAGTTCGACGGTGATCCTGCCGATCTCGAACAACTTCTCCGGTGTGGCGACAGTCAATGGCGCGGGCGGGGTCTTGCGCATGGATAATGTGAATGCCTTGGGGACAAACTCCTTTGCGGTGAACAGCGGTACGTTATGGGGCACCGTCGATTTCTCCCTGGGGGTGGGCAGTCCGTACCGAACGGCCCAGGTGGCGGGGTCGGGTGCTGTGTGGAGCAATTCCCTCGGTTTGACTCTGGGTACGAACGGGTTGATTACCGTGGATAATGGCGGACGGTTGGCATGCGGCCTGTTGACCGTAGCCCATGCGGGGGTGCCCAACACCGGCTTGATCGTGACCAACGGCGGACAGCTTTTCAGCCGGGGCGCGACCGTGGTGGGCACGACCACCTCGAACAACACCGTGCTGGTTACCGGTACGGATGCGCTATGGAATCACGCGAATTCCAATCTCACCATCGGTGCGGGGAGTTACACGAACAGCCAACTCCGGATCGATCAGGCTGGCTCGGTTTTGAATGTGGGCACATTGACCGTCACGCCGAGCAACGACTTGGTATTGCTGGGCGGGACCCTGACGGCGTCGAACCTGATGAGCACCAAAGGTTCGTTGTTGACCGTGGGTAACGGGGTTCAAGCGGTTGCGCTGGGGATATTGGGCGGATCTTGGACAAACACCGCGGGGATTTTGGTGCAGAGCAACGCAACGGTTTCCGGGCGCGGACAGTTGACCGGCGCGAATGGCGGTTTAATTATCACCAATGGCTCTACCCTGATTCCAGGCTTGCCGGAGAGCGCGACGAACACGATGGGCACGATACTGCTCGGCAATTCCACCTGGTATGGCGGCATGACCCTGGACTTGAACGTGACCAATGTGGCCGGGACCAACGGATCGGGGTGGGATCTGGTGCGGGTGGTCGGCAACCTCAACCTGATACCGAATGGCGGCAAATTAAAGATCAAATTGGACTCGTTGGGTGAAACGGTCGGTGGGTTTAACGCCAATACCGCCCGGGTGATCAACCTGGTCGATTTCACCACGGCTTCGGTCAGCACGAATGACATCGAGGTGGACACCAACAAGTTTTTGATCGGCAATAATTGGTTTCTGGAAGTGACCGCCACTGATATCCGCTATGTTTACCGGCGGGCGGAATCGGGCATTTATGTGGCGACCAATGGGAATAATTCGGTGGGGACGAATTGGGTGACGGCCTTCACGACACTGTCGAATGCCCTGACCTATGTGCAGAATTATGACACGGTTTACGTGGCCGGCCAGACGTTCGGTATCACCTCGCAAGTCGCGTTGAGTGGGAGAGTGGGCGTGTCGATTCTCGGGGGGTATCAGGCCGCCGCCGGGGGGGCTTTGCCCGGGGCGAATGACCCGGTGACTTGGCCGACGGTTTTACAAAGGACGAATGGCAATACCCGGATTCTCTATCTCTCCGGGTTGACCAATGGCTTGATTAAAGATTTGACGGTGCGCGATGGGTCTATCACGGTCACAGCCTCGACGATAGCCGGCCCCGGAATTATGATGAATCAATGTCGGGCATTGACGTTGGATAATCTCATCATAACCAATAATTATGCCGGTCATGCCAGTTATACTTCCGTAGGCGGCGGCCTTTATGCGGCAGCCAGCATCTTCACATTGACCAATTGCCTTATCACGATGAACACACCTGCCGGGATTGGTAATTCCCGTTCAGATGGGGGCGGGGTTTACCTGGCATCGAGCGTGATGACCATGTCGAACTGTCGGGTGACGCGGAACCGGGCGTTGGGCGGATCGAACACCGGTTTGTCGCCCAATGGAGGGGGGCTTTATGTAGATGCGGGATCGACCGGCATGGTGATCCGGTCGGTTATCTCCATGAATCAATCCGGGAATCAAGGGGGGGGGATTTACAATCTTGGGCGGCTGAACCTAATCAACGGCTTGGTTGATCACAACGATGCGCTGGCCGACAATGGAGATGGGCTGGGGTTGAATGGTGGGGTGGCCAACCTGTCGAACTGTACGATTGCCGATAATGGTGGGGTGGGGATCCTGTACTCGGCGGGAACCGTTTCCATCACGAATTCGATTCTGTGGGGGCATTTGGATGATCTCAAGAATTTCCCCAATGACGGTCAAATTCCCGTGACGTTGTCGAACGTGTTTTATTCCTGCATCGGCAACGGCGATAATAACGGGCGGCAGGGGTGTATTTCCATCGACCCGCAATTCGCGGACGCCCTCTATTATCATCTGCGCTCCATTCAAGAGCACTACACCGGCGGGTATTTCAGCGGAGGCTCCTGGACGACGGCGATCAGCAATAGTCCGGTGATCGACAAGGGCGATCCGGCGGCGGATTATTCGCTGGAGCCCACGCCGAATGGCGGCCGGATCAATCTGGGCGCCTATGGCAATACGCCGGTGGCCTCGAAAACCGACATCACGACGGTGTTCACGGTCCCGGCGGTGGCCAATCTGGGCGCGACCGTTTGCGGTCATCGGACGGCCCGGTTGAATGGGCAGGTGACGGCGACGGGGGGACAGACGCCGGAAGTGCGGTTCTACTACTGGATCACGGGCAATGCCTCGACCTCCATGGTGAGCGCGGGGTTGCGGGATGTAGCTGTGGCGTATGATGTGGCCGGACTGACGCCCGGCAGCGCGTACGAATATTACCTGACGGCCTCCAATGTGGCCGGGGTGTCCACCTCGTTGGTTGCGGCGTTTTCGACCCACGGCGGCGGCGCGGCCCTTTATGTCTCGACCAACGGGAGCAACACCGCGGGAACGAGCTGGTCGACGGCGTATACCAACTTGCAGGAGGCGATCGATATTATCGAGGACGGCGACACGGTCCATCTGGCCGGACACACCTTTGCGCGATCGCCCGGTTTCCAGCAGTCGAGTTTGTGGACCTGGTCGGGCGACAGCGGGGTCACCGTCATCGGCGGTTACCAGGCGACCAGCGACGTGGGATTGCCCGGCGCCAACGATCCACTCCAGTGGCCGACCGTGCTGACCCTCGCCAGCAGCACGGCGCGAATCGTCGCTTTCGCGAATTTAACCAATTGTACCTTGCGGCGTGTGACGATCCGCAATGGTTTTTTCAACACAGCGGCCGCTGTGGACGGCGTGGGAATGCATTTAACGAGTAGCCGGGGATTCATTCTGGACCAGTGTGTCTTTACAAACAATATCGCCTATGGAACGACGATTAGGGGGGGAGGCTTGTTTGTCGCTGCCAGTTCTGTATTCATGACGAATTGCCTGTTCACGAAAAACAGAGCCCTTGCCAATGGCAATTCGCGAGGATTGGGTGGAGGCCTGTTTGTGAATTCGGGATCGATAACGATGGTTTTGTGCCGGGTTGAGAATAATACTGCGGAGCATGCCAATAATCCTGGCGGGCCATGGCCATCTGGCGGCGGCATATACGTTGATGCGTCTGCCACCGGCGTTCTTATTCGGACGGTGGTGAGGGGTAATTACGTCTCTTATTATGGCACTTCAGTCTGTGGTGGAGGCGGAATCTTCAGTTATGGATCGCTCCTGCTTCAGAACTGTTTGATTTTTGGCAACAACGACGCCGGCGACCTGGCTGACGGGATCTATGCCGCCGGCGGTGCTATGCGTATCCAGAATTGCACCGTGGCTCACAATAGTGGCGGGGTCGGAATCATGTATAATGCCGGCGGCACCATTGGAATAACAAATAGTATTATTTGGGGTCACAGCGATGACTTGAAGAATTTCCCCAACAACGCCGGAACCCTGTCGAATGTGGCCTATTGCATCATCAAGGACGGCGATAATTCCGGAATCGATGGATGCATCAGTTTGGATCCGCTGTTTATCGATGCCAATTATTACCACGTTCATTCCCAACAAGGCCAATATACCAATGGGTTCTTCAGTGGCGGGGGATGGGGCGTAGGATTGTCCAACAGTCCGGCGATCGATCAGGGCGATCCGGCGAGCGATTACACCAATGAGCCCGCCCCGCGCGGCGACGCGATCAACCTGGGAGCCTACGGCAATACCGAAGTCGCATCCATGACCCTTTCGGTGGTTGCCAATCCGGCGGTTGTCACCAATTATGGCGCGACGGTCTGGGGTCATCGGACGGTCCGGCTGAACGGCGAAGTGCTCGATACGGGCGGCGACATTCCCACCGCCGGCTTCCTCTATTGGGAGGTCGGGAACAGTGTTACCTCCATGGTTTCGGAAGGGCTGAAAACCGCCGGATTCGGGTCGGATGTGATCGGGTTGACGCCGGCTAGCGACTATGAATTTGTCGCCTATGCCAGCAATTCCGCGGGCTTGGTCCTGTCCAATCCGAGGACCTTCTCCACCCACCCGACGCCGTCGAGCCTGTATGTTTCGACCAATGGGAACAATACGGCGGGGACGAGCTGGACGACGGCGTATACCAATCTGCAGGAGGCGTTCGACAATGTCGAAGCCGGAGATACGATTTATCTGGCCGGGCAGGCCTTCTCGAATAATCCGGGATTTGCGCAGACCGACATTTGGACCCTGCGCGGCAAGAGCAATATTGTGGTCATCGGCGGCTATGCGGCCACCAATGATGCCGTTCTTCCGGGCGCTAACGATCCGCAACAATGGCCCACCCGTTTAACCCGGATGAGTTCCACGCAAGCACGCATCCTTCGGTTGAGCGGTGTGACCAACAGCTTGATTTCCAAGTTGCGGATTATGAATGGTTATTGGAGCGGCGGGAACGGAACCATTTATGCCATGGGGATTTACATCGACAACTCGGCGGGGTTGTCCCTGCAGGATTGTGTGATCACCAATATCACCATGTCGAGCGGTCCCAGCTACGGTGGCGCAATGTATATAACCGGCAGTTCGGTGGTTATGTCCAATGGCGTGATTGACACGGTGTCTTGTTGGAATGGCAACAATGGCGGGGTCTCATACGGGGCGGGCATTTTCCTGAATTCGGGAACGATGACCGTTTCGGATACCACGATCCGCAATTGCCAGATCGGCGTGAATAATGGCGGAACACCCTATGGGGGCGCCATCTTTGTGAATTCCGGAGCCCGCTTGAACCTCTATCGAAGCGTCCTGAAATCTAACCGGTCCAATTGGACCACGGGCAATGGTTACGGCGGCGGGATTTACAACGCCGGAACCAGTTGGGTCGAAAATTGTCTGATTTTCACCAATGGAACGGCCGCCAATCAATATGGCGGCGGCATTCAATCGGACGGAACAATGACGATCTTGAACTCCACAATCGCCAACAACCGGTTCGAGGGAATTCGGGTCAGTGGCGGAACTTTGGCCGTCACCAACTCCATCATCTGGGGCAATGGCGTTGATCTGACCGGAACGATGAGCGTGGCGTATTGTGATATCGGGACCGCGAACGCCTTCTGGACCAATGGGGTCAATGGATGTTTGTCGCAGAATCCCCTGTTTGTGGACACCACCTATTATCATCTCCAGTCCCGTGCGGGCCACTACGTGGGCGGGTATTTCAGCGGCGGAAGCTGGAGTTCATCGATCGATAATGACAGTCCCTGTATTGACGCGGGTGACCCGACCAGTCCCTACAGTCTGGAACCCGCGCCCAACGGCCGGCTGATCAATCTGGGGGCATATGGCAACACGCCCGTGGCGTCCAAGAAATTGACGCCGACCGGATCGATCTTTACGGTCAATTGATTGAGGTTCATTCTGGATCAGTGTGGGTCATTGAGGTTCGTGAGTGTTTCTCAGTCATCGAAAGGTGGAAAAGAGACATCTCACGCAAAGCCGCAGAGCCCGCCAAGGTCCGGGTCGCCACGAAGAGCCGCCCCGCAACGGGCCGGGGTTTCGCGCCGACCGTTTGCCATTAGGCTGGGCTTTCTTCTTCACCGGAGAACCGGACGCGCGAGGTACGATCCCGTTGCGGGAGCGCTCGTCGCGCGGCCCTGTTTCCCCTCCGCGTCTTTGCGAGCTCCGCGTGAAATTCCCTTACTTCATGCAAAACGCCAACGGACACGACGAAGCGTGTCCCTCAGTTTGCGAAACGGTCTATTTCCCGGTTTTCCGGAGGGTCACTCTTCGTCTTTATTGATCGGCGGTTATCTTCCGTTTCGAAAAGGTAGGGCGCGCTCTCCGAGCAAGCCGCCGCCCGGCTCCCTCGGAGAGGTCGCCCCACCTTCCATCTCGACACGGTGCGGAATGATGCTGTCGCTGTACTCGGTGGGCCTGCCTATTCTCCTTGCGTTGTTTTAGGGAAAGCTGGTTAAATACCAAACCAATACGGGCGGTGGGGTGCGCCCAAACAAGGAGGATTCTATGAAGGCTACCTGGATTGTTCTCGGCATTGTGGTGGTGTTGTTTCTCTTCGCGATCGGGATTTATAACCGGCTGGTCGCCCTGCGCAACCGTTTCAAAAATGCCTTCTCCCAGATCGATGTCCAACTCAAGCGCCGCTACGATCTGATTCCGAACCTGGTGGAGACCGCCAAGGGCTATCTCCAGCATGAACGCGGGACCCTGGAAGCGGTGATCGCCGCGCGAAACCAGGCGTCAGCGGCCAGCTCGCGCGCGGCGGCCAATCCCGGCGATCCGTCGGCCATGCAGGGCTTGATGGGCGCCGAAACCGCGTTGACTGGAACCTTGGGCCGGTTCTTCGCCCTGGCCGAAGCCTATCCCGATCTGAAGGCCAATCAGACCATGATGCAACTGTCCGAGGAGCTGACCTCCACGGAAAACAAGGTGGCCTTTGCGCGACAGGCCTTCAACGATTCGGTCATGGAATACAATACCGCGCGGGAAACCTTCCCGAATGTGGTCCTGGCCGGGATGTTCGGTTTCCAGCCCGCCCAATTGTTCGAAATCTCCGCCCCCGCCGAACGTGAGGCGCCCAAGGTTTCTTTTAAGTAATCCAGGATGAAGCGGGGCTTCGTCCCCAACCTTACAGAGAGGAGACCTAATCGATTATTCTCACGCAAAGCCGCAGAGGTCGGGAGGACTGGGGATTCCGAAGGGCTGTGCGGTGAGCGCTCCCGGGACGGGATCGTGCACCGCGCATCCGCTTCCCGTTTTTTTATGACGTTACGGAAGGCACACGATCAGCCGCGCGAGGCACCCGCCGGCTTGGCGGTGGGCTCGTCGCGCGGCTCGGTTGAACTTGGCGTGCTCAGCGGCTTTGCGTGAGGAAAATCGGGTAAGCGAGGTCTCCTTTAACCACATGAATTTTTTTGAACACCAGGAAATTGCGCGTCGGCGCACTTCGGAACTGATCGCCTATTATGTGCTTGCGGTCATCTTGATCGTGCTGGCCATTTATGCGGTCACCCTGGCGCTGCTCAACTGGGGTACCAGCGCCGATGGGGAATTCCGGGTCAGCCGCCTCTGGGTCCCAGAATTATTCCTCGGAGTGGCTGGAGCGGTCCTGGTGGTTATTGTCGTTGGCACTTTGTATAAAATCGCGGCCTTGTCGCACGGCGGAGGGGCGGCGGTCGCTGGAATGCTGGGGGGCACCCCGGTTCCGGCCAATACGCGCGATTTTGAACTGCGACGGCTGCTGAACGTCGTTGAAGAAATGGCCCTTGCGGCCGGTGTTCCCGTGCCGCAAGTATTCGTCTTGGAAGAGGAGGAGGGGATTAATGCCTTCGCCGCGGGTTTTACCCCGGCGGATGCCGTGATCGGGGTGACCCGGGGCTGTCTCAAGGCCTTGAATCGCGATGAACTCCAGGCGGTGATGGCCCATGAATTCAGCCATATTCTCAATGGGGATATGCGTCTGAATTTGCGCCTAATCGGGGTGCTGCACGGCATCCTGATCATTGCCTTGCTCGGGTATGGGCTTTTCCGGGTAATGTTACACAGCGGCTCCAGCCGGGGAAGCCGATCTTCCTCCCGCGAAAAAAAAGAGGGCGGCGGATTGGGAATCGCGCTGTTGCTGTTCGGGCTGGCGCTGATGGCGATCGGATATATCGGCGTCTTTTTCGGCAAGCTGATCAAGAGCGCCGTATCCCGTCAGCGCGAATTTCTGGCGGATGCCTCGTCGGTTCAATTCACCCGGAATCCGCCCGGCTTGGCGGGGGCGCTCAAGAAGATCGCCGGGTATCAGCCGGCGGGGCGGATTATGAACCAGCGGGCGGAGGAAGCCAGTCACCTTTTTTTTGCCAACGGTCTCGCCGCCGGCTGGATTTCGCTGATGGCGACGCATCCGCCCCTGGAGGAGCGGATCCGGCGGCTCGATCCGTCCTTTGACGGGCAGATCCCCCAATTCGACGGGAGCGATTCAGAGGCGAACCCGGAGGATGCGGTCAGCGCTTTAGCCGGCAGCCGGCGACCGGCGATGCCCCCGCCGATTCCTGGGGCGACCCGCAAGCTCCGTTTGGCGCCGGGTCAATTGACGGCGCAGGTGGGGGTTATGGATGCCGAGCATCTGGACCAGGCGGCCCGTCTGTTGGCCGGACTGCCGGTCCGGGTCCGCGAACGGGTTCGCGAGGCCGAAGGCGCCCAGGCGCTGGTGTTGAGCCTGCTGATCGGCGCCGAGCCGGCTTTGCGGGCCCGGCAGTTGGATTATGTGGCCGCCCGGGATGTGAGGCTCCAGGCCACAGTACGGGAAACTCTGGGGGACCTGGCCCAACTGCCGGCGGAAATGCGAATGCCGCTGGTCGACCTGTCGTTTGGCGCGCTTCGTGGATTAAGCCCGGAACAATATGAGCCGTTTCGGGAAACGGTGCTGGCTTTGGCCGGGATGGATCAGGCCATCGATCTGTTCGAATATGCCCTGATGCGCTCCATGGTCCGGCGGTTGGATCCGTTGTATCGCAAGGTCAAACGCCCGACAATTCAATATTATGACCTGACGGGGGTGACGGCGGAGGTCGCCGATTTGCTGGCGATGCTGGCCTGGACGGGGGCCGCTTCGCCGACCGTTGCGGAGGATGCCTTTCAGAAGGGGTTGGCGGTTTTGAATGCGAAAGGGACCGTTCTGCCGGAAGCGGCGGCCTGCACTTTGGAACGGTTGGATCAGGCGCTGGAGAAGATGTTGACCGCGAGCCTGCCGGTGCGGGGTCGGGTATTGGAAGCCTGTGCGGCGTGTGTGGCCCACGATGGTGAGGTGACGGTCGAGGAGGGCGAACTGCTTCGAGCCATCGCCGATTCGATGGAATGTCCGGTGCCTCCCATGTTACAATCGGCGGCGTGATCGGCAGGGCGACTCGACCGGCGGTGGCCGGCGGATCACAAAGGATCCCCCCTCACCCTGCCCTCCCCCTCGCCGGGGGGGAAGAGCCAAGCGGAAGGCGTGTCGATGACGATTCGGTTAATCCCTCCGCCGGGGGGAGGCAGCCATGCGCAAAGGCGAAGAGCAAAAAGGTAGGGCGAGATCTCCGAGCGAGCCGTTCCAGACGCGTCGGCGTGGAGCAGAAGACGGCTCCGTCGGAGACGTCGCCCTACCGGTGGTCGAGGGTCGGATGAAAATCGGCGATTATCGATTTATGGGTAGAGTCCGTCAAAAGGAGATACGCATGAAAACTCAAAAACAAAAGGCGGCGGGGGTGCTGGCCAGTCGCGCCCGCACCTTGGCGGATGCGCACCGGTCCCAGTCATCCACGCGGGTGGTGGTGGCGGTGATCGGCCGGGACCGGCCCGGGATCATGGCCGGTGTCACCGCGATCATGGCGGCGCATAACGCCAATATCGTCGATGTCAGCCAGACGATCATGAGCGACCTCTTCACGATGCTGATGCTGGTGGAGATCGACGGGTTGAAGGGGACCTTCGCTGATCTTAAAAAGGAATTGGAAACGCATGGGCGACGCGAGGATTTGTCGATCCTGATCCAACGCGAGGATATTTTCCGGGCCATGCACCGGGTGTGACTTTTGGAGAAGGACGGGGAGGGGCTTAGACTTATAGGCTGCCAGGCCCTGAACCATGATTACGATAAAGCAGGTTTTCCCTCCCCCCGGCGCGGGGGAGGGTAGGGTGAGGGGGATCGATGGAAACCCGGGTCTCGTTTCGTCGGATCCCCCTCTCCCCGGGCCCTCCCCCGCGCCGGGGGGAGGGAGGAGCGAAAAG
>CAZCDO010000004.1:0-16074 GCA_964497135.1 uncultured Verrucomicrobiota bacterium
AGATTGCGCATAGTCAGCGGTTGACCCATAACCAGGAATGGAGCATCTGGGGCTATACCGATTTCACCGATCCGCGTTGGACGTTGGGTTCCCGTTACCTCTTTTTCCGGCAGGATCCGCGACGCGGCCCGAATAAATTGGGAATTGCGCACCGCGAGAAATGGATTGGCTACCTGTTGGATAACACCTTATTCGTCAAGCGGTTCGACTGGGTGGATGGCGCGACCTATCCGGATGGCGGCGTGAATTTCGAGACCTTCTCGAACGAGGATATTCTGGAGCTTGAAAGTCTCGGCCCCTTGGTCCGTCTGCCGCCGGGCCGTACCGTTTGTCACCAGGAAACCTGGCAACTATTCGACAAGGTACCGGCGATCCGGACCGAAGCGGATGTCGATCTGAAAATCCTCCCTTTGCTGAAGGGCCGACGGTAAGGCCCTGTTTGCGCAAATAATTCCATCCTGAATACTTAAGACCCTTCATGACGGGCCCGGGTCGCACCCTTCCCCTGGTTGGGTGACACGCCCTCCTCCGTTCCCACCCCCTAAAACCATTCGGCAGCAACTCCCGGCAAATGCGACAGGGGGGGGCGCGTGTAGGACAAAACCTACATCACGATGCGAGAAAGGATTACAGACAACCCGTGAATCGATTCGTAGCATTCTATAAGTTTCCAATGCATTTATGTGTTGCGAAAATGCTGAAAAAGAAAACCCATGATGCAAAAGGTTTGCATAATCGGCGGGGGCGGAGCCTGGTTTTTTATCGACTGAAAGGATATATGAACACTACACAGTGGATGGTCCTTTGGGGGTTGCTATTCCTGGTGATGATGCTGGGCCCGATGGGCTGTCTGACGACGGCCCCCGATGTCGGATCGTCGTCCTCCCCTCCGGTGGGAATGGTTTTATTGCCGGGAGACGAAATTGAAATCAATGTTTTCGGGGTTCCCGAATTGAACACCGTTCAACGTATTCGACCGGACGGAAAGATTTCGGCTAAATTGTTCGGGGATTTTACTGCCGCGGGGAAAACCCCGATGGAACTGAGGGACGATCTGACCCAGCTTTATGAGTCGCAAATCCAGATTAAAGCGATCACGGTCCTGGTTCGCAGTTCAGCGGTGGTCTATGTGACCGGAGCGGTTGGCCATCCGGGGAAGGTTGACTATCTGCGGCCGATGACGGCGTTGGAAGCGATCATGGAGGCCGGGGGGTTTGATTCCAAGGCGGGCGCCCAACGCGGTAACGTGCGGGTGGTCCGGACGGAGAACAATCAAGTGAAGAGTTACCCGCTCAATTTTAATGAGATTCTCATGAAGGGCGGGCAGGCGTCGTTTTATCTCAAGCCGTTCGATACGGTTTATGTGCCGGGTGGGTGGTGACCGTCGGTTTCGCTCTTACGAGGCCCCGCATCGTCATGTCAGACAGGCTTAACGATCTATGGAGTGCCCTGCGCTCCGCGTTGCGTCCCCGAGTGGAGGGGATTCATCCCGAAGAAATATTCAGGGCCATTCTCACCCACGAGCGCGCGGCCGCCGAAAGAAACAGTTATGCGGTCACGGTGCTGGCTTTCTCTGTGGCGGTGAAGAATCGGATGGGTGCCCATGCGGCCCAGGTTCTGGGGGGGGTTTTAACGGAACGTCTACGCGCCACCGATGTGGCGGGCTGGCTGGATTCCCGCACCATTGGCGTTCTTCTTCCCAACACGCAGGTGAAGGACGCCATCTTGGTGGCCGAGCAGATTTGCAACAAAATGTGGTCCTGTGGAATCCGCTTCGATTACCAATTCCATCTTTATCCGCACAACGAGGTGCCCCTCAAGAATTCCTGTACGGCGACGGTTCTGACCCCGTAAGCCGACCGACGGACGTGGATTCAACCAGAACGGATGTCTCGAATATGGACCATTTACTGGCCTTTATTTCCGCGGGTTTGGCGTTCATTGTGGGCGCGTTGGCGCTTCGTCGAGAGCCGAAGCGATCCCGGGCCAAATATGCTTATGTCGTCGGAATGACGGTGTTGGGTTTTGAAAGTTTGTTTGGGGGATTCAGTGCTTCGGCGCTTGTTTTGCCGGAGGTATTGGCGTGGCAACAATGGCGGTTGTTGGCGATGGCGTTGTTGCCGGCGTGCTGGCTTTTCTTTAGTCTGACGTATGCCCGGGGCAATGAGGACGAGTTTGTAACCCGATGGAAGGTCTTTCTTTGGGGGACGCTCATTGTGCCGGTTGGAGTGGTGGCGCTGGCTTGGGAAGATTTATTGAGCGGGGAAGCCGGGGTCGGCCCCCTGTCCATGCGGATGCTGTCTTTGGATCGTCCC
Source organism: uncultured Verrucomicrobiota bacterium (assembly GCA_964497135.1). Taxonomy (GTDB): domain Bacteria; phylum Verrucomicrobiota; class Kiritimatiellia; order CAIKKV01; family CAIJXV01; genus CAIJXV01. Next base: position 2,316 of record CAZCDO010000004.1, read on the forward strand.
GGTATTCTTCTGCACGTCCTTTTCACCGTGGGCGCCATTCTGTGCTTAATGAACCTGGAATCAACGTTACGGGCTTCCCAGGGGACGATGCGGTGGCGCGTCAAGTACATGATCGTGGGCGTTGGTTTTTTGTTTGCCGTCCGGTGCTACAGCGCCATCCAAGCGGTTCTTTATTCCGCCATCAATGTGGATCTGACGGCGCTGAATGCCGGGGCGATGGGGATCGGTTGTGTGTTTATGTTTCTGGCCCTGAGGCGGGGTACGATTAGCGCGGTGGATTTGTATCCATCGCATCGGGCCCTCTATGGATCGCTGACCGTGATGGGGGCGGGGGTTTATCTATTGGTGGTCGGATTGCTGGCGGAAATAACGGCCCAATGGGAAGGGGACAGTTCGTTTCCGATCCATGCGTTGCTGGTGCTGGGAGGGATCGGCGGGGGGGTCATCCTCCTGTTGTCCGACCGCTTCCGGCAACGCACCAAACGCTTTATCAGCCTTCATTTTCACCGGCCCCAGTATGACTATCGTCGAGTTTGGACCACCTTTACGGAGCGGACCGCATCGCTCACCGACCCGCAGGAGTTTTGCCGGGCTGCGACACGGCTGATTTCGGACACCTTTGAAGCGCTCTCCGTAAGCATTTGGCTCGTCGACGAGCATGGGCGGTCATTTTCATTGGGCGGTTCGACGGCCTTATCCGAGGGAGAGTCCCGGATTCTGATTGGCGATGGACAGGTCGGCACCGAAGTGGTTCGGGTTTTGGGTGCGCATGCGTATCCGACCGCCATCGAAGATGTGCCGGGAAAACTCGGGGATGTGCTCCATCGTCTGGGGCGGAAGCAGTTTCAAAACGGGGGGAACTATTATTTCCTGCCCCTGGCGACCCGGGACGAAATGATGGGGATCCTGATTGTGGGCGACCGGGTCAGCGGATTGCCTTTCACGGTCGAGGAGTTTGACCTGATGAAAACCTTTGGAAATCAGATCGAATCCAATTTGCTGAGCATCAAGTTGGCGGGTCGCTTGGGGGACGCTCGGAAATTGGAAGCCTTTCAGACCATGTCGGCGTTCTTTGTCCATGACCTGAAGAACACGGCGTCCACCTTGTCGCTCATGCTTCAAAATCTGCCCAAGCATTTCGATGATCCGAGTTTCCGGCAGGACGCCTTGAGGGCGATTTCAAAAAGTGTGGACCGGATCAATGCCTTGATCGGCCGGCTGGGATATTTTCGGCAGAAGATGGATGTCATTCCCGTACTGACTGACCTTAACGCTCTGATCAGGAATACGGTGGGCGGCTTGGGTGCGGGCGAGGCGGAGCGGGTGAGGATGGAACTCAATCCCGTGCCTGGGGTCCGGGTGGATCCGGATCAAATTCAGAAGGTTATCACCAATCTGGTTTTGAATGCCCGGGAGGCATTAGGGGAGGGGGGCCAAATCAGTATCCGGACGGAACCGGATGCGGGCGGCGTGATGGTGTCGGTATCCGATACCGGATGCGGAATGACTCCGCAGTTCATGGAACAATCGCTTTTTCGTCCTTTTCAGACGACAAAACCGGACGGGTTGGGCATTGGTTTGTTCCACAGTAAGATGATCGTGGAGGCGCATCGGGGAAAAATCGAAGTGCAAAGCCGCCGGAACGAGGGAACCACCTTTCGGGTGTCGTTCCCCGGGGCGGGAGAAATAACGTGAAAACGAAACTGCTCATAGTCGATGACCAGGAAGAGATCCGGACGCAAATGAAGTGGGCCTTGGCTGAAGACTATGATGTTTTATTGGCCGGGGATCGTCCCGATGCCCTGGCCCGGCTCGCGGAAAATCATCCTCTGGTCGTATTGCTCGATCTGGGGCTTCCGCCGCATCCGGGTGATACGGGGGAAGGTTTTCTGGCACTCCATGAGATGCTTGCTCAGGACCCCCTGATAAAAGTAATTGTCATCACGGGACAAGGGGAACGGGATAATGCCATTCAGGCGATTGAGTTAGGGGCCTACGATTTTTTGATCAAGCCGATTGAAACCGACGAACTTAAGATCATTCTGAAACGGGCGTTCTACCTGGCGCATCTGGAACGGGAGTCGCGGGCTTTACGGGATCGGGTGGAGGAGGGAGGGTTTGAGGGGATGCTGGGAACCAGCGTGGAAATGCAGCAGGTGTTCACGGCAATCCGCAAGGTGTCCACCACGGATGCCTCCGTCCTGTTGCTCGGGGAGAGCGGTACCGGGAAGGAGATGGCCGCCCTGGCGGTGCATCGTCTGAGCCCCCGAAAGGACGGGCCATTTGTTGCCATCAACTGCAGTGCCATCCCTGAGACCCTGCTGGAAAGCGAGTTGTTCGGGCATGAGAAAGGGTCTTTTACCGGTGCGCACACCCAGCGGAAGGGCCGCATCGAAATGGCGGTTGGGGGGACGCTTTTTTTGGATGAAATTGGTGAATTACCCGGAGCGATCCAGGTGAAATTGCTTCGGTTTCTTCAGGAACAACGGATTGAACGCGTCGGGGGACGAACGGGAATCGAGATCGATACGCGCGTTATTGCCGCCACGAACGTCGATCTCAAGCAGGCCCTGGCGGAAGGACGATTTCGGGAGGATCTTTATTACCGCCTCGCGGTGGTGGTCATTCGGATGGCTCCCTTGCGAGAGCGCACCGGGGATGTTCTGTTTCTCGCCAAAGCGTTCCTTCGGAAATTTGCCCACGAGAACAAGCGGGTGATTTCAGGATTCAGCAAGTCGGCGCTCCTGGCGATCAGCCGGTACGAATGGCCGGGAAATGTGCGTGAAATGGAGAATCGGATTCGCCGCGCGGTGATTATGGCCGACGGAAAACAACTGGATGTGGCCGACTTGGATCTGGCGGATGCGGCGGTGGCGTCCGGGCTTCAGGTGCAGAGTCTCAAGAAGGCGAGGGAGCAGTTGGAGCGGGACATGATCCAACGTGCTTTGGGACGGAACAAAGGCAAGATGACCGCCGTGGCCGAGGAGTTGGAAATCAGCCGTCCCACCTTGTATGAACTCATGGAGAAGCTTGCGATCAAAAGGGACTAGCCATGGGCAAAAACGGTACGGGGTGTTCACGGCGGCCGGACCTGCTGTTTGGGGTGTTTGCGGGATTACTCACTGCGGCGTATTCGCCGGTCCTGATTCGACTGGTCCGGCACTCCCTCCAATCTGATTTGGAATCCTATATCCCCCTCATCCCCTTTATCTCGGTGTACCTGCTTCTGAGACCCCGTGTTGCTCGGGTTCCCGAAGGAGCGACCGCGTCGCGTTTCCCGGCGTTTTTGCCGGGGTTTCTAGGGGGCATGCTGTGGATCTGTTCGGGAGGATTGCTGGCGGCGCAATTCATTTCACGAGGGGGATTCGAAGGAGCTGGCGGAGCGCTTTTACTTCCGGTTTTGTCGTTTGTGACGGCGTTGGTGGGTGGATGGGTGTGGTTTTTGGGGTGGCCGGCATTCCGGAACTCATGGTTCCCCTTGGTGTTTCTGTATTTTATGGCCCCGATTCCCGAGGCCCTGGCGCATGGGTTGAGAATGGCCTTACAGCACGGTTCGGCCGGGGTGTCCGAGGCCTTGTTCTGGGTGACGGGGACTCCGGTGTATCGGGAGGGGTTGACCTTCTACTTGCCGGGGTTGACGATTCAAGTTGCAGAAGAGTGTAGCGGGATACACTCCAGTCTGGTGTTATTTATCACCAGTTTGGTGGCGGGCTTTCTTTTTCTCCAGAAAGCCTGGAGTCGGACGCTGTTGGCATTGTTGGTGATTCCCCTCGGCCTCTTGCGAAATGGGATTCGAGTGGTGACGATTACGTTGCTATCCCTTCACGTCGATCCCGGGATCATCGATGGGCCCCTTCATCACCGGGGAGGACCGTTTTTTTTTATTCTTTCGATGGGGATGTTGGTGGCCATCTTGTGGGGATTACGCCGAAGTGAACGACAAAGGAGAGCGTGAATGAAACGCTGGACGTTGATTCGATGGTCCGCAGTCGCCTGTGTTGGGGTCGGGGTGGGGATCGGTGGGGCTGGCGGGTGTTCCCCCCAGGCGAAACCGGCCCGGCATCTGGCGCGCGCCGCGCGGTATGTGCAAGCCGAACAATACCAGGAAGCCAGCATTGAATACTTAAATGTCCTGAAGGCTGAACCGACCAATCAGGTTGCCAATCGCGGGATGGGAGTGGCCCTCTATGAAATGGGTGAAGCTCGTACCGCCATTCACTACCTGATGAAAGCGGAAGCCCAAGATCCCGCCGATGTCGAAATCCGGATGAAATTGGGAATGCTTTTTATGGCGGTGGGCGATCGGCGCCAGGCAAGGGATCGGGCGGAATGGGTTCTTCGAGAGCGACCGGACCATTGGGAAGCCTTGGTGCTATGGGGGGCGGGGGCTTCCACGTCCGGGGAAGTGGAGGAGGCCTTGACTCGGCTATCGGCCGTGCTCCCCCAGTTTGCGAATGAGCCGAAATTCCTTGTGGCCCTGGCTTCGTTACATTTGAAAAAAGGTGATTTCGAGGGGGCGGAAGACATTTATAAAAAGGGATTGGAGACGATGCCCCAATCGTGGGAGATTCATCTCGCCCTGGGGGACTTATCGCTGCTGCGACGCGATTCGATCCGGGCGGACCAGGAGTATCAACTCGCGGCGGATCTGGCGCCGGTCAAATCCCTGGCCCGGGTCAAACTCGCCCGCTTTCACTGGGCTGGCGGGAAAGCCGACGATGCCAAGGTGATTCTTGACGAACTGCTGAAACAGGTTCCGACGTTCACAGCCGCCATCATGGCCCGGGCGGAGATCGCCCTCAGCGAGCGCGACTATGAGGTTGCCCTGACCCTTTTGAAGGGGATTATGAAATCATCCCCCTCCAATCTGGATGCTTTTCTCTTGATGCAGAAAGTGAAATTAGCACAGGGGAAAACGGATGATGTCGTCGCCGCCTACGAAAAACTCGTGTCTGCTTTTCCCAAGGCAGCCCAGAGTCGGTATCTCCTGGGAATGGTTTGGATGGTGAAGGGGGATATTCAGAAAGCGCGTGAAGAAGGTGAACGGGCGCTGGCCTTGGATGCCGATCATTGGGATTCGATTCGGCTCCTGGCGGAGATTTACATTCGGACGGGGCAGCCGGATCGGTCGTTGGCCGTGCTGAAGCCGTATCTGAAACGGCATCCGAACGAAGGACTGGCGTATGTGCTGGCCGGGGCGGCGTATGGGGCCCAAAAAGACTTTGCGCGGGCGGCTGATACGTATCGGGAGCTGATAAAACATCGGCCGGATAATCTCCAGGGCCCCTATTTGCTCGGCCTGGCGCTGAGGCGGCTGGGCCGAAATGACGAGGCCATCGCCCTGTTCGAGGATGTGCTGAAACATGAGCCGGGTTCGAGCGAGGCGTTGGAACAACTGGCGGGAGCGCTCCTCGTGCTGGATCCCACTGGCGAGGCGGTGGTGAAGCGAATCGAGAAACAGATCGAACAGGTCCCCGACGTTGCCGGGCACCATTTTCTGCTGGGCACGGCTTTATCGCGGACGCGTGATTGGGACTTGGCGGAAAAAGCATTCTTAAGAGCCGTTGAATTGAGGCCGGAAATCACGGCGGCGTATGTGGGGCTGAGTCACATTTATCTTCAAACGCATAAGGAGGATCAAGCCCTTGGCAAACTGGACAAGGCTTTGACGGTCAACTCCAACGACGTGACGGTGCTCATGTTGAAAGCGACAATTCTGATGGGACGAAAGAATCCGGTTCTTGCGGCGGCACAGTATGAACGGATTCTGGCGATCCGCCCATCTTTCGTTCCGGCTTTAAACAATCTGGCCTGTCTCTATCAGGCCACCTCCCCGATGAACGACAAGGCCTTTGAATTGGCCAAACAGGCGAGAAGTCTTGCGCCGCGGGACCCGCATGTCGCCGACACCTTTGGATGGATTCTATGTCGCCGGGGCGACTACAAATGGGCATTAACATTGCTTCAGGAGGCGGCTGAACTCTTGGACGCCGAGCCTGAAGTGCTCTATCATCTGGGGGTGTGCCAGGCGGCTTTGGGCAATGAGCAGGCCGCGCGGGCCTCTGTCGTGAAATCGATGGAATTATCCAGTTCTTTCGCCGGTTTTGACGAAGCAAAAAAAATGCTGACCGTGTTGTCCGCCGGAAAGGATCTGGCTGAATATTCAACACCGGATCAGGTGGAGGCCTTTCTCGCCCTGTGTCCGGATCATCCGCTGGCCTTGGTCAAAGCCGGGGCCTTCTACCTTCGTAGCGGTGATCGGGAGCGCGCCCGGTCCTTGTATGAGAAGGCGATTGCGCTTAATGCGAGTTTTGTACCCGGGTTGCTGGGGCTGGCCGATGTGTGGGCCGGATCGTTCAAGCAGTTGGACCGAGCCCTGGATTTTGCGAAGCAAGCGAGGGCGTCCGCGCCCGGCGATCCGCAAGTGGCTGACCGGGTTGCTTCGATCGCATATCTGAAGGGTGACTACAAGTGGGTCCAAAGTCTGATGACCGAGAGCATTCGGCAGGCGGGGGCAACTCCTGAGCGGCAGTATTTGTTGGGACTCAGTCACTATGCGCTGGGAAAAACAGATGCCGCCACGAACCTGCTCACGCAGGCGCTCCAGGCTTCCCCGGGGTTCGAATCCGCGGCTGATGCCAGGCGGTTTTTAGAACGAGTGAGGAATCCGGTTCTGGCGATGGAGGGGAACCCTGCGGCGGATGGCCGGGGTACCCTACCGGTCGAAAATTTGCCCCTCGTGATGCATATGGCCGGGGTCCACGAACAAAAGGGGGATAAAGACCGGGCGCGGTTGATGTATGCGCAGGTGGTGGCTCAATATCCCGAATTTAGCCCGGCTTATCGACGTTTGGCACTCATTTTCATGGGGCAGAAGACTATTTCTGACCCGGATTTCAAACTGCTCGTGCGAGCCCGAGAACTGTTGCCCGACGATCCGGATGTCGGGCGGTCGTTAGGCGAAGCGGCCTATCTGAAGGGTCAGTATGAATGGGCTTCGAGACTGTTACTGGAGAGTTCGGTCAATTTCCCGGATCGGGCTGATATTTATTACTATCTGGGGATGAGTTACCATCAGATCAAAAACATGACTGCCGCCCGAAAGGCATTGAGCAAGGCACTGGAATTGGATTCACAGTCTGGCCTGGCGCCCCGGGCCCGTGAGCTACTTGAAACGATGAAATAGCCGATTGTTTCTCATTATTGAGAAAAAATATTAAACAGTAGGGTTGCCCCGATAAATATTGCTCCCGGGAGAAGACCACTCGATACCCACATCGGGTTGACTTTTGTTGATTCAGGGATGTGTTAAAATAGTTTTAAAAAATGCTATTAATTTATTTATAAGATTAATCACAGTAAATAGTTATGAAAATTTTAAACAGGAATAAGGTGGAGGTTAAAACGTTCCGCACAAGTCAATTTGGCGCGCTGGGTGATGCCGAATAATTCATCCAGTGCGTACATCTTGAGCCCCTCATGATCGGTTTGGTTGGCACGCTAGTGGCTATTCAGTCTATTGCATCGGACGTCGATGCAATCAGAAGGAATAGACATGAGCAAGAGGGCTAAAATACGATCCGGGGGCATGGCGATTTTAGGTGCCTTTCTTTGTATTTCAGCTTCATTGAGTGCGGGAACAGTCACCCTGACATGGGACCCCACGGTAACTTATACGGACGGCACGGCACTCACGGACTTGATGCGCTATCGGCTGTATAGCGGCACCGAATGCGGAGTCTACACGGAACAGACCGAAGTGACCAATTCCACAACCCTCACGATTTTCACCCTCCAACCGGGTTGTAGCAACTACTTTGCGGTCACCGCGGTGAATAGTGCGGGCGTGGAGAGCGCTTTTTCCGAAGAAGTGGCGATCTATGTGCCCCCGTCCATTCTGGCGGATTCCCCCGATATTTCCGTTACGGAGAACGCTTCTGCAACATTTACCGTCAGGCTTGATGCGCCGCCAACGAATGTGACGACGGTTGGGGTGAGACGATTAAGCGGTGGAAATCCTTATCTTGGGGCAATTGCAGGGACCGTATTGGTGTTCTCTCCCGCGAATTGGGCGAGCCCACAGACCGTGACTCTGACTGCCTTATTCGATCCGACTAAAACGAATCGGTCAGCCTTTTTTGAACTTTACGGGGCGGACCTGTACCCGGCGACGATCCGCGTAACCGCGGTGGGCTCCAGCCCCGGCGCCCTGTCGATTGAAGACGGGATCGACGCGGATGGGAACGAAATCCCGGATGTTTGGGAAATTATCCATTTGGGCGGGGTTGGCATCCAGGGGGCTGTTGCCGATGACGATTCGGATCGGGATGGGTTATCGAATATTCAGGAATACGTAGCCGGAACAGATCCCTTTGATCCCGGGAGCCGCCCCTTCATCGATATTCGCACCCTAGCCGGTCGGGCTGAGATTTCGTTTCACGCAAGGGAAGCCATGGGGTCCGGCTACCTGGGAAAAAACCGCTTCTACACCTTGGAACAAAGCTATGATCCGAACGGGGAAGAGTGGGAACCGGTTTCTACGGCAACAGAGATATTAGCTTACAATCAAACGGTTTGTTATTCCGAGGCAGACATGGCTCTGCGGGGGTGTTTTTACAGATTCACAGCCCGACTCCAATAAAAGCGGCGCCGGAATGAGACACCGCTCTGCAAGGCGGCAGGGAAAGCAACGGGGTCGGGTGATCGCCTCGATGAGAATATCACGAATGTTCCCGGATTGTCCGGAAAAAGAACGACCTCTTTTTTATGATGTGCCAGGCGCCGAAGGGTTGATTCAAAGCGTAACCTCCCATAGCGGATAGAATCGCAATGCTCACTCGACTCCATTCTTTTCAAAATTCCTTGCGTTCCATTTTGCACCCCCGGGTCAGGGGGATTCACGCCCAAGAGATATTCATGGCCATCCTCACGCATGAGCGGGCGATGACGGAACGCAACAATCATACCATCGCCCTGCTGGCTTTTCACATGGGGAAAAGTCGCATCAACAACGCCTCGGCCCAGATTATGGGGCGGGTGCTGGCAGATCGTCTGCGTGCCACTGATGTGGCGGGTTGGCTGGATTCCCACACCATTGCCGTTTTGCTTCCCAACACGCAGGAAAAAAACGCCATCCTGGTGGCGGAGCAGATTTGTCGGCGAGTGTTGGCCGGCGGAATCCGTATGGATTACGAGTGCTATCTGTATCCCCTCGAGGGGGGGGCGTCGCAGGGCTCATCTGAAACATCGGGCGAATCGTGTAAAATCGGTGGATCGCACCCGTTGGCGGATATATGCGTGGCCCCTTTTCCAATTTGGAAAAGAGGGCTCGATATTGTGTTATGCCTGATCGGCCTGGCCGTGTTTGGGCCGTTGATGTTACTGATTGCGCTGGGCATCAAAATCGTGTCTCCGGGGCCTGTTTTGTTCCGTCAGGAAAGGGTCGGGTTCAGGGGCAAATCTTTTGTACTATTCAAATTTCGATCCATGAAAGTGCTTGCCGATACGGGGGTTCATCAAGCGCATTTGGTCCATTTAATGGAGGCCAACGCGCGTCTCACCAAACTGGATAAAGGGGATCCGCGGCTCATTCCTTTTGGAAAAATCTTTCGCGCGTCCGGGCTGGATGAATTGCCCCAATTATTCAACATTCTGCGGGGGGATATGAGTCTGATCGGGCCGCGGCCCTGTGTGCCCTACGAATACGAACATTTCAGTCAATGGCAAAAACGGCGGTGCGACGCCTATCCCGGGCTGACCGGGTTATGGCAGGTCAGCGGCAAAAACAAGACGACCTTTACGGAAATGATGCGGCTGGACATCCAGTATGGCCGGCGGCAGACCTTGACCAAAGACTTAAGAATCCTCGTGAAAACCATCCCTGCCGTGATGGAACAAATTCGAGAGACATCCACAGACAAGAGGTGACGATGAAAAAGCCGATCCGTGTTGGCGTGGTAGGGTATGGGTATTGGGGGCCGAATCTGGTGCGAAATTTCCGGAGCCTGGCCGATTGCCAGATGTCCGATGTGTGCGACATGAACAAGGGTCGTCTGGCACACCTGAAATCGATCTATCCGGAAATTGAGACCCATGTTTCGTTCGAAGCCATGCTGAACGAGCGCGAACTGGATGCCGTTGTCATCGCCACTCCGGTCCACCTGCACCACCCGCTGACCCATCAATGTCTCAGCGCCGGCAAGCACGTCATGATCGAAAAACCGATGGCGAGTTCGGTAACCCAGTGTGAGGAACTGGCCGAACTGGCAAAAAAACAGAATCTGACCTTGATGGTGGGGCACACGTTTCTGTATTCGCCACATATCCGAAAAATCAAAGAAGTCATCAAGGCGGGGGATATTGGCGATATTCTTTACATCAGTTCCCGTCGACTCAATCTCGGTTTGTTCCAGAAAGACATCAACGTCGTGTGGGACCTGGCGCCCCACGACATTTCCATTATTCAATACTTGATGGAAGAACGCCCCACCGCGGTCAACTGCCAGGGGAATGCGAATGTGACCCCGGGCATTGAAGACATCAGCAACATGACCTTGATGTTCGCGAGCAGTCGATTTGCGACGGTTCAAACCAGTTGGCTGGACCCAAGAAAAATACGGGAAATGACGATTGTGGGCACCAAGCGAATGATTGTCTACGATGATCTGGAACCGTTACACAAGATTAAAATCTATGATCAAAGAGTTGAAAAACCCCCGCATTACGATTCTTTTGCCGAATTTCAGTATGCCTATCACTATGGGGACATTTATATTCCGTACGTCAAACAGGATGAACCCTTGAAGATCGAATGCCGTCATTTTCTGGATTGCATTCGAACGGGCGACACCCCGCTCACGTCCGCTCATCAGGGGACGGGTGTGGTCCGGATATTAGAGGCGGCCTCGGCCTCGCTCCGTCAAGCCGGGGGACAGGTACCCATTCAGGCGAATTGAGACAACTCGTGAAACGATTCGATGGGATTTGATCGTAACCGGCTATCCCGCGAACAGAAAAAAATACAGGAGAATAACGTGTGAAAGTTCCTTTTCTTGATCTCAAAGCCCAATATAAAGTTCTCAGCAACGAAATTCAGGTGGCGATTCAAGACGTACTTGAAAGTGCGGCCTTTGCCGGGGGGCCCTTTGTGGCGAAATTCGAGGAGGAATTCGCGGCCTTTTGCGACACGAAATATGCGGTTGGAGTCGGGAATGGAACGGATGCGCTTTGGCTGACGATGCTCGCGTACGGCATTGGTCCCGGGGACGAGGTCATTACGGTTCCGAATACATTTATCGCCACCGCGGAAGCCATTAGTTTGTGCGGAGCCCATCCGGTGTTTGTTGATGTGGACGCCCGGACCTACACGATGGATCCCCGCCGTTTAAAGCAGGCGATCACGGCCCGGACCAAAGCGATCATTCCGGTCCATCTATTTGGACAAACCGCCGACATGAATTCCATTTTAGAGATTGCGAAACAGCACCGACTGCCGGTGATTGAAGATGCCTGCCAGGCTCATGGCGCCCAGTGTCAGGGGCGCATGGCCGGTTCCCTGGGGGTGGCGGGATGTTTTAGTTTTTATCCCGGTAAAAATCTGGGCGCCTATGGGGAAGCGGGGGCTGTCGTCACCAACGATTTGGAACTCGCGAAAAAAATTAAGATTCTTCGGGAACACGGACAGCCCAAGAAATACATCCATTCGGTCATTGGGTGGAATGCGCGCATGGATGGAATACAGGGCGCGATTTTGAGCGTTAAACTGCGGCATTTGGCCGCGGCGAATGATGCGCGACGGGCGCACGCGCACCGGTATGGCGACCTTCTGGCTGATGTGGAGGCGATCGTTCTTCCGGTCGAGGCGGAGTATGCCCGGCACGTCTATCATCTCTATGTCATCCGAGCGAAACACCGGGATGAATTGATCGAACGACTGGCGGAGCGGGAAATCGCCTGCGGCATCCATTATCCGGTTCCCCTGCATTTGCAGGATGCGTATGCGTCGCTAAAAATAAAAAAAGGATCATTTCCAGTTGCAGAAGCCAGTGCCCAGGAATTCATATCGCTGCCGATGTTCCCGGAATTGACCGACGAACAAATTGCGTATGTTTGTGATGAACTCAAGATCGTCCTGAATACGGTGGGACGGTAACCCAGATCGGGCGACACGACGTGCAATTTGAGGTTTGCAATCCCCTGGACTGGCCGGATTGGAATGACCGTCTGGCTGCCCTTGGCGACGTTTCGTTTTTTAACACCGCCGAATGGGCCGGCGTGTTAGCCTCAACCTATGGATACACTCCGTGCTATCGAGTGGGTGTCGAGGGAGGGGATTGGGTCTGTCTCCTGCCAATGATGCAGGTCGCCAGTTGGATGACCGGGCGGCGGGGGGTGTCGCTTCCTTTTTCAGACTATTGCGAACCCCTCGGGTTGGACGGCGGGAGGGGCCGTCTGGTCATCGACGACTTGAAGTCGTTTGGCCGCGAACATCAGTGGCGGTATTTTGAGATTCGAAATGCGGCCGAATTTGGCGAACAAATCCCGCATTATGCAAAATATCTTAAACACACCTTGAATCTGGCCGAAGGAGAGTTTAGCCTGAATGCCCGGTTGAAGGGCAGTGTGCGCACCTCGATTCGCAAGGCCCGTAAAGCGGGGGTTGACATCTCCTTTTCCAACACGATGGATGCGGTTCGGGGATTCTACGACTTACATTGCAGGACCCGGAGACGGCATGGATGGCCACCTCAACCCTTTGCATTCTTTCAACAATTGCATCGACAGATTCTGACCAAAGGACTTGGAATGGTGGTCGCCGCGAGGTATGAAGGAAGGTTGATCGCAGCCTCCCTGTTTTGTCATGCCGGGAAAAGAGCCATATTTAAATATGGTGCCGCCGATCTCCGGTGGCAGCATTTGAGGGCGGCCACCCTGATCATGTGGGAAGCTATCCGGCGATACATCGAAGACGGTTTTCAGCAGCTTTCGATGGGCAGAACAGACCTCGCGAATGCCGGCCTTCGGAGATTCAAATTGGGGTGGGGGGCCGAGGAAACTGAAGTCGCCTACTTCCGGTACGACCTGCTGCACGGGAGATTTCTGCCCGGTGGTCGTGCTCGCTCCGAAGCCGGATTTGGCTTCATGAAAAGAGTGCCGGTTTCGTGTTTGCGGGTCATTGGATCCATGCTGTATAAGCACATCGCATAACCGGATAACGTCGCGCGATGAGCCCGAAATCGATATCGATACAGTCAACGTCCGCGGTGAATCAAAAGAGGGGAATATCCGATGCCAGAAGTTACGAAATCCAAGGGGCAGGACAGTCTGTCGATGGGCGATATTTATTATTTATTATTCCGCCACAAACACACGATCCTGGTCTGTTCGCTGTTGGGCGTACTGACCGCCGGAATCTTGTTTTACCTGGCAACCGATGTGTATCGTTCGGAGTCCCGGCTGCTGGTTCGGTATGTGACTGAAAGTCGAGTGCTGGATTCGGAGGCCACCGGTGATCGGATCATCTCGCCGGGCCGCGGCGGTGAAAATGTAATCAACTCCGAAATACAGATTCTCACAAGTCGGGACCTGATTGAAAAAGTCGTCGATGAAATGGGGTTTCTCCGGTTCGCAGAGGAAGCCACGAATACGGCCAATCCGCGGCAAATCGCCGCGAATCTTCAATCGAGATTGCAAATCGAAGTTCCGAAGAATAGCAATATTATCAATATTAAGTTCGATGGTCCCGAACCTCAGGTTGCCC
>CAZCDO010000004.1:16084-52131 GCA_964497135.1 uncultured Verrucomicrobiota bacterium
CCAGGAATGTCTGCGGCGTCTGACCGATGCGTATTTAGCCCGGCATGTTGAGATTCATCGCTCGGTGGGGGCCTACGAATTCTTGTCCCAACAAACCGATCAACTCCGGTTAAGATTGTCGGAGACCGAGGAAGAACTCCAAAAAATCAAGTACTCGGAAGGAATCGTCGCGATTGAAGATTCAAAAAAGATGTCGGCGGCACGGATGGAGGAGTTGACGAAAGGACTGGGTGAGTTGGAGGCTATGCTGGCGGCATCCCAAGCGAGGGTGGAGTTCTTTAAAGGCCTTGCCTTGCCGCTGGAAGTTCCAGAGACAGGCGTCCGTCCTTCCCCGGCAACCAATTCCATGCCCCTGGAACTGGCGATGCGGCTCTTCCGCCAACGCCAACGAGAGGTGGAGTTGTTGTCTTCCTACACGGAGGACAGCATCCCGGTGAAAAGCATCAGGAATCAAATTATTGAAACCCAGCGCATCCTCGATGAAATAAAAACGGGGACCGTTCCGGCCCCGACCAATCGGGCTATCCAGCGCGACGAACCCCTTGCCGCTCCGCTTCCCAATCCATGGAATGAAGATCTTGCGATGATCGCCTCGCTTCAAGCCAAAATGACCGTGCACAAAGCACGCTTGAAACAAACCTTGGACGAGGCCCAGCGGATCGATGCGGTGGAAGCGAAGATTGTCGATTTGCAGCGCAAAAAAGATCTGCAGGAAGTCAACTACCGGTATTTATCCCAAAGCCTGGAGCGTGCCCGCATTGATAATGCCCTCACTTCGGGAAAAATCTCGAACATCAGTGTCGTGCAACCGGCTACCTTGCCGACCCAGCCGATGAAGGAAGATTTGGTTAAACGGATGGGGCTGGCGCTGTTGTTGGGGGTTGCCTTGGGATTGGGATTGGCGATGGCGAAGGAATATGTTTTCGACCATACGATCCGAAGCGCTGAGGAATTACGTGCCCGGTTACATTTTCCGCTCCTGGTATCCGTTCCGGAAGTCCGCCCCGATTCCCGGTCTTTGAGACGACCCCGGAAACCCTTGGCTTTGCCGGCTCATGAGGACGCCCCCGGGGGGGAGGCGGAGGCGTGGGGTGTCCATCAGGATCTCCATGCCTATTGCGAGACCTTGCGGGATCGACTCCGGATGACCCTTGGCGACTCCACCAAGCCGCCGTATGTGATTGGAATCACGAGTTGTGTGCGGAGGGCGGGCGTGAGCACGATCGCAACGGGCCTTGCCTTGGAACTCAGTCGATCCGGGGATCGGCCCGTGCTGTTGATCAGTGGGGGAGGAAATACGTCCTTGCCCAAGATATTTGGCGTGAATGCGTTTGCCGGAATCACGGATGTGGTGGCCCATCCCGATGGCAAGACCGCACTGGTTCAGCGGAACCTGTATTTTGTGCCGGCCGAAAACGCCGGAAAGGATTGGGAGGGCGCAACGCCCGACCAGAGATTTGCGGAGATGATTCCGTTCGTCCGGAATGGCAACAGTCGTTTCGTGATTGTGGATTTGCCGCCGGTGGATGAAACCAGCCTGGCCCTGCGGGTGGGGCGCCTGTTGGATGGCGTCGTGCTGGTCATTCCCTCCGAAAAGGTGAACCGCCATGCGGCTCTGCATGCCGTGGACGAATTGGAACGATCAGGGGTCAAGATCCTGGGGACCATTCTCAATCAACGCCGTCAATATATTCCAGAGTGGTTTTACCGTCGCCGCTGAGGAAATCGGAAGGTTTCTCGCGAGTGGCTCTCTGCCATGTTTTTCATGCAATTACAGTTCGCTCTGAAATCGCTGTTGCCCCGATCCGCTCAGATCGGGCTTCGGAAAGCGATTGCCCGACGTAAACGCGGTATGGTCGGGGATGTTTGGCCCATCCATGCGCCTGCCGGCCTGCAACCTCCAGGCTGGAAAGGGTGGCCGGATGGCCGTTCGTTTGCCGTGGTGTTGACGCACGATGTCGAAACATCCCGGGGCGTTAACCGATGCCGTATGGTTATGGATTTGGAAGAACGCCTGGGGTTCCGGTCCGCTTTTTATTTTGTCCCGGAGCGATACCCGGTGCCTCCGGATTTAAGGGACGAGATGGTTCATCGCGGCTTCGAAGTCGGGGTTCATGGCCTTCGCCATGACGTATCGTTATTCAGATCCGAAAAAGAATTCAAACGTCAGGCGATTGAGATCAATCGGTATGTCAAAAAATGGAATGCGGGTGGATTCCGATGTCCTTACATGATTCAAAATCTTGAGTGGATGCGGGATTATCTGGAGATTGAATACGACACATCAACATTCGATACGGATCCATTTGAACCTCAGTCGGATGGAGTCGGGACCATTTTTCCGTTCCGATTGGGTCATGGCGGCAATCATCGTCCTGGATACGTCGAACTTCCCTGCACCTTGCCACAGGATCTAAATCTTTTTGTTCTTCTGGGCGAGTCCGGGATCGACGTCTGGAAGCGGAAGTTGGATTGGATTGGCTCCTGTGGCGGAATGGCTCTGCTTGACACGCACCCCGATTATATGCAGGATCGCTCCGAACGGGCCATTGATGAATATCCGTTACGATTATATGAAGAGTTTCTGGAATATGTAAGGGTTCATTTCGCCGGTCGCTATTGGCAAGTACTGCCCCGCGAGATGGCTTCCTATGTCAGGCAACACGCGCAGTGGATGCCGAAGAGGGGCCGTCAGGGGGGGGGGCTGCCGGATATCGGTGGAGCAAGAAAACAGCCTTCGCCGGCAACGAGTTCAGAAGTTCAGCGGCGTCCTCTGCGGGTTTGCTTGGTGGGTGCTCTCTTTTATGAATCGGACAATCGGACCCTGCGATATGCCGAGGCGTTGCAACAACGAGGCGATTCAGTGGAGGTTCTGGCCCTTCGAAGCCCGGGACAGAGCCATAGGGGAGTTGTCAATGGGGTCAACGTTACCCGTATTCAGAAACGGATTCGCAATGAAAAGGGGATCTTTTCCTATGGGTGGAAGTTGTTTTCTTTTTTGTTTCGTTCCTTCTGGATTCTTTCCAAACGTCATCTCCAGCGCCCGTATGATGTCATTCATGTGCATTCCATTCCTGACTTTGAGGTGTTTGCGGCATTGGTTCCGAAACTGTTGGGCGCCAAAGTGGTGCTTGATATCTACGATGTCCTCCCTGAATTCTACCTCAGTAAATTCAGGGCAACCGTGCGCAGTCCCGTATACCGATTGTTGCTTTGGCAGGAGCGTCTGTCGGCCCGGTTTGCCCATCACGTTATTAGCGCCAATCATATCTGGCAAAAAAAACTCACGGCTCGCGCTGTCCCGGAGTCCCGCTGTACGCCTTTCATTAATTACATTGATACGCGACTTTTTTGTCAACGAACCCGACAACGGCAAGACTCGCGGTGCCGGGTGATTTATCCGGGAGTCCTGAATTGGCACCAGGGTGTCGATATTTGTGTTCGGGCCTTTCAGATATTTTTGGAAAAAGTGCCCGATTCTGAGTTTTACATATATGGCGAGGGTTCCGAAAAGACCGCTTTGACGCAGTTGATCACCCATTTGGGGCTGACCGCGAGTGTTTTCTTTAAAAAACCGATTCCGCTGTCGGAAATACCTCAATTACTGGCCGACTCGGATATCGGTTTGGTCGGCAAACGGGCCGATGTCTTCGGAAATGAGGCGTACAGCACGAAGATCCTCGAGTACATGAGTCAAGGGATCCCCGCCATTGTTCCCCGGACGGCCATCGATGCCTTTTATTTCAATGATTCGGTCGTGGCCTTCTATGATCCCGGAAATCCCCAGGATATGGCCGCCCAAATGCTGCGGGTGTATGGCGACGCCGAATTGAGAAGCACATTGGTTCGCAATGGGTTGGACTATGTAAAGACCAACAGTTGGGACTCGGTGTTCAGGAATTATTTGGCTTTAATTGACCGCCTCGTTGGCCGTTAGTTATGGATTTGAGCATTGTCATTGTCAGTTGGAATGCAAAGGACTACCTGCGCAAGTGCTTGTCTTTAATCCGGCGTGAGACAACCGGTTTCGAAGCCGAAACAATAGTCATTGATAATCAATCAACGGATGGTTCGCCCGACATGGTTCGCACGGAGTTCCCCTGGGTTAAACTGATCGAAAGTGGGAATAATCTGGGTTTTGCCAAAGGCAACAACATTGGTTTAAAAATGGCAACGGGCCGTTATCTGGCGCTGATCAATTCAGATGTTGAAATCGAAAAAAACTGCTTTCAGATCTTATCCGCCTATTTGGAAAATCATCCGGGTGTTGGGCTTGCCGGTCCGCGGGTGTTGAACACGGATCGCTCTTTGCAACGATCGTGTCGTCGTCAGCCCACCCTGTGGCGGAGTTTTCTGCGCGCTTTTGCGGTGGATACCGTTTTTCCGAGTTTGACATACCCCGCCCATGATTGCGAACGGTCGGTGGACGTTCTCAGCGGTTGTTTCTGGATCGCCCGACGCAGTGCCGTTGAACAGGTGGGCCCATTGGATGAGGCGTTCTTCATGTACGCGGAAGACGTTGATTGGTGCAGGCGGTTTAGTGCGGCTGGGTGGTCGGTCGTGTATGTTCCGGCCGCTCAGGTGGTTCATCATGGGGGTGCCAGTTCAGCAAATGCTCCGATCCGATTCTATCTCGAAATGTACCGTGCCAGTTTTCAATATTTCCGAAAGCATCAAGGTCCATCCGCGGAAAGGATTCTGAAGGCTATTACGTTGATCCATCAGGGACTTCGCGTTGTGGGGGGCTCCCCCCGATGTCTGGCGGGAAATAAAACCGCCCTATTTAAAGTCCAACGAAGCCTGGCGTGCATGCGATGGATATTACGCGGTTGCCCTCCCCGGGCAGATGACGTTACCGGCCGATCCTAGGGCGCCTATCATGTTCCGGTCCGAATGTGGCGCTGGCAAACCTGTCTTCATGGGGGAATGAGTCGGCGCTGGCTGCAGATCAAAAATGAGAGGGGGGTAGGTCGATTCGCTGGGACTCTATTTTAACGACACAGGTTTTTCGGCGTTTGGCAAGGGTTCGGCTCTTCACGGATAAGACACCCTGTATTCCGGTGTTGATGTATCACAGTGTGTCTGAAACCCCTTCAGGCCACGGGCACCCATATTTCGAAACGAACGTGACCTCCGGGCGGTTTGCAGAACATATTCATTTTCTTGCCGAACAAGGCTACCGGGCCATTACCCTGAGTGAGGCTGTATCAGCCCTGAGAATGCCGAATACTCAGACGCAGCCGCTTGTTGCGATCACCTTCGATGATGGGTACCGGGATTTCATGAATAACGCATGGCCCATTCTTCATGATGCCCGAATGACGGCCACCGTTTTTCTTCCAACCGCATGGATCGATGAGCCTCGTCTCAGGATGGCCGTTCGAGCTTGTTTAACTTGGAATGAAGTGCGTGAGTTGGCCGACTCCGGGGTTGAGTTTGGTTCCCACACCGTGAGCCATCCCCATCTTTCTGATCTGCCGCTCGATCAGGTTGCGTTTGAACTGATGGAGTCAAAACACAAAATTGAGCAGCAACTTGGCCGGCCTTGCCGCGGTTTTTCTTATCCGTACGCGTTTCCGTCAGCAAACTCCCGGTTTCGGTCGTTTTTACATGAGACTCAACTCCGGGCCGGCTATGAATGGGGTGTTACGACCACGGTCGGCCGGGCGGGCACGGCCTGTGATTGTCTCACCTACCCCCGCATCCCGGTCAATGACTACGACACAACCCGGTTGCTGGATGCGAAATTGATGGGCGCCTATGACTGGATCCGTCAGGTTCAGAATGGGGTCAAAACCATCCGGTACTGGATCAGCCGGGAACGGGGATGCCGTTTTCGCGCGCAACCACTCTGAGAATCCCACCATGAATCCACTTGGCGCGTATGTCCTCATGACTCCGGCCCGTAATGAGGCGTCAAATATTCCGCGAGTCCTTGACACAGTTGCCGCACAAACCCAGCGGCCGTTGCGATGGGTGATCATCGACGACGGGTCGAATGACCGTACGGCGGAAATAGTTGACGACTTCGCCCGCAAACATGACTTTGTCCAGTTGCTTCGCCAGGAACCAACGGGGGAACGAACCTTTGCATCCAAAGCGCAAGCGCTCAAAAAGGCTTACGAAGCGCTCCGGTCGATTCCCTTTGATTTTGTGGGAAACCTGGACGCTGACATTGAACTCCCGCCCGATTACTACGCGGGTATACTTGAAAAATTTCGTGAGGATCCACAACTCGGGTTGGCCGGCGGGATCATCTGGGATGTGGTCGGCGACCGAATGATCAAGCACATCACGAACATCAACAGCGTGGCCGGTGCGGTGCAGCTCTTTCGACGCGCCTGTTATGATGCCATCGGAGGGTATTTTCCCTCACGAGTCGGAGGCATCGACACCATCGCTGAGGTGAGTGCCCGAATGCGGGGATGGAAAGTTAGTTCCTTGCCGGAGGTTCGGGTGCTCCACCATCGGGAAACGGGAACTGCACTGCATGGCAACCTGAAGGCGGCATGGCGTGCCGGTCTCAAGGACTACCGCCTCGGATATCATCCGGCATTCTATGTTCTCATGTGTGTCCGTCGCGTGTGGGAACGCCCGCGGCTGTTGGGGAGTTTGCTTCGTTGTGCGGCCTACGGAGGCCAAGCCCTGCGCCGTATTCCCCTTGAAGCACCACCCGACGTGGCGGCCTTCATGAAAGAGGAACAACGGTCGCGACTGAAACGCGCTCTGCATCCGCGAACCTGGATCCAGTCCCGGCGTTTACGCCCGACGGGACCGTTGGGTAAATGACATCAAAGGCATTCATGATGGTTCTTAATCCTCCAGCCGAAAGCCCTTGGCTTGATTTGAAGCAGGACCGTAATCGTTACCGAGCGGAGGGTCGAAATGTGTGGTGGGCGGAAGGATTCTGGATTCTGGTCGTGTATCGATGTGGGCGAAAAGCTTGCCTGATTCAAAATCGATGGGCGCGACTGTGTTTGATGCTGCCTTTACTGATGATCCGGAAATTCATGGGTATCTGGCTCGGTATTACGATTCCCTTCTCGGTGCGGATGGGCGGGGGGATGTTTCTGCCTCATTGTGGGGGAATCGTGATTCATGATGATTCCGTGATTGGTCGTCAATGCGCCATCTATCAAGGCGTTACATTGGGTGCAAAGGGAAGCAAACACGGAGCCCCCCAATTGGGAGACCGTGTCAATGTCGGGGCTGGGGCTGTGATTCTGGGTCGCGTCGATGTGGGCGATGATGTCGACATAGGCGCTAATGCGGTTGTCCTCAAGGATGTTCCCGCCCATTCGATCGCGGTGGGAGTTCCCGCTCAAGCGAAATCGAAAGCCAACCCAGAGTCGGGTCGAATTTTTGCATAAAACCAGATCTTCCGAGTCGTGTGTTAACCGGGATTTAACCCTGAAATCAGAGGAGGCGGAAATGAAGTCTTTAAAAATACGCCAGATAATGAGCATCCGCAATGTGTTGATCGTTATGCTGATTTTCGGAAACCTGTCGGTGTTTGCTGATGTTTCCTCCGACCTGTTGGGGTTTTGGAAATTCGATGAAGAAAGCGGAACGGTAGCCGCTGACTCTTCGGGGCTGGGTAATGCAGGCCGAGTGGGAGGTAATCCCGTCTGGACATCCGGCCGGTTCGGAAACGCCATTAATCTGACCAATAATGGGGGATATGTTTCCCTCGATGAAAAATCGATGTTCAATATTTCGACCAAAACCATCACGTTTTGGGTGAAAATCCAAGCTCATAAAAACTACAATATTGTATATGCGGATAAACGTGGCGACTATATCGGTTTTGATAGTTACGGGTATGTCCGAGCCAGTTGGCGAACCGCGTCCAATACCAGCATGTCGCTCTATTACAATTCGACCAATACGCTCGGAATTTGGGCATTTTACGCTTTTGTTTTCGATGTCAACGGCACGGGGGTGAATGTGTCCTGTTATAAAAACGGTTTAATCCAGTATTTTAAATTCTATAATACCGGGCTTACCATTAGTCCGGTCATCTGCTTGGCCGCAAGAAGTTCGAGCGGTGACCATTACCTCAACGGTGCGGTAGACGATGTTCGCATTTATGCCAGGGCCTTGACCGCGGCGGACATTCTGGACGTTTTCAACGGAGCTCAACCCAATTCAGACCTGCAAGCTCCCACGGTCTGTTCAAATCTCGTCGCCACCAAAGTCATCGCGAACGAGGTGGATCTCTTTTGGGCGCCGGCACGGGACAATATTTATGTCATGGGCTATCGGATATACCGGAACGGTATCCCGGTGTCCACCAGTCCTTCCAATTTCTTCGCAGATTTGAGCGTCACACAGACTTCCACCTATACCTACACCGTTGCGGCCTATGACGGCATGGGAAATCAATCCAGTCAGTCTTCCCCGGTGACGGTCACGACGCCCGCCAAGCCCGCAAACTGGCCGACCGCGATTTTCAACATCGAGCCGGGATCCACGGTGGAAGTGGGTGAGGCTGTTTTTTTCGACGGCAGTTGGAGCTTGGATGACCAGTCGTTTACCAATATCGTGGGCACTTATCCCGCGGAGAAAACGACCGACTTCGACTGGGACTTTGGCGATGGCTATAAGTTTAAACGCAGTGTCGGGGAAATGGACAATGGACCGGTATTCCTGCATTATTTCATGCAACCTGGCACCTATCCGGTGACCTTGACCGTTACGGATACGGATGGCAATAAGGATTCCATGGTCAAACCGATTACCGTTTATGGAACGACGCCGATGGCCGGCTTCGAACTGTGGCATGCGCCCATTCATGCCCGTATCGCGCAATATGTTTACACCCAAATACCGGTTGATCTGCGCAGTTACCGGCTGGTCGTGACCCTCACCAATGACTCCGGTTATAGTGCCACCTTGTTGGACAAGACCGGCCTTCTGTCCGAAGAAAAGTTCCTGCTCAATCATCGAATCCTTCCGGTCGGGAATTTTGTCATTCAGGCGGACATCCTGAATGGCACTGCCCGGGTGACCCGGGTTAGGGAAAAGTTCAGTAAAACGTTTTCAGGCATCCCGCACATCGGCATCGACGAAAATAACGCCATCCGTATTAACGACCAGCCTTTCTTCCCGGTGACTCCCTGGTTGCTGGGTAAAACCGATATCAAGCAATGGAGTCGTTATTGCAATACCCTGTTTGGACAGGGATATGTGAATGGCACGAAGACCACAAATTCCTGGAAGCTTTATCTGGACGAGGCACTGGCCAACAAAATGTACGCTTGCGGCCCTGAATTCTGGGATGGAAGAGGCCCCAGCCATTTCTTTCGCCAGTCCGACATCGCGAGGCTCCGGGACTACGTCCGTGTCAGCAAAGATCACCCGGCGAATCTCGGCTATTCCTGGAACGACGAGCCGAATCTGGGCGGCCGCGGACTGCGCAATCCCGCACAAGTATTGTCCGCCTGGAACTTCGTTACGGCAAAAGAGGATCCCCATCACCCGACGCAGGTCAATCTGTATGGGGCGGATTTTTCCATCTATAACGGAGATCCCAACCCGGCGATTATTCCCTATGCGTTCCTGTACAACGGCAGTAGTTTCGGCGGGAAGCGCCACTGTATTGGCGACATTATCGGTTTGGATGAATACGTGCTCGAATATTGTGATCATCTCAGCATGAATCAGGGCGTATTGGCGGCGGACGGATTGGTAGCCAACTGGGTGAAACTGTTGGAGAACATGAAAAAATGGAATCACAATCTGACCCCTTTTACGCAATTTATCGAAAACCAGGATGTAGCCAATGCCGCCACGGTTAGCGTCGGTAAGAACATCCCTGGACCGACGCCTGATGAAGTTCGGATGCAATTCTGGCTATCCATTGTTCATGGTTGTCACATGATCAATTACTTCAATATGCGGCTCGACCGGAATCCGGCGAATCAGGGGGTTCTGGAAGAAAACCTGCGCCTCGTGACCCAATTCGCGGATGTCATACTCGGGCCGGAATCTTCAGTAATCGTCACCGACGACGCCGATGTGCGAGGTCGTCAGGTCGATACGCTTATCCGGGAGACGACCAACGAGATCTTTATCTTCGCCATTCGGTTGACCGAACCGGATTTCTCGCAGTTGAATGATGGTTTGCAGCCGGAGGATGAGACGGTTAACGTGACCTTCACGGTCAACGGATGCGGCTCGGATTCCATCGTTGATGAGTTTTATGTCAATGAGAGTCTGTGCGAGTATCGATCGGTCAGCACGTCAACCAACTCGTTCAGTTTGACCCTGGCACAACCCCCGCTACGCGGAACCGTGGCACTGTCCAGTGTTTTTGAAATCAAAAACGTCTATTATGGAACGAATCTGTCAATTCCAGATCCCAACTGGAATTATGCGTATGACCTGGCTGACGGGAGTCTCTCCGGAGATGTGTACGGGTTACCCAATACCGGGTTGGTCAATTATGCCAATCGCACGGTCAGTGTTAAATTTGGGAAAAATGCGCTGGTCGGAACGAATTATCTGGCCGCCACCTACACGCCCCTGCGCAGCCGTCGTCGTCTGGCCATGAACAATGGCGTCTTCAGCGATACGTTCAAATTATGCGGCCTGCATATCTACCGTATCCCCAAGGTGGGTTCTCCGCCCAGCCCCTTGCCAGCCCCTCCGGCGAAACTCAAAGCCGTGTCTTTCCCATGAACGAATTCGTTGTGGGCCACCGATGACGCCCTTTGCCATTCTGTTTGTGGCCCTGGTTGCCATTGGCTTGCTTTGTGTTCCACGCAAATGGGCCCCCCTGCCGTTGCTCGGAGGCGCGTGTTACATGACCTTGGGGCAGGGTCTGCAGGTGGGACCCTTCGGTTTCACGGTTATCCGCATGATCGTGTTCGTTGGCGTCATTCGGATTTGGGTTCGACATGAACGGCCTGCGGGGAACCTGCTCGGTCTCGATTGGTTGATGATCCTTTGGGCCTTGTGGGCTTTGGTTAGCAGCGCTTTTCACCTGACACCGGGCAGTGCCCTGATTTTTCGGCTGGGGCTGGTTTTTAATGTATTAGGGATATATTTTTCTCTCCGGTGCTTTTGTCAATCGGTCGATGATGTGGTCCGATGGGTGAAAGTGACTGCGATACTTATTATTCCGGTGGCGATCGAAATGCTGAACGAGCAGGTCACCGGGAGGAATCTTTTTGCCGTATTGGGGGGCGTGCCGGATATCCCGATTATCCGCGATGGCCGCCTGCGGTCCCAAGGGCCTTTTGCCCATTCCATTCTTGCCGGAACAGTGGGTGCCGTCTGCGCCCCCCTGATGATCGGTATCTGGCGCAGTCATGCGAGATTGGCAAAGCTCGGTCTGGCCGCCAGCCTGCTGATGGTCTTAACCAGCGCCTCCAGTGGTCCGCTCATGAGCCTGTTGTTGGGTGGGTTTGCGCTGGTTATGTGGAAGTGGCGCCACTTCACCCGGCGGATGCGTTATGCCGCTATAGCGGGTTATATCTTTTTGGATATTGTCATGAAGGCGCCGGCCTATTATCTGATCAGCCGGATTGACCTGACCGGCAGTAGCGGTGGCTGGCACCGGGCCGAATTGATCGACAGCAGTATCCAGCATCTGGATGAATGGTGGCTTGCCGGCACCGATTATACGCGGCATTGGATGCCCACCGGGGTGACCTGGAGTGACGATCATACCGATATCACCAACTACTATTTACATATGGGTGTGGTGGGCGGCCTGCCCTTGATGCTCTTGTATATTTCAATTCTCTGGATTGCCTTCCGGTATGTTGGCCAGGCGATAAAAACAAGAGAACATGGCCCGCCTGAGGATCTGTTTATGATCTGGTCGCTGGGCGCGTCCCTGTTTGCCCATGCCGCAACCAGTGTGTCTGTGTCTTATTGGGACCAATCCTATGTTTTTCCCTATGCGTGTATTGCCATGATCGCGTCGGTTCGGAGTGGGCCAGACGGGCCCGAATCGGAGCCTTCAGCGGATGTCCCGGTCAATGATCCGGAAATCGCGACCGAAAACTCGCTTCGAAATGCCGGTTCTTGATGGAAGGTTCTGATCGGCCTTGAATCGAATGAACAATGTTGCATGATCCCTTCGCATGAGCCAATCCAAAAAACTGATCCGGGGGACCCTGGTATTGACTTTGGGACAGATGGCCAGTTATGGCTTGTCGTTTGCCCGTAATGTCATTCTGGCGCGGATGCTAACGAAGGCGGACTTCGGCCTTGTCGCAGTGTTCGGTATGACCCTTTCTTTGCTGGAGGTCGCAGGGCGGATGTCGTTTGGTCAGCAAATTATTCAGTCAAAGGAAGGCGACTCCGGGTTTTTTTTAGCCAGTTCCCACGCCTTTCAGTTTGCATTGGCGGTTGTCGGCGCACTGTTGATCGCCGGGTTTAGTTACCCCATGGCCTGCGCCTTTAAAGTGCCGCACCTGACCTGGGCCTTTACCCTGCTGGCTGCGGTACCCTTGGCGAAGAGCGTCGAGCATCTCGATTACTATCGCCAACAACGTGATTTGAATTACCTTCCGGCCGTGCTCTGCGAGTTAATTCCGCAAATTCTAATGACGCTTGCTGTTTGGCCGCTGGCCTGGTGGTTGGGTGATTTCCGAGTGATTGTCTGTCTGATGCTCGGCAAGGCGGGGTTGGGGGTTCTCATGACTCATCTTTTGGCTGAACGCGCCTATCGATGGGCATGGCGACGCGACTGCCTGAAGGGCATGTGGCTGTTCGGGTGGCCATTACTGCTGAACGGATTGTTAATGTTTGCGTCTCAACAGGCGGATCAAATGGTTGTGGGGGCCTTTCTCTCGTTGGATGAGCTGGCGTCGTACGCGCTGGTTGTTTCCCTTGTCAGCATCGCTTGGTTTGTCTTTGGCCAGGTTGCGTCTTCACTGATGTTGCCCATTCTGTCCCGTTTTCAAAATGAACCGGAAAAGTTCCGTTGTCAGTACCAGGTGTGTGCCGAATATGTCGGCCTGGGGGCCGTGGTTTTGACGTTGCCTTTGATCATCGGCGGAGAACAGTTGGTGACCCTGCTGTTTGGATCGAAGTATCAAGGCACCGGCTATCTCATGGCCCTGTTGGGTGCTGCATCGGCCGTGCGGTTCCTTCGCTTCCTTCCCGTTGTCGCGGGAATGGCCCGGGCTGACACCGTGAACAATCTGATATCCAATCTGTGGCGGAGCCTGAGTCTGCCCCTGGCGGTTGGAATGATGCTGGTGAGTCGCCGGGCGGTCCTGATCGCGGTCTGTGCATTGATTGCCGAAGGAGTGGCCACTCTGGTGTCCGTGCTTCGTTTGCAGCGACAGCAGGGGGTTCCGGTGCGTGACCTGTCGCGATCCGCCGGCTACGTCTCGGGTTTTCTGGCGGTGGAATTGGGTTTGGTCTGTCTCGGAACCCCGCGGATGGGCTTGGGGATGGTCGCCGAGACGGTTTTGCTGCTTTTGGGAATATCCCTGCTGGTTGCGTGGCTTCTGTTTCCCACGGTTCCGCGGACCCTATGGTCGGTCATTCGGGGGTCGGGGCCCTCTCTGGGCGCGGAGCCAAAGCGGGAAATGTGACCCCCTAGGAGTCTGTGAACTTTGCCGAAGGCAAAGTCCGACAGACTCCTCGGTTTGCCGGACCAGTCTCGTTTAAAGAAAGCGCCATACGATGGATGGGTCGTCAAAACTGAACCTGGTGTGCCCCTGCTGTAAATCGGCATTAACCTCCAATGCGTGTGCAGGTTGTGGAACTTCGTATCAGGTCACGGGGGGAATCCGGCATTTGTTCAGCGAATCCACGGTTTCACAACGCTATCGGGAAATAGGCGTTTTCTATGACCGCTTGTATCAACAGCATGACGCCGTCTGGGAAAATGTGGCAGCTCGCGGTCGCGAGTTCAATGAATTCGTGGCATCCCTGGTGTCGAAACAGGCTCCCGGGCGATATCTGGATGTCGGGTGCGGTCAGGGGCATCTGTTGGCATCGGTAAAAACCCGGGAGAAACATGGCATTGAAATATCGGCCAAAGCGGCTCAAAATGCGATGGAGCGTTCCGGTGCCACGGTATGCCTGGGTATTTCTGAGGAACTTCCCTACCCGAATGCGTCCTTTTCCACCGTTACCAGCATTGGGGTGATTACGCATTTGATTGATGATGTTGCCGCAACGAAAGAAATTCACCGGGTGTTGTGTGCGGGTGGCTGTTACCTGGTTGGAGTGTATCTTAAGCCGTCGAAAATGGAACAAGTGCTGACGAAAATCATGGAATTCTCGCGTCCCTACCCGAAACCGGTTCAATTTGTTAAGTGGGTCGTTCGAAGGTATTCACAGAAGCGGAGTGAAACACCCCGATCTCGGGCGTCGGTCCATTCCCCCCAGCCGGTGGAGCGATTCTACACCATTCCCGAATTGGAACACGTTTTCGCAACCGCCGGGTTTCGCATTGAGAATCTGATTACGAAAAAGAAGTTTCCGGATGCTCCCCTTTCAGGTTCCCATTTCCGTTTGTATGTTTTGCGAAAAGACGGGAAATAAACCGGCCATTGAAAACCGTCGATCAGTTTCCTGTGAAAGCGAAGCCTTTCAGGCAAGCCCAACACCACTCCATAGAAAGTGTTGTTTCCGCAAAAGCCTGCTGCGGGTGTGGCGCCTGCACGGTGGCGTGTCCGCAACGCTGTATTCGTTTTGTCTATGGCGAGCGATTCAATTTTCCTAAGCCGATACCCGGGGTATGCAATCATTGCGGCAAGTGTCTTTCCGTTTGTCCGAGTGCCTTTTTGCTGAGCGGGGTGGACCCCGGGTTTGTCGATATCGTTCCTGTATCGTCAGCCTGTTATTTAACGCATGCCAGGGATGATCAGGTTCGTTTGGATGCGGCTTCGGGTGGATTTATTACCCAGAGCATTCTTCATTTACTTGATTCCGGGCAGGTGACCGGCGCTGTTGTGACGCGTTGTGCCGGGGTCAATCCCCTGGTCGCAGAATCATTCATTGCGACGGGTCGGCAGGATGTTTTATCGGCGCGCGGTTCAAAATATGCGCCCGTATCGAACTGTACGGTTTTGATGGAAATTCTGCAACGTCCGGGCCGGTATGTATTTGTGGGCACACCCTGCATGATCGAAGGGTTGGCGAAACTTCAAGCGATGTTTCCGGTCTTGAAAGAGCGGATCGTGCTCACCGTGGGTTTGGTTTGCGCCGGGATGGCGTCCCGGCTGAGCACCCGTTCCTATATCGAAAAGGATGGCCATGTAAATATTCAAAATGTCGCGCTCATCCAATATCGGGGAGGCGGCTGGCCGGGCCGCTTTCGGGTGTTTGCCGAGGACGGTAAATTACTCATGGATCGGCCATTGATCGGGGGATCGCTTGTCCATGTGGTCGGCAAGGATCATTATCTCCGGTGCGAGAATTGTCTCGATCATTGGGGACATTTTGCCGACATCGTGGTGTCAGACCCCTGGACGCCGGAAATGGTTAATACCGAAAAAAAAGGCTGGTCTGCGGTGATGATCAGAACCGATCGCGGCAAACACGCATTTGATTCGGTGGCCGCGAGTGGGGCCCTTGAGGTATCCACCATCGATGTCGCCCAAATGCTGGCTTTCAATCGGCACCTGTGTATGGCGCCGGCGCATCTGCGGCATTCCTGGATGGCTTTGTACCAGTTGATTGTCCGCCACCGCTGGCGATGGCTGGGGGATGTTTTGTATCGAGCCATCCGGGGGCGTCTGGTGGGTATCAGGACCACCCTCCGGGCCCGGTACGCCGAACCCTACTATTATTAGCCGGGCCGGTCAGCCCCTGAGTCTTAGACTTAATGAAGTCGGAGGTGGTTTTGCAACGAACGGTCGTTACTCCTTCAGAGGGTGTTCATCGCATGTGCATCATGGGCACCTCGGTCACCAGCGGAAACCGGGGTGTTCTTGCGTTGGGGGCGTCGTTGATCAACCTGTGCTCCCAGGTTATTCCGGGTGGGGAGGTGGTGTTATTGTTGAATAACCGGAACAATCAGCCGGCCTCGTTCCGGGTGGGGGGGGAATTCCGCCGGATCCCGGTGATCCATTGCCGTCTGTCCCCCCGGTCCCGGTTGTCGGATCATCTGTTCTGGATTCTCCTCCTGTCGATCTTGTATCGCGCCGTGCCGATATCCCGCGTTCGAGCCGCTATTTCACGGTCCACGCCCTGGATCCGAACCGTGCGGGAGTCGGACCTGGTCGGCGATGTGCGGGGGGGGGACAGTTTTAGCGATATCTATGGACTCAAAAACTTTCTGTTCGGATTTTTAATGGCGTGGTGCGTCGTTCTGGTGAAGGGAACGATGGTGCAGTTCCCTCAGACGTACGGGCCGTATAAGAGCCCTATGGCGCGTTGGCTGGCCCGTTTTCTCCTGCGCCGGTCGTCGGTGATTATTGCCCGGGACAAGCAAAGCCAGCAGGTTGCGCAGGAGTTGGCAGGACCCGCGCATACCGTCCTGATAAGTCCGGATGTCGCATTTTCCCTGGAACCGGTTCGTCCTGAGCACATCGAAGTGCTTCCGTCGCATGCGGGCGCAATGCCTCCGGGAGTCCTGGGGTTGAACGTCAACGGGCTGATGTATAATGGAGGTTACACTCGAAATAACATGTTTGGGCTGAAGCTGGATTATGCCGCTTTTTTGCCATCCCTGGTCGGGGCCTTATTGATGGAACATCCGGGAGAACTGTGGCTGGTTCCGCATACCCTGGCGCCGTCCGGCAACGTGGAAAGCGATAATGAAGCTTCGGAAAAGTTGCGGGAGTGTTTGCCGCCCGATTTGCGGAATCGGGTTCGGGTGATCACCGGGGATTATGACCCGCATGAGTTGAAGGGAATTATCGGGCAGTTTGATTTTTTTGTCGGTTCGCGCATGCACGCCTGTATCGCGGCGCTGTCCCAAGGCGTTCCTTGTGTGGGAGTGGCCTATAGCCGTAAATTCGCGGGGGTGTTTGAGTCCGTGACGATGTCCGAGTGGGTGGTGGATGCCCGATCAACGGACCCCGAAGCAGCCGTTGCCCGGATTCTGTCGCTATATCGACAACGGCATGACGTTCGGCGGGGATTGATGCAACGCGCGGAGCAAGCGCGCCAACAACTCGTCGGAATCTTTCGCTCCCTGGTGATCCCATCGGTGTCATCCGATAAACCAGCCGTGTAATCCCATTGGCCATGAGTGAACACTGGATATTGGGCGCGAACGATAACGATTGGGGCGGGTGGGGGATCACCATTGCCTACCACATTGCGGCTGTTTTTTGTTTCATTTGCGGACTGAGAATGGGAGCTGATTTGCGCTATTCGAGCCGGCGTGAATGTTGGATGTGGTGGTGCGTGGGGGGGGCGGTTTTACTACTGGGTATCAATAAGCAGCTGGATCTGCAAACCCCATTGATCGAATTCGGCCGTGTTCTAACGGTTGCGAAGGGTTGGTATCGGTACCGCAGAGCCTTTCAAACGGGGTTTGTGGTGTCGGTCGCCTGTCTGGTAATGGGGGGGGGGCTGTGGGCCGGTGTTCATTTGCGGCGCTGGGGGCGACAATATGCGTTGCTCTACGCCGGTATGGTCTTGCTCTCGGCGTATATGGTTCTGCGCGCCGCCTCATTGCATCATGCGAAAAACAATGTCGCGTGGGATCCGCCGCTCCATGGCGTCAAGTTGCTGGTGGAAGCATCTGGTATTGTTTGTGTCGGACGGTCGGCATTTTCCGCCTTAAGTCGGATTTCAAAACGTATCAGCCCTCCAATTTGAGCCAATCAATACTGTCGGAATTCTTTACATCATTTCGCGTTTCGATGAACTCAGCCGTCCGCTTTTGACCTTTTAAATAAGTGTAAGTGTCTATAAATAAATGCATTGCGATTGATTCGATTTTTTAAGCCCAACATGGCACACTGTGTGCTATTAAATCTGATGGCGGAAATCCGGGGAATGGGGTCCGCATGGGTAAAGATCGAAAACAGGGGGAACTACCGTGAAAATGATCAATAAGGCGATGGCCTGGATGGTGGTGGGTATCGGCTTGGTCCTGACGGCCTCAGCGAACCAAATTCAGTTTGGCTATGCCGGATCGAGCTATGGTCCTTATCAGACGGCTGAGGGCGGTGAATTTACGCTGGTGCCCGTGTCGCCTCCGGGGTGGTTGGATCTGAGCGGTTATTCCTCGGATGCGAGCGGAATCGGCGTGGCCGGGAGTTTCCAGTCGTTCTGTATCGAATATAACGAGCATATCTACCCGCACGGGGTTTACAATGCCGTGATCAATACCGATGCGGTCTGCGGCGGAATTCCCCAAGGGAGCGACGAACTGTCGGTCGGAACCGGCTGGCTCTATAGCCAGTTTGCGCTCGGGACGTTGGAGGATTACAACTATGATGCGAACCGACGCGCCACGGCGGGCCAGCTTCAGAATGCGATCTGGATGCTGGAAGGGGAAATCGCCTACAACGCCTTGAATCCCTATGTGCAATTGGTCACGACACAGTTCGGAAGCTGGAACGATGCGACGACGGATGGCGCCAGTAGCTACGGGGTGTTCGCGCTGAATCTCACCGATGCCGCCGGCGGTCGTAATCAGGACCAACTCTACTACCAGGCCAAACGGATAGTCCCCGATGGCGGAATGACCTTGACGATGCTGGGATCGGCGTTGGCGTTATTGGCAATGCTGGGGCGGCGTTTCTCCAAGGCTTGACCCCGGTTTGATTAATTTTGCGAACGTCGAAGGGAGCAACTCCGGTTGCTTCCTTTTTTTTTATCAAAATGGGTCCGATTGGCGAAAGGAGGAGCATGGCCAGGCATGCCCTGTGGCTTCTGTTTTTCTGTCTCGTCGTCGTGACTTTCTCTTTTCGATGGGATGAGGAAAAACCGGACATCGACGCGTTCCTAGGGATGACCCGGAATGCGGCCATCGATGCCGACATCCGGGAAAAAAGCATCCTGGAACTGGGGCGCCGGGGTGGACCCGACGCCGTTCGGAAACTCATGGCGTTGGGAAACGAAGATACCTATTTTAATTTCGCCGCTGTGAACGCCCTGGGCGCCATCCAGGGACCCGAAGTGGCCCGCTATCTGGAGGAGAAATGCTTTCATGCGGATCCCCGGATGGTGGCCGCTGCGGTGTCGAGTCTGGCCCAAATCGAAGGGGCGGCGGCGGTTTCCCAAATAGCGGTTGTTTTGGAGCGAAACCGGCATCGTGACGATGGGCATCAGGATTGGGTCTGTTCCGCGTGTGTGAAGGCCTTGGGGGATCTCGCCGTTCCGTCGGCCTGGTCCGTATTGGCGTTGGAACTGGAAAAGACGGTGGGCGTAACCTTGCATTATGAATATGGGTCAAAGGTGGTGGCCGCATTGGGCGAAATCGGCAATCCGGCCTGTCGGGAGGCCTTGTCGGCCTATATGGAACGCCTCCAAGCCGCGAAAGGCAAACATTTTGGCAATCCGAAAGGCGAACATTATTTTCAGTCGAAAATTGACGAAGTGGGGGGAGTCCTGAGTCGACTCCGGTCTTGCCAATCTCCATAGCATTGAATAGGGGGCGATGGACAAACAAACCATACAACGAGGCCCTGGAATCGTCGAGGCTCTTGCAAAACTCCCGCCAGAACGGTCGGGACTCTTCGACTTCGCTCAGGTGAGCCGGAGCCCGACCTTGCTAAAAACAAGAAAATGGCCGGTTTGCATCCATGGAGGGATGCCCTTCGTGCTGCTGCTGATCGGTCTGATGCGCATTTCCACCCTTCAGGCGGAAGTGTCCATCTTCATCGATCGGCCGGGTGATTCTGAAGCCTGCCTGGCGCCCGGCAGTCTGTTCCTGGTGAGCGGGAGGATTTTTGCGTTTGATGCATATGCGGATGAATACGCGACGGTCACGAAAGTCGAGATTTATCGAGGGACCGAAAAGCTGGGCGAGGCCGGGCTCGATAACCCCGACGGCTATGGCAACTGGCAATTTCTCTGGAGCCCCGTTCAGGCCGGGACGAATTACCTCCAGGCGGTTGGGTACAGTCGGTTGGGGGTCGGGACCGCCTCGGTGACGGTTGTTTTCACCATCACCAATAACTCCCCCCCCTTGGCCATGGATGTCCGCTCACAGGTCTCCCTCAATACCACCGGTCAGGTGATCGCCGCGGTCTTTACCGACAAAGACTACGATCAGCTCTGGTCGGTCAGTGTGGTGGACCCACCCTCGCACGGGACCCTCTCAATCGGACCCTCGGGAAAGACGACTCTCACCTACGCGCCGTATCCGGACTTTTTCGGGATCGACTCTTTTACGTACCGGGTTAATGACAGCGTCACCAATTCGAATCGGGCGACCGGCCGGATTTTAGTCTGTCGTCCGGATCATCCCGAGGGGGCATTGGTTATCGTGATGGTTAACTCCAATTTGTTTGTCGATGCCCTCTCCAATGAAATCCAGCGGCTGGAATCCGATCTCGAGGCAGAAAACTACACGGCGGAAATCAAGCTCTGGCCTTCCAGCGGGACTTTCGCGACGAACGTGTGGAGTTTCTTGCGCGACCATTATACCAATCCCACCCCGTTTTTCGTGGGGGCCATCCTGATCGGAAACATTCCCAAACCGATGGCGGGGGGAGTCTACAACGAGCTGATCTACTGGAATATGAATGAGTTCCAGACGGTGTCCTCCCGCGTTAATCGGCGGCATATCTGGGTCAGCCGAATCTGTGTGGAGGATTTCACGGCCGGGTCGGAAGTCACCCTCATCCGTCGGGCTCTCGACGCTAACCACGCGTACCGCAGGGGCCAGTCTCGCCTGCCCTTCACGGCCTATCGGTATAAAAATCCGGAATGGTGGAATGATCGGCAGTTTCTGACCTCGGTTTGGCCGGTCGTGGAACAACGCGGGCAGACGGTGACCAATCTCCATTTTCTTCCAGATCGCGCGGATCTTGGGAATGTGGCCGGCGCCGATAGTCTGGTGAAAGGCGGGGATCTCTTCGAGGAGGAATCGCACGGGAACGGGACCGGGTATATGAGCAGTTATGGATGGGTCTCCAAGAATACGGTTCAGCGAAACTTGGTGCAGGTTCGCGTTTGCCTGCTGGGATCCTGTGCGTCCGGTACCTCCGGGGGAATTGCCAATGAGCATCTGTTTTCCCGGGGCGGGGGTTGCGTGCTCGCCATTGGAGCCACGGAGGATAATTTTATCCGGGAAGGCGTTATCAGTGATGATGCGTCGTTCCTGACCTTGCTGCAACAGGGGCGAAGCTGGGGGGATGCGCTGGTGGAAAACTTCACCCTGGGGCAATGGGCCAACTCAGCCCTGTACGGAGACCTTTCCTTCCGGCCTCTGGCGTTGGGGGAGTCGAACCAGATGCCGGCGGTCACCCAACTGGGCGTGAGTTCATTGACGGTCGGGGTTGGCCAGCCGGTGATCTTTACCGTTGCCTGTACCGACCCGGAGGGGTCCGTGTCGAACATTGAATGGTTTCTACAAGGTTTTTCGGGGGGGCGCGCACCCCCGACCTTTTCAGGACTCGATACCCAGGTATCGTATGCGTATTCTGCCGTTGGCGTGTATACGGCCCGCGTTGAAATAATCGACCCCTACCAGGCGCGCTCCTGGCGGGAGGCGCTGGTCACGGTGACTCCAATGCAAACCTGCACCCTGACCGTGGTTCAGTCAGGTAATGGGAGTTCATCGCTCGGGTGCGCTTCGCCGGCGACGTGCGTCCTTCCACAGGGAGCCACAACCCAGATTGTTTTTGAAGCCGCCGACTGGCATCGCATCGTCTCTCTCTCCAGCAACTCGATTGCCATTGAGGCCGCTGTCGGCACCAGGGTCTATACGCATGCCTTTGTCAACGTCACCGCCGACATCAGCAACGAGGTCTCGTTTGCCCTGGCCACCCCCGACCAGACCGGGTACTCGAATGTGCCGACCGCATGGTTGACGAACTGGGCCGAGATCGCGATCCGGGCCGACCCGCGGTTCACCCTTTACGAGAAGTATTTGATTGGACTTGACCCAACCACCGCAAATACCTTCTCTTTCGCGATTGAATTGTTTACCGTGAACGGGAGTAATGTCATCATCGGGATCAAACGTCTCTATACCGGCGGCCTGGCCCCCGATGGCATGCAAGGGCGACTTGTTCTCCAGGTGGCTGATCGCTTGGATACCCCCTTTACCAATGTTCCCGGTGCGGAGGCGACCGGACCGACTGTATTTGACGAGACCGGCCGGACGACCTTTACGAATCTCATCATTGCCGGCACCAACCAATTCATCAGAGGAGTCATTCATTAGGCCCTTGGCGGCAGGGGACTGCCTGTCCGGAAAAACTGACGAAAAAGCCTCCATTTTTAGAAGTGTCGGTTTTTTTTACACTGCTTGATATCCGCTCGCACTCTTCGTTTTTTTCCCAGGTTGGTTTTCTGGCGTAAGTATCTGTAAATTAGTCGATTGTGCCAAATGAAGTCTAAAATCTAAAATTTGGCACACTGCGTGCTAATAATATGATTGTAGAAGTCGTAAGTTTGGGACCAGAATGGCTAACGGTCGATCCAAACACGGGGAACTGCCGTGAAAATGATCAACAAGGCGATGGCCTGGATGGGGGTGGGTATCGGCTTGGTCCTGACGGCCTCAGCGAACCAAATTCAGTTTGGCTATGCCGGATCGAGCTATGGTCCTTATCAGACGGCTGAGGGCGGTGAATTTACGCTGGTGCCCGTGTCGCCTCCGGGGTGGTTGGATCTGAGCGGTTATTCCTCGGATGCGAGCGGAATCGGCGTGGCCGGGAGTTTCCAGTCGTTCTGTATCGAATATAACGAGCATATCTACCCGCACGGGGTTTACAATGCCGTGATCAATACCGATGCGGTCTGCGGCGGAATTCCCCAAGGGAGCGACGAACTGTCGGTCGGAACCGGCTGGCTCTATAGCCAGTTTGCGCTCGGGACGTTGGAGGATTACAACTATGATGCGAACCGACGCGCCACGGCGGGCCAGCTTCAGAATGCGATCTGGATGCTGGAAGGGGAAATCGCCTACAACGCCTTGAATCCCTATGTGCAATTGGTCACGACA
Source organism: uncultured Verrucomicrobiota bacterium (assembly GCA_964497135.1). Taxonomy (GTDB): domain Bacteria; phylum Verrucomicrobiota; class Kiritimatiellia; order CAIKKV01; family CAIJXV01; genus CAIJXV01. Next base: position 39,141 of record CAZCDO010000004.1, read on the forward strand.
CAGTTCGGAAGTTGGAGCGACGCGACGACCGATGGCGCCAGTAGTTACGGCGTGTTCGCGCTGAATCTCACCGATGCCGCCGGCGGTCGCAATCAGGACCAACTCTACTACCAGGCCAAGCGGATAGTCCCCGATGGCGGAATGACGCTGCTCCTTCTGGGGGTGGCGCTGGGCTGCATCGGGTGGGTGTCGCGCCGATGGAAAAAGTAAATTCCGGATTCGGAGGGTCGTCGCCCAGGTGTAAGGCGGGTGCTTTCTCTCTTTGATGGTTCCGCTTGCAATAAGGATTTTCATAGGATGATACACGTCGTTGAAAATAGAACACACCGTCGGATTCAGATTGAAATCCCGGCCCTTGTTTCCACGGCAAGTCGTTGGGTTGATTTTTTCTTTCCCGAGCCGAAGCTTCAATGTGTGACCCGGGATGTTTCAATGCAGGGGATGAAATTGATCGCTTTACAGCAGATTCCAGTGGGATCGGCAATCCAAGTGTGGGTTCGCTTACTGGATGACGATCAGTCCAGCCTGGATTTGAAATTACGGGGAAATGTTCGTTGGTCCGCCGCCCAGAACGAGACCGACTATTATTGGGCTGGTGTTCAGTTGGATGCCTGGCAGGGAAAATCCATGACCCTCTGGACGAACGCGATTCGCGAACGAATTCGCGACCATTTCAAAGCCGAACTCCCTGTCGGAGTTGTTTCGGGGGCCACCCCTAACGCCGGGAAAAGCCTATGAACGCCGTGATTGTTGATGATGATCCGATGGTGCGAACCGCGCTCGGGCATGTGCTGTTTGCGGCGGGTTTCGAAGTGGTTTCGTTTTCAAGCCCCGGCCACTGCACCCTGTATACGGAAGCCTCCTGTCCCTGTTCCTGGCGGGGCTCGTGTCCCGATCTGATCGTTTCAGATCTCGATATGCCGGAGGTGGACGGCATCCGATTCGTTGAGCATTTAAAGCGGAAACAATGCCGGTGCAAACACATCGCCGTAATCTCCGGCAGTTGGCAGGAACAGGATCTGTTGCGGGTGGTTCCGGACGGGGTTATGGTTTTCTCGAAACCCTTCATGTTTGACCGTATATGGGCTTGGCTGGATGAGGTCAAGGCTCAGTCCGGGAATTTGGCGGGACGCGATAATCGCCGATTTTCTTCGCGTTATCCGTGTGAATTTCCGGTCAACGTGCGGTTCAATTCGCTGGGACTGCAGGATGCTGTGCCGGCGCTGGCACGCAATATTTCCCGGGGCGGAATACTCCTTCAGTGTTCCCAGTACATGGCCCCCATGACGCCCTGTCAATTAACTTTTAAAATCCCGGAATGGATGGATTTCAGGGCGGGAACCGAGCGTTCCGTGATGATGTCGGCCCAAACACGCCATGTCAGCCCGAATTCGGGAACCTATGGATTGCAGTTCCTGACGCCGTTGGTGGCGTAAATAAAGTCGCCCCCGCGAGTTAAATGGAACCATGAAAGGAACCGATGCAATTCGAAAAAGTGTCGGGTTTATTTGCATTATTTCTCGGAACACAAGGATGCCATCGAATTTGAAGGTTTCTTTATTGGAACCCGGCAGACGAAGGACGTCTCGCATGTCTCCATATACGGAAACCACACTACCCTTGTTCCGGATGGCGCCTCAACACTAGCCATTCTGGGGGGCGCACTATTCGGATTGATGGGTTTGCGCCGAATTTTCACCTAAGCCTACAGGACCGAATTCAAAAGAAACACAGCCCCCCCGGGGTTGTGTTTTTTTTTGATTCAGCATGACCGCCGGTGAACTTTGGCTCCGCCAAAGTCCGACAGGCGGCTGGAGCCATAAAAAAACGTGTATTTTTTTCTGGAAACGGTATAGATTTTGCCCATTCGTAAAGAAAGGAATCCATCATGCCCCTAGTTGATATGCCGTTGAGCCAATTAAAGACCTATGCCGGCCGCAGTCCGAAGCCGAAGGATTTCGATAAATTTTGGGATCACCAACTGGCGGGGATGTGGGCGCTCGATCCGCGGGTGGAGTTGAAACCGGCGGAATTTCAAACCTCGTTTGCCGAGTGTTTTGATCTGTTTTTCGATGGCGTAGCCGACTCGCGGATTCATGCCAAATTGTTGCGTCCGCGCAAGGCCTCCGGGAAAGGGCCGGCGCTCTTGATGTTCCACGGGTATTCCGGTAATTGTGGGGACTGGCAGGACAAACTCGGGTATGTGGCCGCGGGTTTTACCGTGGCGGCCTTGGATTGCCGGGGACAGGGCGGGCTTTCGGAAGATCGGGGCGGTGTGCCGGGTAATACGCTCCGGGGGCATATCATTCGCGGGCTGGATGGCGAAACGCCGGACCAGCTTTTATTCACCCGGATTTTTTTGGATACGGCGCAATTGGCGCGAATCGTGATGGCGATGCCGGGAGTCGATTCCCGTCGGGTGGGTGCAACCGGTGGAAGCCAGGGGGGCGGGTTGACCTTGGCCTGCACGGCGTTGGAACCGCGCATTGCCCGGTCGGCCCCGGTATTCCCCTTCCTGTGCGATTACCGCCGCGTCTGGGAGATGGATCTGGCCAAAGGGGCCTACGAGGAATTATGCACGTATTTTCGCCTCTTCGATCCCTTGCACTTGCGGGAGGATGAGATCTTTACCCGGCTGGGTTATATCGATGTACAGAATCTGGCCCGGCGGATCAAGGCGCGACTCATGATGTCGGTTGGCCTGATGGACACGATTTGTCCTCCCTCCACGCAGTTCGCGGCTTACAATAAAATCAAATCTAAAAAAGAGCTGGTGATTTATCCCGATTTTGGACATGAGGGCTTGCCCGGAGTGAACGATCGCATCTTTCAATTTATGAAGGATTTGTAAGGCGGGTCTTCTGACCCGACTTTCAAAAAATGGGGCCGTGTACACCTATCGCAGTTGCTACGTTAATTTTGCCGGGCATTTGCTGAATGCCTACAATCCGAATATGCTCCATCCCCGATTGCCGCATCGCTGGTCCGATGCGGTGTGGGTCCGATTTGTCGATATGATCGCCGGTTTTGGCTTTAATGTTTTCGAGTTCTGGCTGGAACCGCAATTTTTTTGCCGGGCTGGGTTGGACTCGGATTATGGGCGGGAATTGGCGCGGCAGATGCAGGTTGTGATGGAACGGGGACGTGAAAGGGGTGTGGCGGTCAAGTTGTTGGCGGCGTTGTCGACGGTGGGGCCGGACTGGCATACCCATTGTCCGAACGATCCGGCTGAATGGCGTGAAGTGCTCGCGCTCTGGGGCGAGTGGTTACAGCGTTTCGAAGGGTTGGGCGTGGTTGGAATTTTTCCGGGTGATCCGGGCGGCTGTTCCCGGAATGGCTGTATGGCGGAGACCTTCATCGATAAAGCCCAGGAATTGGCCGAACTCGTGCAACGGTTACAACCCCGGGCCATGTTGGAGTTGGGGACCTGGGGGTGTCCCTTTTTTGGATGGGGCAACATCCAGGGGCCCCCCGATTGGCGAGGGGAGTTCATTCCATCGATCCAGGGAACCGCGTGGCAATTCGATGCGGAGCGGGCCGAGCGCGCCATGCGGCATCTCTTGAAGCGTCTGCCGGATTTTCCTCCAACGACCCAGGTGGCGATCAATCTGGGTTTCAATCCGGATGGCGATCCGGATGTGCCGGAGCGGGCTCAGGATGCGCGGCCGTGGGCCCGTGAAATTGCGAAAACACATCGGATTGTTACCTGGGATTTCAGCCTGACCGAAGGGGAAAATGGGATTTTTCCGCATTACCGGTTTAATCGGCTGTATGCCCAGCGGCGGCGGGAACAAGCGGCGGCGCCGTATGATGGGGGGATCTGTTTTACCATGACCCCGCGACTCAACCAACTGTCGTTGTATCAATCGGCCCAGTCGATGATTGCCCCGACGCGGGATCCGGCCGAGGTGACGCGCCATTTTTACACCCGGTTATGGGGTGAGGGAGCGGGCGAACTGGCAGATGTGTTGCCGGTTTTCGAGGTTTACCCGGAATGGGGTAACTATGAAAAAATTCACCTCGGTAAATCTGAATTTCACCGGGCGATGGGGCGGGGGTTGGCCATTCTGGAAGGGTGTCGTACCAGTGCCCAGACGGATTTTCCGTTTTTTTCGGACCCTGAAACCTACCGGCAGGAATTGATCTTTTTCTTTACCCTGTTTCGGGATTTGAGCGCACCCGGGGCTGACTACGATGCCTTGCACTCGGTTTATTGGAACCGGGTGTATGCCATTTACGATCATCTGCCGGATCATGTCGATCCCCGTCCGAAGGCGAATACGGATCGCCTGATCAATTTTTTTCGGCAGGCTGATTGGGAGGGCAAATCGTGATCAAACGACACGGGACGGCGAAGATGCCGGCGAAACGCGCGGCCTTTGAGGTGGCGGAGCCGGAACGGGGTCGGGTTTTGAAGGCCTGCCGGGCCCAACTGCGAAGATGGAAAATCGCTTTGCCCCCGGCGGATCCCCTGGTATTGGATTTTGGACTGAACGATTTTAAGCGGGTCGGGGAGATCGAGTTTTGGATTGCGAACGAGCTACCTGCGGGTTATTGCGGGAAGTACCTGTTTGTTTTTGACGGACAGACCTGTCCCTTGCATTCGCACCGGCAAAAGCACGAGACTTTTTTTGTGGTTAAGGGTTGCCTGCGGATAAGGGTGGGGAAACAGACCTTGCAGTTAAAAGAAGGATCGGTTTTTCCGGTGTCGCCCGGGTTGGTGCATTCCTTCACCGGGGTAGGCAACGCACTGTTGCTGGAATTGTCGATGCCCTGTAAAATTGCAGACAATGTGTTTGTCGAGCCGCGCACGGATCGCTGGCTGAAAGCGTTTGCCGGGTAAGGCGGCGGTTTGCCGGGCGAAAGACATTTATCTCAATTTTGCCGGGCGCTGGCGGGGGGGTAGGCGCGCGGGGTCGGCCAAGCCGTCAAAATTATAGCCAAAGGCTTCAATATCCTGTTTCCAATGGTGGGCGACTTTTTCACGGGTTTCATCGTTGTAATACGAGCGGTAATCGGCATGGGGTCGGCGGGTTGCGGCGTGCGGGAGTTCGATCGGGGCGAGGCCGATGGTCTGACAGAGCCGGCTGAAATCTTCATGCAGATTTTCGAAACGGCCAATGAAATCCACCATCAGGCGTCCATCCGGGTCGGTGACGAAGCGTGAGATCGACCGCTTGTTGCGCCGGATTTCCCAATCGACGTATTTCGGAAAGCCCGACATGCCCGCGACGCGGGCCTGGTAGCGGTGTCCGTTAGATTTTTCGATGGCGTTATAGAGGGCGACGATCCAACTGAAGGGGTTGCGAACAAAGGCCGCGGTCAGGTAGTCATCGAAGAGGCCGCGCGGCAGTCGTTGTTTAATCTTTTGGGCGGTCCAGTGGGGAGGGAAGTTGGCGCGTTCGACATTTCTGAGGAGTCCGTATCGGGTCAGAAACCGCGTCCAGGGGGAACGGACCGGTTGGGTGCTATAGGGGCGAAGAGACTGGGTAATGCTGGTGCCCCCGGTGCGATTGATGTGGATGAAAATAAAGCGATATTGGGTGGATAGAATCATGGGAGGCGGGGGGATGGAAAAGGGCGGGGAGACATGAAATCAATGGGTGAAATCGCGGATTTCATCGAGGGTAGAGGAGGCCCAAATTTGCATCTCCGGGGAGGATAAATCCATCAATTGCAGGCCGGTCAGAAAAGTTCCCAGCTCAGGTCCGGGTTTGGACCACATGACGGTGCCCCGCAGAATCAGATGGTACGTTTTCATTTGGTATTCCACCTCCACCCAGATTTTCAGGACAGATCCCTTTGCAATGTGTCGATCAACGGTCAGTTGCATGCCTTGGACGGAAATGTCCGACAGGGTGCCGGAGATTTTGCGCTGGAACAGGGAAGTCCAGACCGACTTATGGTCAATCGCCACTTGAATCGGCGCCTTGGCGTGGAGGCGTTGGCCGATTCGACGATTGTCTTCAGCATGGAAATGAAGCATAACGGGTATCCTCTCGATTTGGAGGGGGCGGCCCCCGGTGTCGGGGCGCCGATGCGCCCTCCGATTCATCGATCATCCATCGAATGACGCCCCTAAGATAGGACGGAGCCGGATGGTTTTCAAGCGGTAAATGTCGATTTGCAGAAAGGGGGATAGGCTCGTTTAGGTCGCGAGCTTACATAAACGGCCAGTCACCCTGTTGTAAGCGAACAACTTGCTTTGACGGTTGGCGATTTGGTAGAACGTAATCATGCAATTGGGAACCTGTTATGTTCGGTTCGAGAAGGGCTTGCTCACGCTGGGCAACTCCCGGATAGAGCGCACTTGGTCCCTGTCCGAACAGGGGCTGATATCGCAGACCTTGATCGACCGGGAAAACGGTCGTGTCTGGTCTGCTCGACCAGCCACCCAGCCGGTATTGGATATGGGTGTCGCCGGCGTCGGGGAACCGGTGGTGACTTGGCACACGGAGGCGCAGAGTCCGGTCGAAGAATCGGCGTTGATCGTCGAAATTCGCACTGCGGCGGATGGGGGTGCATCGATTACCCGCCGATTGTGGATTTACGAACAGGCGTCAAGCATCACCCTGCAGGTTGTCGTGACGGGGCCGACGGGGTTGAAAGCGGCCCCAACGAGCGGTGTGATTGCGCCCACCGGAATTGAGACGGTGCCGCCGTTCCCCGTCCCGGACATTTCGCAGGCCGACGTGGTGGACCTGCTTGAACTCACGACGTTGCACCACCGCTTCACCGCCGTGGAACTGGTCGACCAAACGGATGAGCATGACACCCTGGTCTTCGAGCGCACTTGGGCACTCAAGCCGGCAGAGCCGCGGGTGCAGGCGGCGGGCAACGTGTTTTTTATCGAGGACCCGGCGACGGGGGAGGGCGTGCTTTGGCTTAAGCATGCACCCCTGCCGCACGCGCGCCCGGTTCACAATGCGGTGGATATGCGGGTGCAGGGCGAAACGTGTGCGGTTATCGGACATGGGCTGGATGCCCACGGCGGCGCGGGTTACCCGGTGGCCGGCTTGGTTTATTCGGGCGGGCGTGCAGGACGCATCGCCGCGCTCCAACAACACCAACGCCAGTTTCGGAGGTATGTGCCGGGGCGTGACGGCCTGTTTCTTTCCAATACCTGGGGCGACCGTTCGCAAGATGCGCGGGTCAATGAATCCTTCATGTTGCGGGAAGTCGAGGCGGGCGCAGGGCTCGGAGTGGATGTGATCCAGATTGATGACGGCTGGCAACGGGGGCGTACCTCCAATTCCACCGAACCCGGCGGCGCCTGGAATGGCTTCTGGGCGGCCGACGACCTTTTTTGGGCGCCGCATCCCCAACGTTTCCCGCAGGGTCTGGAACCCGTACTGACGGCGGCCCGGTCCAAAGGATTGCGCTTTGGCCTGTGGTTCGCCCCCGATTCCTCCGACGATTTTGCCAACTGGCCGCGAGACGCCGCTCAAATCCTTCGCCTCCATCGCGAGTGGGGCGTTGATTTCATCAAGATCGATGGGGTCAAAATGCACACCCGGTTGGGTGAGGCGAACCTGCAACGATTCTTTGCCCTGGTGCTCCAAGAGAGTGGCGGGCGGGTGGTGTTTGACCAGGATGTCACCGCGGAAATTCGGCCGGGCTATTTCGGGCTTATCGGCGCGGGACCGATTTTTGTTGAAAACCGCTATACCGACTGGCACCGCTACTGGCCGCACGGCACATTGCGGAACCTGTGGATGCTGGCGGCCTATGTGGATCCCGCCCGGCTGCGGATGGAGTTCCTCAATGTCGCGCGCCATCGGGAGAATTATCCGAACGATCCGTTGGCTCCGGCGAATTACGCGCCGGGTTATTTGTTTGCGACGGTGATGATCGCCAATCCGTTGGGGTGGTTTGAAGTGTCGAATCTGCCGGAAAACTATCGCGTGGAACTTCCGGATCTGGTGCGGACGTGGAAGGCGCATCGCGCGGCTTTGCATGCCGGCCCCATCCTGCCCGTGGGAGTTGAGCCGAGCGGGCGGAGTTGGACCGGGTTCGTTTCTGGCGCTGCGGGTGGACCGTGGTATGCGCTGGTGTTTCGCGAGTTGAACGATGTCGCAACATTCCGTTTCGAGGCGCCCCTGGCACATGCCGGCCAGCGGGCCACGTTGCTGGCCGGCGGGGGCGACGTGCGGGTGGGGGATGGATCATTCGAGGCCGAGTTGCCAACTGCGCGGAGTTTTGCGTTCTTACGCGTCGAATAGGGCTCCGCCTTTCGGATGACCGGCAACCACCAGGACACTGCGGCCTTGTCGGCGAACGTCCCGCGCCGCCTCCACGGCGCGGTTCGTGGAGCCGACCACCAGCACATCGACATCTCGCCAAATCGGAATCATCTTCGCCGTCCTTTCCTGCCAGCCGCTCCGTTCTCCATCGAATCCTGGCGTCAATGTCAACCACTTTAGCATCCTCCGTGTCAAAATCACATTGGGTTAACAACGCCGAATTCTCCGCTCCCTATCATGCCCGTATCTTTCAGGAGTTCGGTGCGGGCGGACTTCACAATTGCGGGCCGAATCCCTGTCATGCCGCCTATGTCGTCCACCCGGTTTCCCCGCGCAGCCTGGACTTGTCGGATGCCTACAGTCATGCGGATCTTCCCCGATTCAAGCAGTCGCTAAAGCGCAAAGCATTCATCTATCTCTTCTACACCGGTTCTTCGGAATCGATTCGGGCTGGCCGGCCAGTGGAGTGGTACCGGGAGATCATGGAGTTGATGGCACCGGATGTGATCGTGGTGCCGGTCTTTCAGGTCGGTTCGAAGGATCATCCCGAAGCGCTGATTCGTGAACTCCATGGAGTTGCCCGGGAATATGCCCGCCGAATGGACTGGGGGTGTGCCCCATGAGCCCTCCCGTTCATCCGACCGAGGCTCAGTGGAATATGCATCCATGGAATCCAGCAACCTGTTATTGTGGATGGCTCGGAATGGATTGAATGTCGGGGCCGGCCGGGCCGCCACCCGGTCCCTGGCCAATAAACTGGGCCTGATCATCAAAGCGGTCGGCCCCGTCTTTTGTCCCTGCGGCATAAAAAATAAAAATCAGTCCGCCGCATAATCCCCAAAACAGCATGCCGAGGTAGGGAAGATCCATGATGAAAAAGGCCTTGCCTTGAGGGATGCCCAGGAGGGCGAATAAATGGATGGATAGTCCTTCCCGTATGCCCAGGCCGCCGGGAGTCAGGGGAATTGAACCGGCGATGGAGATGATGGGGACCAGCGAAATAAAATCGATATACGGCAAATTCACTTCGAGCGCCCGGGCTGCGCAATAGGCACAGCTGATGATGAGAAAATGGTTGATGGCGGAAATCGACACCGTGCGAAGAAGCAGGCCGTGGTTGTGGCGGCAGGTGTAGAAGGTCGTATAGGCCCGGGCCAGGATCTCCAGCGGCTTCGACAGTCGGGAATTCTGACGCCAGCGCGACCAGCAGGTTCCCTCGCGGAACAGATTCTTGCTGAACAATAAGATCAAGCCCACTCCCGCGATCAGGCAGATGCCGCCGGCGATAACCGCCGCCCACAGGGTTAAGCGGTAGGAGAGGAAAAAGCGGAATCGGATCAGGATTGTGGCGAGGACGATGATAATCAAGGCCACCAGGCCGGTGGTCCGGTCGATGAAAATGGTCGCGACCGCCTCGGTTTTGCGGTGGTGGGTTTCGCGGGCGGTATAATAGGCCTTGATCAAATCGCCGCCCGTGCCGCCGGGCATGAAACTGTTGAAAAAGTGTCCGATAAAGAAAACCGCCGTGGTGCGGGGCCAGGAGAGATGCAAATTCATCGCCTCGAGCACCAGTTTCCATCGGACAATGCAGAGGATGAGGGCCGTCAGAAGGATCGTCAGGCCGGCGGCCAGCCACGGCCAGTGCGAGGCTGCCAGACGGAGTTCACCCATTAGCGTTTGCGGATCGATCCGCGTCACCAACCAGGCCAGGATGCCGACCCCGATTCCCAGCCGGATCACGATGCCGACGATTTGTTTCAGTCGGTCGATAGGCTTTGCCATAAATCCCGCAAGGTGGTGTCGAGTTCGATTTCGGGAGTCCAGCCGGTTTCCTGGCGGATCCGCTGGGTGTTGACGAGGATACTGCTGTCGGTGGGACGAAACAGATCCGGGCTGATTTCGCGTTGGAAGTTGAGTTTGGAAAGGGTGGCGAGGCGGTCGATGAGGCTTCCCATGCGGACGAGGCGGCCGGAGGCGATATTATAGGCCTGGCCCGGTCGTCCCTGTTCGAGCAGAAGGGCATAAGCTTTGACGATGTCGCGAACATCGGTGAAATCGCGGAGGCTGTCGGGATTGCCGGTCCGCAGGATCGGGGGGATTTCGCCGCGAACCATCCGGTGGATTTGATGGGCAAAAGCGGGCACGGCGAAAGCGGGGGATTGGCCGGGGCCGGTATGATTGTGGGGTCGGGCGGTCAGGACCTGAAGCGGGTATTGCCGGGCGTAGAGGAGAGCGGTCTCATCGGCCGCAGCCTTGGCGATGGTGTAGAGGGAATCGGGACGGAGGGGGGCGTCTTCATCCGCCGGTGTTTCCCGACCCATCTGGCCGGGACCGTAAATCTGGGCGGTGGTGACGACCAGGATGCGGAGGTCCGGCGCGGCTTGTCGGGCGGCTTCGAGAAGATTCAGGACGCCGAGGGTATTGAAATCGAAATTCAGCCGGGGTTGCATATTGCCCTGGGGGACAAAGGCGAGCCCGGCGAGGTGCAAACAAGCGTCGGGCCGGGCATCGCGCAGGCACTCAACCAGAATCTCCGGGCGGGTCAGATCGCCGATAAACCGGAGGGTCAACGGAAGATCGGCGGGGGCGGAAATGCGATCCAACCCGACGACTTCATGTCTCCGCCGGACCAATTCACGGGCGGCATGCCGTCCGGCAAAGCCCGAGACTCCGGTGACGAGAATACGCATGAATTCAGCCCGCCTTGCCATCGAGGCGTTTGAGATCGGCATCCACCATCATGCGGACGAGGTGGGGGAAATCGACGGCCGGTTTCCAGCCGAGGGCTTGTTGGGCCTTGGCCGGGTTGGCCAGGAGGTGATCGACTTCGGCGGGGCGGAAGAGAGCGGGATCGGTGACTACATATTTGTGCCAATCGAGACCGGCGTGATCGAAGGCGATCTCGACAAACTCCTGGACCGAATGGGCGACACCGGTACCGATGACGAAGTCATCGGCCTGGGGTTGCTGGAGCATCAACCACATGGCTTGGACGTAGTCGCCGGCGAATCCCCAGTCGCGTTTGGACTCGAGATTGCCGAGGCGCAGTTCGCGATCGAGTCCCTTTTTGATGCGGGCGACGGCGTGGGTGATTTTTCGGGTGACAAATTCAAGTCCGCGCCGGGGGCTTTCGTGGTTGAAGAGAATGCCGGAGACGGCGAAGAGATTATAACTTTCGCGGCAATTGACGGTAATGTAATGACCGTACGCCTTGGCGACGCCATAGGGACTGCGCGGATAGAACGGGGTCACTTCGGATTGGGGCATTTCCCGGACTTTGCCGAACATTTCACTGCTGGACGCCTGGTAGAAGCGGGATTCGGGGCAGACCTGGCGCATGGCTTCGAGCATGCGGGTGACGCCCAGTCCGGTGAATTCGCCGGTGAGCACCGGTTGTTTCCAGGAGGTGGGGACGAACGACATGGCGGCCAGGTTGTAGATTTCCTCGGGGTGGACCTCCTTGAGAACCTCGACCAGGGAGAGCTGGTCGAGCAGGTCCGCCTGATGGAGGGTCAAGCGATCCTTGAAAGGGGCGATGCGATCGAAGGTTTCGGTGCTGGACCGGCGGACAACGCCGTGAACGGCATACCCCTGTTCGAGCAGAAGTTCCGCGAGATAGGAGCCGTCCTGTCCGGTAATACCGGTGATCAATGCTTTTTTCATCAGTTGACTGACCTTTTATGTCGATACCGAGAGTTAAGTTGAAGGCGTGTCCCAGGCGGTCCGGATGGCCTGGAGGCCGGCCGCGACTTCGTCGCGCGAAATCCGGGGACTGGGTTCCAAAACCTTGATACTATGCCCTTTGACAAAGGGTTTTAACAAGCCGAAATTGATCCGGCCGAAAGACGGCATAAGGTGGTCCTCCGCGGGCGGGATGACGTCATGGATATGAAAGCCGGCGAGGAAGGGGGCGAGTCGACCCAGCCATCGGCGGTGGTTGCTGAAACCGAGCGTTTCGCGAATGGCCGCATGGCCGATATCGTGCCAGTAGCGCAGGCGGGGGCTATTAAAATGGCGGAGCAGGGATTCCATTTCCAGTTCCGTGGGCAGGGCCTCCCAGGTGGGAAGATTTTCCAGAGCGAGGGTCATGGGCAGGCGGTCGAGGACCGGGAGCAGGTCTTCGAGTTCCTGCTGGAGAAGTTCGAGTTGGGCGGGCGCTTTTTTTTCACGGGTGGCCAGGAGGGTATGCCGGATTTTTTCATAGGCAGAGCCAAAAGCCTCACCTTGCTCCTGGAGCGCGATCAATTCCCGGGTCAGGGCCGGCATCTCCACATTTCCCGAGTGGACAACTACGCATTGGGCCCCCACGTCGGCGGCGAAACGAAGGGTTTCTTCCGTATACTTTCGGGCCAGGGCGCGGATTTGGGGTTGGGGATGCCCCAAGGTGAAAATTTCCGGATGGGGCGTGTTGACCAGGGGGGGCGGACAAAAATTATGCACACTCCCGATGGTGATTACACCGGCGGAAAGGGCCGCGCGGATTCCGGGAATCAGGGTGGGAGTCAGATCATACCCCAGTTCCACATGGGTAAAGCCCAATTCGCGGATTTCAGCGACCAATGCCTCGCCAGAGGTGTGGCGGTGGGCATTCCAACGGGTTGAAAGGGCGAAATCCATAAAAAAAAGAACTCCCCGGCCGGCCGGGGAGTTGGAGGGTCAATTGAACGAACCGACTTAAACCGTCAACGAGAGGGCGCGACTGCGAGCCCGGGCGGCTTTGCGGCGGCGTTTCTCACTGGGCTTCTCGA
>CAZCDO010000005.1:0-2506 GCA_964497135.1 uncultured Verrucomicrobiota bacterium
TGCGCATCATCTGCTGGTCCTGCCACGCCTTGAAACCGGAATCCGGCATCTTGGCGGTCACCCATAATTCCTCATCCACCTGGGTCGCCGTCGCCGTTTTTTGGCCCATGAAACTCATTTCCATCGTGTAGGAGGTCTTGAACTGGTAATAGGTGGTCGGCAGACCCACCAGGGAGGGCCCCTTGGATTCCGAAACCTTTTCCACTTTCAAATCCCGGAAACTCATCTTCATCATGCCGCCGGCCATTTGCATCATCCCGCCCGCCATCCCCCGCAGGGCCTCCATATCCATCTTCATGTAGGTCTTGCGTTCGGCGTCAAACAGATACATCGTCTTCCCGCCGTCCTGCGTCAGCATGAAATTGCCCGCCTTCATCATCGGCTGGTTGCCGGCGCGGATATCCACCCGCAGATTGGCCCCGTCCACTTTTAAATCCGTCCGCATCGATTCGGTTCGCCCCTCCCGCCCCCCTTCGGTCGTGGTCACAGAACTGAAGGACATCCCCGCCCAAACCGTTCCCGCCATCCCCATCGCCACCGCCCAATGAATCAGTTGCCGTTTCATGGTTTTCGCTCCTGTTAGGTTTAAATCGCCTGCCGACTCGCCCCCATCCCCTCCGTGTTCGGTTGCTTTTTCAGTATCGCTTTTCAGAACCCTTCCGTCAAATTCATTCATGGCGAAAAAGAGAAAAGTGAGAAAAACCGGATTCGCGTTCTGCTCGGCGTGGGCGGACGGAGGAAGGCCGCGCTCCTGAATTAATAGACGACAAACAAGGTTCCGGCGCCAGGCAGTTCATAGCAACCCATATCCACCTTCTGCGCACATACCCGTGGACGTCCATCCAAATCGGTGGCGGCGCTCATCCCACCGCGCCAGAACCCGGCGTCGACGCACGGGGATCCCGCTTCAGGCCGAAGATTCCCCATCGCATAAGTCAGCCCCGCATCGCTCCCCGTCGCCTTAAACAGCGGGGCATTGGTGATGTTTCCGGTTCCCGCCGGATCGTGGGGAAGTTCCGGCGCGCAGGAATAACCGTATCCCCCAATCCCCGACACATTGTTGGACAGAGGCGCCGAATTGTAATAGACAATCGTGTTGGTGACGCCGCCGGAGGTGCGATGCACTCCGCCCCCCGAAACACCCACCCCATTGCCCACCACCGTGCAATTCTCGACCAGCCCGCCGGCCACAATGATCCCTCCGCCAACTGCGCCCCCCCCCTGATTCCCGGCAATCAGGCTGTTCCACAAAGTCCCACCGGTCAAATTGACCCCGCCCGCGCCTTGACCCGCGTTCTGGCCGGACTTGTTATAGAGAATTTGACTATTCAAAACCAACCCGCCGGACTGATATATCCCCCCACCCACCAACCACGCGACATTACTGAGAACCAGGCAATTTTCCACCATCCCCCCCGTCATATAGATTCCTCCGCCGTTGAGATTGTTCAACGCCCGGTTGCTGATGACGGTACAATCCCGCAGAACCCCGTCGGTCAAATAGACCCCACCCCCATTGCCAACGGATTGGTAGCCGTTGGAAATCGTGAACCCCTGGACCACCGCCCCGGTCGCCGCCAGAAACAATACCCGCTGGATGGTGGGACTCCCCGGCGCATAGAGGGACGTATGGTCGGCCCCGTTGATCGATCTCAACCGGATATGGTTCAGAATCAACAATTCATTGGTTAAGCGATAACGCCCGTTCGTCACCCAGATCTCGGTGCCGTCATACGCGACGGCAACCGCCGCCAACAAGCTGGTGGAAGCCCCGGCCCAATTCGTAAAGGGAAACTGGTGTCCCCCGTTGGTAGCGACATACACGGTTGCGGGCGCCACGTAGACAAAATTAGACTTAATCGTAAACGCCGTATCGTTGACCGTGTTACTGACGGTCAAACGCACATGATTCCACCCGACATGAGTGAAGGATTGGGTCACCACCCCCCGGGTGGAACCGGACACGTCGTCAACTCCGTCGTCGTCGAAATCCCAGCCGTACCAGACGATCTCGGGGTTGTTGCCCTGCGCACTGGCGGTGAACACCACGTCCAGCGGCGCCAGTCCCGCCGTCACCGGCGCCGAAAAATCGCATTGCAAGGAACCGCCGGAGATGTCCGGCATCTCATAAGCACCCATATCGGTCCGGATAATCTCATCCGAATCACCGTTAATCGGCCGCGGCAACCCGTCAAAATCGTTGGTGACCCCGGCCAGGTCGATGCCGGCGTCGATCGCGAGCGAGAATGACGCCAGGCGGTAATCCCGGTCGCCGGGATTCTTAAAGAGCGGATCGCTCGTGATATTGGCATTCGCCGGATTGGTAAATTCCGGCGAGCAGGAGTACCAGACACCGGATAGGCTGTTACTGTAGTTCTGATCCACACTCAGCTTTTTATTGAGATAGACGATGCAATTAGTGAGCGCCCCCCCGGTACTCCGACAGGCGCTCCCCCTCCCCCCCCCCCCCACCCACACGGCCCACCCGCACCGCGCACCCCCTCCC
>CAZCDO010000005.1:2516-51592 GCA_964497135.1 uncultured Verrucomicrobiota bacterium
AGACGCCCCCACCCCACGCCCCGGAAACATTATGGGCGATAGTGCAATTCACCAGTTGTCCGCCGGAACCGAGATACGCGCCGCCCCCGGGACCGTCCACACTGCCCGACGTGTTGTCGTGAATCACGGAGTTTTTCACCAAACCGGCGGAATTGATATAGATCCCCCCCCCCCCCAGATCAGTGCGCCCCCAGGTATTGAAGGCGATCCGGCAACGGTCAATCACCCCGCCATCCATATAAACCCCGCCGCCTCTCATCCAGGCGGAATTATTGAGCACCTGGGAATTTAACAGCAGACCCCCGGTTATCCAAACTCCCCCGCCATAGGTGTTACCTCCACCCACATTTTTCGTAATCAAACAGTTTTCAACCTGGCCATTCATTAAATACAACCCTGCTCCATAACCGTAATTATCGGCACCCAGAATATATCCATTGGTCAAAGTAAAACCGCTGATCACCGCGTTTGAGGCGCAAACCATCATCAGCCGGTTAGATGGGGATGCGCTTCTGGCTAAAATAGTGTTCGGGTAACCCGCCAGCGAGGTCATCCGGATATTTTTGAGCACCTGAATCTGCTGGGTATGGATATAGATGCCGTTTGACACCCAGACCTCAGCCCCCCCGCTCACGAGATCGATCGCCGCTTGCCAATTAGTGGTCGCGGTCGCCCAATTGGTGAAGGGTGCCGCCGGCGTGCCGTTGGTGGCGATATATACCGTCGGGGGAGAAACCCGGACAATTCCCACCTGTCGGTTGGTGGCCGCCTGGCCGTCACTATTCGTGACAATCAAGATCACGGTATGGAACCCGACCCCAAAGGGGTTCGTGACCGTGGCTCGGTCCGCTCCGGACAAATCGGGCGTATTGTCGCCGTTAAAATCCCAGGAATACCAGGAAATATTGGTGTTGGCCCCACCGACGCGCGCCTCGAACACCGCTTCCATGGAGGTCAACCCCTCGTTGCTGGTGGCGATAAACCCGCACCGCAAGGTGCCGCTATTCAACGCCGCCATTTCGTACGGCCCCATGTCGAACGTGCCAGTCCCGTCCCCATCGGCGTCGATCGGTCGGGAACTCCCGACGTAATCGTTGCTGAAGGTCGCCAGATTGACCCCTTTATCCAAACAGGGCGAACCCGGTAGAAGCCGGAAATCGTTGCCGCTCAAATCGTAGAACAGGGGTTCCTGCTCGACGTTTCCGGACCCGCCCGGCAGAGGCGCGGCGCACGTATTCGTGATAACGCCACCCAACCGGACGATATTGGGCGTATTCCCCAGATCCCGAATAAACGCGGAAGCCGGCAAATTATAATACACGATGCAATTGACCGCCGTCCCGCCGGCAACGATCATTCCATTGCCGTATGGCGACCGGAAGGCGGTATTGCGAACCACCAGACAATTTTCAAGACGGCCCTTGGATAGATAAACCCCACCCGCAGTGGCACCGCGATTGTCGCGTATAATCGAATTCCGAACCGTCCCTCCCCCCATGTAAATGGCGCCACCGGCCCCGGCATTGGCCGTAGTATTGCTAAAAAAGAGGCATCTTTCGATCAGCCCCCCAGCCATGCTAACCGCCCCGCCATTATAGGCCGGATTACCGCCGCAGGCATTGTTGTTGAAGGTCGAATTCTGAATGGTCCCGGTCGACAAACCAACGGCCCCGCCATTGAGCCAGGAGCTGTTGCCGAAAAATTGACAATTCGAAACAACCCCGCCGTGCCTCAGCCAAAGCGCCGAATACGATCCGTTGTTCGCGCAATAATTACTGGCAAAGGTGCAATTTTCAAGCCGGCCGGCATCCATCACCACCGTGGTTCCCAATAGCGAGGCGGTGTTATTACTGTTGACCCGAAAGGTCAAACCCGAAACCACCGAGCCCGCGGCCGTATTCGAGATGATCATCAGCCGAGTCTGGATCCCGGTCGCCGGCTGGATAAAAGTGACGGCCGGCCCCAGGGCGCCCCGCAGGGTCACGCCGTTGGTAACCCACAAATGGGTGCTTAATCGGTACAGCCCATTGGTCAACAACACCGTATCGCCAGAGCCCGCGACATCGAGCGCGACCTGAATCGAGGTGGAGGCATTATCCCAGGAATCGTAGGGCCAGGCGGGCGAACCGCTGGGCGCCACATGATAGGTGGTTGCGGCCTGAATCATCCAGGCCGAAAAAAACACAAAAGCCGTGATTATGAATTTCATTTTTAGAATTCTACTTACCCCCGCTTAAAATTCAATACAAAATCCGAACCTGTTCAGGCGTCAGGCGAAGGTCTGCGGCGCCGCAGGAATCCTTCAATTGCTCCACCCGCCGGGCGCCAACAATCGGGAAGCACTGAAACGGCTGGGACATCAAATACGCCAGGGCCATTTGATTGGGCGTGCACCCTAATTCCCGGGACAAGGCCCTGGCGCGCGCCAGACGGCCCCAGTTCAGTTCGGAGCCATACGCCTCGCGAACGGCGGGCTTGCCGGTTTCGGGGCGATCCTCGAAATAGGCGCCGCTGAAAAAGCCTCGCGCCTGGGACGTAAACGGCACCTGGGGCAGTCCGGTCTCGATGTGAAATCGCAGGGTTTCCTCATCCATCTCCAACATCGTCTGATCCCACACCGCAGCCGGATTCATCTTCGCCAGGCTCCATTGAATCTGGCTGGCGACGAAAGACGGAATCCCTTTCCGCGCGGCATATTGCGCCGCTTCCCGCAACCGAGCAGCAGACCAGTTCGAAGCCGCATACCAGCGAATCAAGCCCTGCTTTCGCAACCCATCCAGCGTATCCATCAACTCACTCACCGGGCGGGTCGGATCATCCCGGTGCAGCCAGTATAAATCCACATAATCAAAGCGCAGTCGCGCCAAACCCAGCTTGAGATCCCCGGTAATCTGCTCCGGCGCCAACCGCGGGATGGGACACGCGGGGGTACAGCTTCCCCCTTTGGTGCCGATGATAACCTGTTCCCGGCACTTTCGCTCGGCCACCCAGGCCCCCAGGGTCAGTTCGCTCATCCCCGGGGTCTCGCACTGCCAGTCCGCATAAATGTGCGCTGTGTCCAGAAAGTTGCCGCCCATCTCGACATAGGAATCCATCAGATCAAATGAATCCGATCGGCTGATGGAAGACCCGTATTCCGGGGTCCCCAGGCAAATCCGCGACAACCGGAGATCCGTATCGCGCATAACGGCAAAGTCCATAGCCTTCTCCTTTGGGCTTTCTATTAACGCATTTAAGGGGAATATGCACGCTTTTCCCAAATGCGGCATTGACGGGCGTACTATTTTTTAGCACAATGCCGCATGAACCTGTCGGCTCCCAAACTACGAAAAATATGCGCCCGGCGACACCTCAGCCTCACCCAGGTCTTGCTCCAAGCCAAGGTAAGCCGCACCGCCTATTATTCGCTCGTCCGCAAACCCTCCCTGCTTCCCCAATCCATCCTGCGAATCGCCCGCCAGCTCGAGGTCAACCCTTCCGCCCTGCTGGACGATGAGTCGGCAACTCTGCAAGCCATCCGGCGATTGCAGAATTCCACGGACGCCATCTGCCGCCAAAATCCCGGGGTGGATCGGGATACGGTTTTTCGAACTCTGCAGAACCTGCAATTACCACCTTTGGACCGGTTACGGAGGGCTTTGCATCGTGTCCGCAAATCTCGTCATCTCTGATGCGGAACTGGTTTTCCTGCGGGAGCTAACCCGCCAAAACGTGGCCTTCATCATCGTCGGCCTCTCGGCCGCCGCTTTGCAGGGCGCCCCCATGGTGACTCAGGATATTGATCTCTGGTTCCGTGATATCCGCGTCAAAGGAATCCAAAAAGCGCTTAAAAAGGTCGGCGGCACCTGGGTCCCCTCAATCCAGTTGCATCCCCCGGTATTCGTTGGGCCTGCGGTGGAACTCTTCGATATTGTCCTGACGGTCCATGGGATCGGAACTTTCGACGAGGAACTCAACCATACCGTCGATATTTCCCTGGGCAACTTTACGGTAAAAGTCTTGCGCTTGGACCGCATCATCGCCAGTAAAAAATTTCTTAACCGTGAAAAAGACCGAATGGCCCTTCCAGCCCTCAAAGCCGCGGCCGCAGCTCAAACAAAATAATCCCTGATGAATCAACCCCAATTCCGACCGCCCGCCGAACATGACAGCGTCCTGATCCAAATGGATGTGGGCTGCCCCTTCAATGGCTGTGCCTTTTGCGGAATGTACAAACACCTCTCTCACGAAAAACGTTCCCTCGATTCCATTCGGGCCATCATTCGCGACGAAGCCCGCACCCAACCCGATGCCCGTCGGATCTTTCTCGCCGACGGGGATCCCTTTTCGTGTTCGGCCGAGGAACTGGATGCGGTTCTGGACGCCCTGAACGCCGCCTTCCCCCGGCTCAGCCGGGTCAACGCTTACGCCACGGGGCGATCCATTGCCGCCAAAAGCCCGGCTGATCTGGCCCGGCTAAAAGCCAAAAAGCTCAACACCCTTTACCTCGGATTGGAATCGGGTGACGAGGAAACACTCCGCCGGATGATCAAAGGCGAAACCACGGAACACCTGATTCAAGCCGCCCAACTCGCCCAGTCGGTTGGCCTGAAAATGTCGGTTATGGTCCTCTTGGGCTTGGGCGGGCGTGAGAATTCCCTGCGCCATGCCCGGGCAACGGCTGCCGCGCTCAACCGGATGCAACCTCGTCTGCTATCCGCCCTCCGGGTTGTGCCCGTGCCGGGCACCCTGCTTTTTCAGTGGGTTGAACAGGGCCAATTTCAACTCCCCACCGAATATGAGATTGTCCGGGAATTGCGGGAACTGGTCGCCCACCTCAACTTGGACGCCACGGTTTTTCGCGCCAACCATTCGTCCAACATCATCCCGTTGGAAGGCCGCCTGCCCCAGGACCAGGTCCGACTGCTCACCGAATTGGATCACCTTCTTTCCCGCGGCACCCTGGACACCCAATCCCCCGGCGCCCTTCCCCTCTGGTTGTAAAGATTGACTTTCGCCCCCGTTTTTGGCAAAACACAGGCGTTTCGGGAAAGGCTTATTATGGCGCATTTAATCGGCATGTCGGCGTTCGTCAAAGGGCGCAAATTCACTGTGGATTCCGATAGCGTTCGGATTGGCCGTCGAACCGGCAATCAGATCGTGCTCGACGAAGCGTCCATTTCCGGCACCCATTGCGTGATCAACCGGGCCGGGCGATGTTTTATTTTGACCGACCTGGATTCGACCAACGGTACGCGCGTGAACGGCGCTCCGGTGCATGAAACCCGACTCAATCCCAAGGATATTCTTCAGATTGGCAATGTCGAGCTGATGTTCGACGGCGACGACGTCGAGGCCGATCTGTCCGCCGCCCCCTCCCCCCGCGGTGTTGAATTCGCTCCGGAACTGGCCCGGGGTCCCACGGAATTTCAGAATGGCTCCCCGTTCAAAGCCCGGAATGAAAATCGGCACCACAAGGTGTGGCTCCTGCTCATCGGTCTGGTCCTGCTCTCGATTATCGGCGGGGTCGTCTATTACATCATGCAGATGTTTTCGACGGGGACTTGATGCCGCCCCGCTTCCGTCCATCCCCGCGCTCCGGTTGGACCCTGTTGGAACTCACCGTCGCCATCGCTATTGCCCTGCTGATCGTCGGCGTCGGCGCGACCGCCTTTCGCATCCCTTACCAAAGCCTCGCCCGTCTCTCCGGGCCCGGCCCCCGCGATGAAGAAGCCTTCCGGCGGTTCCGGGAAGATATCTCCGGGCTGGCGGCCCTCCCCGAATCTAAAACGCCCGCCCTCGTCGTGTCTCCCCCGGGGTCCTCGCCCGGCGAACCCCTCGTCCTCGATCTCATCTGCGCCCGCCGCACCCCCTCTGCAACGGATCCCCGGGCCTTTTCCCTCCATCTGATCAGTCATCGCTTCGAGCCCAGCGACAGCCCCCCTTCGGGCTACCGGTGGATCCGCAGGTCCCGCAAAAATGGAGAGGATAGCGCCCCCCCCCGCGAAGAAATCCTGACGGAAGGGATCTCGAATGTCACGGTGGAAGCCTGGAATGGCACGGCCTGGACCAATCGCTGGACTGACACGCCTGAACACCGATTGCCGCCGGCCCTCCGGATCGAATTTCAACGCAACGAACGGAGCGAAACCCTTATCACCCCCATCCCGGCGGGATTTACAGCGGAACCGGAACGTGTTTCACCGACATCTCGCGCAACATCCGGTCCAGGCGGTCGACGCACTGATTCCAGGCGAACCGGCGTACCACCAGATCCCGCGCGTTAGCCGCGATCGTCCGGCGCAACCCGCCGTCTTGCAACAGCAGATTGATCGATTCCTCCATCGTATGCGGGGTATCCGCCAGCAGCAGGTTGTGACCGGTTTGGGCCGGAATGCCCTCGACCGCCAGCGTCGTCGCAACCACCGGAATCCCGGCCGCCATCGCCTGCAAAACCTTCCCGCGCAAGCCGCTCCCCAACCGGATCGGGCAGACATAGACCCGCGCCCGATTCAAATACGGGCTTACATCATCCACCGCCCCGGTCAGCACCAGGTTCGGATCGCGCCGGGCCACGTCCTCCATATCCGGAGTCACACCCTGGCCCACCACATAAAATTTCAATTGCGGATGGCGCGCCTTCAAGCCCGGCCAAATCATCCGGATAAACCAGTGAAAGGCGTCCCGGTTGGGTTCCTGGGCGAAATACCCGGTGTAGACAATCGCCTCCTCCGCCGGACGCGACGGATGGGGCTTGTAAAAATCAACATCCACGCCATAGGGAACCACGCCCACCCGGAGGTCCGGATCGTGCCGCAATAATTCCATCCGTTCCTCGGCGGTCAACGTCAACACCAGGTCCGCACTGCGATACAAGGCGAATTCATAGCGGTGCAGACGGTCCCAGCCCATTCGCCGGATGAGCGCTCCATCGGCATAAGGCCGCATGCGGAACGCCTTGCGCGAAGCCGCCGACAGACAACTGTGACAGGAGATCACCCGCCGCACCGCCGACAACCAGGGATTCCGATACAAATACTGGCCCATGATCGTAAATTCGGCGATCACCACGTCGTAATGGGACCGGTCCACCATCTGCCCGACCAGTTTCTGCATCGCCGGATGAAACGCCCGCCGGAATTCCTGCGGCAAGGGATTGAAGATCCGGTCAAACCAATCGGGACGCAGATAGTAATTCCGGGTCGGCAGGGGAAGCATTTCGAAGTCGTAAAGCAGGGGCCGCAAGGACGGCAAATGGACCGGGTCGTCCGGCTTCATGAAACACGCCAACCCCACTTCGTGCCCCATGCTCGCCAGCAGTTTGATCCGCTGGTAAACATTGATCATACCGCTGACCACGTGGGCATGCGGCAAAACCGGACTCAAAAATAAGATTCTCATGTGATCCGCACCTGTTCAATTCGATCCCGCCGGGCCGGCTCCACCTCGACCAGCCAGTCCTCGAGTCCCCGAACCACCCGGATCCGGACCCGGGGCTGATTCCGTCCATCGCTGTGTGCCGCGCAAAATGCAGCGGCCTCCTGAACCTGCCCGGGATCGGCCTCGGCGCTCAACACGGCCACCGGACCAGAAACCCCCTCCGTCGTCAACCGGTATTCGTCGGGCCCGCAATCGGCCGTGAGTTGCCCGTTCTCGGTTTCATCCCGGCCGATGTTCAATTTCGCCTGGGGCCCCAGGCGGAATTGACGACCCCACCGCAGACGCCGCATCACCCGCCCGTCGGACAGGCACCCATGTTCGCGCAAATCGCGGACCCGGCCGCAGAAATTGGGATCCGTGAGCACACAGCCCCCCGCCGGGGTGGGAACATCCTTCAATCCGAACCGCTCGGCCAGTGCGAACTGCGCAGTGCGCCGACGACCCTGGAGATCCAACAGCCGGGAACGATCCACCCACCCTTCCCGTTCCGGCCGGGTTTCCGGCAAATGTCGGGCGCTGAGTGGCCGTACGATCCGGTCGCCATACCCGGACTCCTCTGCCACCTGGATCAGACGCCGGCGATTCTGGGACATCGGCCGTTGGTCCAGCACCTCGCCGGTCGCCAGAAAGTCGCACCCCCACCCGACCAGGCCGTCGCCGGCGCATTTCAACATCGCGATGTGACAGTCGATGCAGGGATTCATCGCCGTTCCAAACCCATGGCGGGGATGTTCCACCGCCGCCGCGATCTGCCGGGTAAACGGCTCGACCACCAACGGCACCCCCAAGTGCGCTGCCGCCGCGCGCGCCCGGTCGGCGCTGAAAAAGACGCTCTCGAATCCGATCGCTTGCACCGCCACCCCCTGTTCGCGCAAGAGGCAGATTGCCAACTGGCTGTCCAAACCGCCCGACAACAGCACCAAGGCCCGATGAACGGTCGTGTTTTCCATGGCGGTCATATTTCCAGGGTCTTCAAAACCCGGGCCGGAACGCCGCCCACCACCGTGTGCGCAGGCACCGGCTGGGTCACCACCGCACCCGCCGCCACCACACTATGCTCGCCGATCGACGCCGCATCCATCACCACAATCCCGGCCCCCAGCCAGCAGTTGGCGCCCACCGTCAAGGGGCCCTTGGTGATGAACCCGTTTTGATCGGCAAATCGCGGCGCTCCGGGACCCGTATCATAGCCGCCCCCGCTCAACAGATAGGCATAGGCGCCCACCACGCAATACGGACCGACCGTCAGATCGTTCGATGAAACAAACTGGCAGTTGGACGAAATATTGACCCGGTCCCCGATCCGGATGTTGCCATTTTTGCAATAGATGATCGTGTTCCGCCCCACATACACCCCGTCGCCGATCGTGATGCCTTCGTTCGTCTCGCCC
This sequence comes from uncultured Verrucomicrobiota bacterium, assembly GCA_964497135.1. Lineage (GTDB taxonomy): Bacteria > Verrucomicrobiota > Kiritimatiellia > CAIKKV01 > CAIJXV01 > CAIJXV01. The sequence goes on from CAZCDO010000005.1 coordinate 11,327, forward strand.
TTGGCGTCAATCACACTCTGGTCGTCTAAAATCACGCCGGTGCCCAACCGGATTCGATGGGGATGGCGGATGGTCATGTTTCGGCCAAACACCGTTCCCCGTCCCACCCGGGCAAAAACCAGGGGATACAATTTCGCCCGCAAAAACAAACCCAGCGCCCCGGGCATCCCGCCCAGGGCACAAAAGAGAAACTCGCACAGGATCGCCCGCCCCAGGGACACCTGGCCGTAATACAGGTCGCGGTATTTGCGCAAAGACGATCCGCCGGTTTTCGCCGACATCTCATGGATCTTATAGTCGGTCATGCCACGTCTCCGCCGGTCGTGCGATTTTCAAAAAAACGGCGATGCCAGATCGCGGTGTGCATCAAGCCCCACAACACATGGTTGTGATTGTGCGTCATCGCCACATGCTCGCGGATCAGGCGATTGACAAAATCGAGATTCATGTTTTCGCGAATCACCGGGGATTCGTTCAACAACATCGTCAGCCGCTCCCTTAAAGGGCCCCGAAGCAGATGCTTGACCGGGAGGCTATACCCCTGCTTGCCGCGGTAAACAATCTCGTGCGGCAACATCCCTTCCAAGGCTTTCCGGAAAATCGACTTGGTCTGGAATCCCTTGAGTTTCCAATCCCCGGGCACCGTGGCCATAAACTCCACCAAATGATGGTCCAGCAGAGGCACCCGCACCTCCAGGGAGTGCGCCATGCTCATCTTGTCCACTTTCATCAAGACACTATCGGCCATCATGAACCGCGTGTCCAGATACAACTCGCGGTTCACCGCGTCCGTGGCGGTACACCGGCGGTTATAGTCCCGCACCCGGAGGAACGGATCGAACACCACGTCGCGCCGGAACGCTTCGGTGAACAACTGGTCATCCATTCGCCGGGAACCAAAATATTGCCAGCGCAGATGCCGCCCCTCGACCGGCAACACGGCCCCTTCGATGAACCGCTTGAGCAGGTTGATCGCCCCCTTTTTCTGAGGACGATCCTTGAGCCGTAAAATCCAGGATTCCAGAAGGGCCCGCCGCAAAGGCGCCGGGATCATCGCGTAATAGCGAGCCATCTGGCTCGCCTTGAACCGGTCATAGCCGGCAAACACCTCGTCGCCCCCCTCCCCGCTCAGACAGACCGTCACCGTTTTCCGGGCCTCCTGGCAGATCAGCATCAGGGGAATGGCCGATAAATCGGTCATCGGTTCGTCCAAATGCCAGATCGATTTCTCGATCAACTCCGGAGTCAGGTCGTCAATCATCAGGACGTGATGTTCGGTCGAAAATTGTTTCGCCACTTTCTGGGCGTAGTCCAACTCGCTGAAGGTTTTGTCGGCATACCCGATGGTAAAGGTCCGAAGCGGACCGGAGATATGACGGCGCATCATCGCCACGATCGCGCTGGAATCGAGTCCGCCCGAGAGAAACGCAGCCAGCGGCACATCGCTGATCAGACGGTAGCGGACCGATTCGTCGATCAACGACCGGATCCGCTCAACGCACTCGCCCTCACTCATCCGGAAAGAGTCCGCCTTGGAAAAATCCAGATCCCAATAGCGTTCGACCCGCGCCTGGCCGTTCTCGAAGATCAGCCGGTGCCCCGCCGGTAATTTTTGGATGCCGCCGAACAAGGTGTCCGGTGCCGGCACGAATTCGTAGCCCAAATAGGCATAAAGCGCCTGCCGATTCAGTGTCCGGGGCACGTCGGGATGCTCCAGGATCGCTTTAATTTCCGAAGCGAAGATTAATTTCAGCCCCGACTGATAATAATACAACGGCTTGATCCCCAGCCGGTCCCGAACCAGGACAAATCGTTCCCGACACCGATCCCAAAGTCCAAACGCAAACATGCCGCGAAACCGGTGGACGACGTCATCCCCATATTCTTCGTACCCATGCACAATGACTTCGGTATCGCTGTGACTGCGGAACTTATGGCCTTTGGCTTCCAACTCAGATCGGATTTCGGCAAAATTAAAGATTTCGCCATTGAACACCACCCAGATCGAGCCATCCTCATTGGTCATCGGCTGGCGGCCTTGTTCCGACAAATCGATGATGCTCAGGCGTCGATGCCCCAGGGACCAATCGTCTGACACATAAAACCCGTCCTGATCGGGTCCGCGATGGGCCATGATTTGGGCCATACGCCGGATCCGGGTCTCATCGCGCCAATTAAATCCGCAAATTCCACACATTTTGAAGGGTCCGTTGAAAATCAATGAATAAAGGCTTTGAGATTACCCCAGAAGGCCGTACGGCGCAACGGTTTTTAGGGTCAGTATTTTTCTGAAAACCGCCGGATCAAATCGGCCTGATCCGGAAATTGACCGGCCAAGCAACGGGGATCGGCCATCTCGAAATCCTGAAAATCGAATCCCGGTGCCACGGTGCAGCCGACTAATGCAAAATCATCGCTGGCACAACCGGGCGCTAGTTCCGCGGCAAACCACACGCCCGCCGGAATGACCGCTTGGGGAAGCGTGCCCTCGTGGCGCCCCAACCGGAAATTGAAATACCCGTGGCGTTCATCCAACCCATGCAAGACAAGGGGTACCCCGTCATAAAAATGCCATAGTTCATCGGATCGGATGCGATGGAATTTCGAAACCTGCCCCGCTTCCAATAGATAATAAATCGCCGTCGAAACAGCCCGGCTCCCGTGAAACCCAGGCCCTAACACCGACCCCGCCAGTCTCAAATCGGCCCGATACGTTTCACGGTAAAATCCCCCTTCCGGATGAGGGATGAGATTCAGGCGTTGAATCCAGTTAGTCATCGCTTTAACTGAAACCTTATTCGCAATGTCACGCAACGGCGGCGGGCAAACGGCTATCGCGCCCCACCGATTTCTCCCCGCCGCCCCACCGGCCGGGGGCCGACCGTTTTCAGATCGATCGGCACAAAACCCAATTTAAAGGCCGGCGAATTTGCCGCCAGCGTGAAATCGCGCCGCTCAATGTTTTTAAACTTCGGATCGGCAACAATCGAATGCTGATCCCGACCCAGCGCCTGCCATTGCTTGAAGGAATATTTTTTGCCGGCCATCAGGAAGTGCGGCTTTCCGGTCAGGTCCCAATACAAATTCAAATCGGCCTGGATCCGGTGGGCTTCCTGCTCCGGCGCAAACTGGGACTTGAATATCGGCTCTCCCTGGCTCACCAGGATGTTCCGCGTCCAGTTCAACCCCACATGCGGCTCGTTCCGGCTGTAAATACCGACCGATTCGCCCCCGAAGACCCAGACATTATTGCGCACCAGATTTTCCCGGCCGTAATGCTGGTGAAAAGGCTGGCGGTCGGCATCGTAACAAACGTTATTCTCGATCACCAGGTGGCTCGAACCTTCATCCGGATAAATGCACCACCCCCCGTAATGGGCGGAGGTGATCCCGTGGATGAGATTATTTCGCAAAACGGTCCCGGGCTGGACACCCAGGGTGTAAATTCCGCCCATATCCGACAACACCTTGTGTCCCAAATCATGGATATGGTTGAACGCAATCAGATTGTCCCGGCTGACATTCTCCTGGTACCCCCATTCCCATCCGCACGAAATACCGGTATAGAAGAGATCGAAAATATGGTTGTGACAGATCACCATATTGTGGGCATTCATCGACAACACTCCCACCGCGCTGTGAAACACACGCCCGCCCCGGCAAATCGTGTTGTCGGTGATCCGGTGATGCCCGGTCTCCCTTATCCGGACTTCCGGGTCACGGGCTGCAGCGCCGTTGATCTTCACCCCGCCGGCACCCAGATCGCGGATCGCATTACCCACCAACCGGATTCCCCGGCACCCATCGCCGATTTCAACCCCATACCAGCCGACGTGTTCGATCGTGCAATTCTCGATCGCGCAATGACGAGCCCCCTCGAAATAAATGACCCCGGGCACATCGCAGGCCGCCTGGGCCGCGGCCGCCAGTTTGCCTCGCCCATGCCGCCGGCTATGGCTGGGACGATCCGCCGCCGTTCCAATAAAGGTGGCTCCATCGGTTACATCGGGATGACGCCAATCGGTATAGGCAAAGGTAATCCCCTCAAACCGAATATGTTCAACATAGCGATTCTCCTCGGGGTTCCCCACCAAACCCAGCAATTGCAGGCAACACGGCGCAAACACTTCCGCCGTCTTCAATCTTTCACCTTTGCGCGGCAGGTAGTAAAGCTTCCCCGCCACCCGGTCCAAATACCATTGCCCGGGCCGTTTCAGCGCTTCGAATACATTATCGAAATAATAATCCGCCAGTTGTGACCCCCAACTGCCCACCGGCGTGGTGAAGCTCGGACGGTCCATCGTCACCCGCCCGGTCGCCCGGTCCAGCGCCCGCAGGGAAGATCGCTCCTCGATCCAGAAATGAACATAAACCGCTTCAACATCGGTCAGATTCTTAAAATCGCGTACATCCGTCGGTTCGGCGATGAATTGATTGAAATGCCGATTATCCCAACCGGTCGGCAAAACCGCGCCAGGGACGGCCTTCATCCGATAAAATCCCTTTTCGGGCAAACGGGGTCGTGCCGCGCGCCGCCCATTCACATAGAGTTCGCGGAATGACCACTCACCGGCAGCCACGGAAGGCAGGTCAGCGACCCAGGCAACCTGTCCGTTGACGGTCTCTTCCCGCCAGTCGGTCACCCGCTTCGCTCCGCTGAAAACCGGTTTTTCCTTGCCATACGCTTGGAACGTCACCGGCCAGGAGTGTTCGGGACCCAACACCACCGGTTTTTCAAATGAATAGACCCCACCCCGCACCCAGACCGTGATCGGTCCCGCGGGGGGTTCGCCGACGGGAAATTGATCGGGATGAAAAATTCGCCCCGCCACCAGCGCTTGCAATCGTCGGGCCACACCTGCCATCGAAGCCAGGGGTCCGTCCGTCTTGCCCGCATTGGGGGCGGCCAGGGTTCCACTCCAGTAATCGTTTCCATTGGGCGCCAGATATAGATTCATCGATTTCTCCCCATGCTTGGCTTATTATTTTCGTTCGTTCCCCGAACGAAAATACTGGTGGGCGAGGCGGGATTTGAACCCGCAAGGATTGCTCCACAAGATCCTAAGTCTTGCGTGTCTGCCAATTTCACCACTCGCCCTTGAATCCGGGAATTATCGACAGCCTTCTCCGGGACTGCAAGAAAATTGCGTACCTCCGAAGCCCGGAATAAACTATTACCTGTGGCCAACCGCGTTTAGGCGACCGCGTTTTCCATTGACGACTCAGCCCCAATCCTTGCTATCCTCTTCCCTGTGGCAACCGCTATCACAAGAAGGATCGCATGAGCGTCTATGCCCCCCGCTATCCTGGAATTCGCTGGAAAATCGTCTATGGATGCTATGACGGAATCCAACAATTCGCCGTCGCCGAACTGCAACGTATCGTCCAATCCTATGTCCCCTACGTGGTTGAAATCATTGCCGCCGACGAGTATCAGCCCTCGGGCGAGGAAAACTGCCTGGCGGTCGGTACGGCCGCAAATAATTCCCTGATCCAACGGGGCCAGACCCACGGTTGGCTTAAAATCCCGACCCAGCCCGAGTCGTTCGCCTATCGGTGCGGCGACTCCCCCTTCCCCCCCCTCAAACGCCTGGCGTTTATCGCCGGCGCCGATGCCAAAGGGGTCTTGAACGGGGTGGCGGATTTCGGGGCCTCGGTCATCAGCCGCCAATGCGTCCCGCTGACAGACCCCTGCCGGCAGGAGGCATTGGATCGCCTCACTCCCCTGGCGTATGAAGAAATCCCCGTGATCGAAAACCGGGGCATCTGGACCTGGGGTTATGTCATCTACGATTACCGGTCCTTCATCGATCAGATGGCCCGGCTCAAAATGAATATGCTGACGATCTGGAACGATTGCGCCCCCCTCAACCTCCGCGAGGTGGTGAACTATGCCCATCGACGCGGCATTCGCCTGGTCTGCGGCTATCACTGGGGCTGGGGCGTGGACGGATTAAGCCTCTCCAGCCGCTCGGATTGCGAAAAAGTCCGCGATCAGGTCCTTGCCCATTACGAAAAACAATATCTACCGTGTGGAGTCGACGGAATTTATTTCCAAACCCTGACCGAACATCCGAATACGACGGAAGGCGGAAAAACCATCGCCGCACTGGTCTGCGACTGGGTTAATCTCATCGGCCGTGCTTTCCTCCAGCGATATCCCGATCTTTATATCCAGTTCGGACTCCACGCCACGTCCATCCTCGACCATTATCCGGATCTTCTGCCGCTCGATCCCCGGATTCCGATTGTCTGGGAAGACGCCGGAGTTATGCCCTACTCCTATTTTCCAACCCTGGAGCACCCCGCCGATTCGCATTACAGCAAACACGGACTGGGCAACTTCGAGGGGACCCTCGCCTATTCAAAAAAAATATCCGCCTTCCGCGGAAAAACAGAATTCGGTCTCTGCCCAAAGGGTTATTCCAATCTCGACTGGGGCAACGAATTCGAACATCATGGCCCTTTTCTCCTCGGCGAGCGTTCGGCCCGTTTCATCCGCCGCAAGGCGGACGAGAAGAGCGCCTGGAACCATTTCATCAACTCCACCTGGCCCGTCTGCGCCGAAGCCCAGGCCCGTTTCTATCGCGAAATCCGTCAGGCCGCACCCGGCCCCATCACTTCGATCGCCCTCGTCGAAGAGGGTCTTTTGGAAGCCGCCATTCAACCCGCCGTCGCCCTGTTCGCCGAGACGGTCTGGAACCCACACCGCCCGCTCAAGGAATTATCCCAACGCGCACAAAGCCCCTATTACCAGGGACTTTGATCCATTCGCCAAAAATCTGGAGACAGAGGAGGCGCTCATAGAGCGCTGCTACACGGAGATGACAGATGTAACCCCGCTCTATGAGCGGAATCGGATTAATTAGTAAAGTCCTTTACCCGAGGAAAGTTCATGTCCAAAACCGTCTGTTGGAAATCGATGGCCGAAACCTACCGTTCGGCCTTGCTTCAAGATGTCATCCCGTTTTGGGAAAAATACTCGCTCGATCGCGAATTCGGCGGCTACCTGACGTGTCTGGACCGCGAGGGCCGGGTGTATGACACCGATAAGTTCATGTGGCTTCAAGGCCGCCAGGTCTGGATGTTCAGCAAGCTGTATAACGTCCTGGAAAAACGCCCCGCCTGGCTCGATCTCGCCCGGCACGGCGCCGATTTCATGCGACAACACGGCCGGGATGCCGACGGCAACTGGTATTTTTCCCTCAACCGACAGGGAACTCCACTGATCCAGCCGTATAATATATTTTCAGATTGCTTTGCCGCCATGGCCTTCAGTCAATATGCGCTGGCATCCGGGGACGACGAGGCGCGGAACATCGCCCGCCAGACCCTCGCCAACATCCTTCGGCGTCAAGCCAACCCCAAGGGGCGGTTTAACAAAAGTTTCCCGGGCACCCGGCCCCTCACCTCGCTGGTATTGCCCATGATTCTCTGCAACCTGGCCCTGGAAATGGAGTGGATGCTGGACGCCGCGACCCTCGATCACATCCTGGATACCTCGTTGGCCGTGATTCTCGGAAAATGCCTCGACCGGAAACGTCTGCTCCTTCACGAAGCCGTCAATCCCGATGGATCTCCGGCGGATTGTTTTGAGGGCCGAATGATCTCCCCCGGCCACGGCATCGAAGCCACCTGGTTCATCATGGATATCGCCGCACGGCGGGGCGACACCGCCCTGATCAACCAGTGTATTGACATCGCCTTGAGCCTTCTCGAGTACGGTTGGGATCCCGTTCATGGCGGATTGTTTTACTTCCGGGATTGTGAAGACCGACCCCAGGATCGACTCGATTGGGATCAAAAGCTATGGTGGGTCCATCTTGAAAGTCTCGTGGCGTTCGCCAAGGGATACGCGCTGACCGGCCGCCCCGATTGCGCCGATGCCTTCGCCCGGATTCACACCTATGCCTGGAATCATTTCCCCGACCCGCAATATGGCGAATGGTTCGGTTATCTCAATCGTCAGGGCGAAGTGCTGGTCAACGCCAAGGGCGGCAAATGGAAAGGCTGTTTCCATGTACCGCGCGCCCTCTGGCTGGTTTCCGAGGCGGCCACTCGTAGCGGATAAAAATCGAATAGAGACCGGAATGCCCGGCGGCCGAGGCCGTCCGCCCTCCATTTCCCCCTTTGGAGGGCGATGGGCCACCGTCGCCACCTCTCCCCGGAATGTTCGGCGGCCGAGGCCAGCCGCCCTCCATTTTCGCCTTGGAGGGCGATGGGCCACCGTCGCCACGTCCCCCCCAGATGGGCGGCGGCCGAGGCCGGCCGCCCTCCAATCACCATCGAATTGGATATATCACCCCTTTATAGGGCCATTTTTTCCATTCGCTATCCAGTCCCCTTCTGACTGGATTTTGACGCATATACGATAGTTTTTCGGTGTAATGGTTCGCATCCCTCATCTGGGTATCCCATATGTCCATCTGCCAAAGGCCCTTTAATGGAGGATGACATTGATCCGCCAACCGCTTCCAATAACGGCACCATTGCTTTACGCTCTCCGGATTAGGAACTCCGGGGACACAAAAGAAATGGACATGGTCGGGCATGCAAAGAAACTCGCCGACCCGCCATTGAACGGCATTCTGCCAGGCGTGTCGAAGCGCATGAATCGCAGCATCATTGTTCAGGACCGCACTCCGATCCTTGATGGTTGCTGTGCAAAACAGCACCGTTGGCGCATTGAATCGTTCGATCGGAGGAGGGTGCGCAGGATATCGTCGCTCGGACCTCCGGTCCATTCCGGTGTCGTGCTTCATCATAAAGCATCCCCTTTTTTCCCTTAAGATTATCGGCGGCCGGGGCCGTCCGCCCTCCATCTCGCCCCGGCGGCCGGGGCCGTCCGCCCTCCATCTCGCCCCGGCGGCCGAGGCCGGCCGCCCTCCATTTTTCCTTTGGAGGGCGATGGGCCACCGTCGCCACCTTTCCCCGGAATATTCGGCGGCCGAGGCCGGTCGCCTAACGCATCATCCACTTGACCAATGCCGAGGGCTCTTGCCGGCGCAAGTCGATCAGCTTTTCATTCGCATGGAGTTCGTCCCGGGCCGGCCAGGCGTTGTCCGCCAGAATTATTACGGACCCGTCCATCACTTCCAGCACCCCGTGATCCACCACTAGTAATCGTTCGGCGCCCGGTTGTTGAAGCCGAACCAGGCCCATTCCCAGCGTGCAGATCATCGGCGCATGCCCCGCCAGAATGCCCAGGTAGCCCTCTCCGGCGGGAGCCGTCAAACTCTCGACCTCCGCTTTTAAAACGGAACCGTCCGGCGTCAGAATTTCAACCTTGAAACTCATGCCTTCCCATCCAGGATCCGTTTGGCCTTTTTCTGAACCTCGTCGATCGAACCCACCAGGTAAAAAGCCTGTTCGGGCAGGTCGTCATATTTGCCTTCCAGGAGGGATTGGAAGGACCGGATGGTTTCCTTCAAGGGCACATAGGCCCCGGGGATTCCCGTGAATTGTTCGGCCACATGGAAGGGCTGGGACAGAAACCGCTGCGCCTTCCGCGCCCGATTCACCACCTGCCGATCCTCGAAGGCCAGTTCGTCCATCCCCAAAATCGCGATGATATCCTGGAGTTCCTTATACCGTTGGAGCAACTCCATAACCCCACGGGCCACCTGGTAATGCTCGGCTCCCACAATTTCGGGCGCCAGCATACTGGAGGAGGATGCCAGGGGATCCACGGCGGGATAAATCCCCAATTCGGCGATCGCCCGGGACAATTCAGTCGTGGCATCCAGATGGGCAAAGGTCGTCGCCGGCGCCGGATCGGTATAGTCATCGGCCGGCACGTAAATCGCCTGGATCGACGTGATGGATCCGTTGTGGGTGGACGTGATGCGTTCCTGCAGTTCGCCCATATCCGTCCCCAACGTCGGTTGATATCCCACCGCCGAGGGAATCCGGCCCAATAGGGCTGAAACCTCCGAGCCGGCCTGGGTATATCGGAAAATATTGTCGATGAACAACAACACATCCTGGCGCAGCTCCTCACGGAAAAACTCCGCCACCGTCAGGGCCGACAAAGCGACTCGCGCGCGTGCGCCGGGCGGTTCGTTCATCTGACCGAAAATCATCGCCGTTTTAGCGATCACGCCCGATTCCCGCATTTCCCGGTACAACGCCGTTCCTTCCCGGGTCCGTTCACCCACTCCGGCAAAAACCGAATAGCCTCCATGCTCAGTGGCGATATTGCGGATCAACTCCTGGATCAAAACCGTTTTGCCCACCCCCGCTCCGCCAAACAGGCCGATCTTCCCCCCTTTGCGATACGGTGCCATCAGGTCGATCACCTTGATCCCGGTCTCCAAAATTTTGTCGCCGGTGTCCTGCTGTTCGATCGACGGCGCCGCCCGATGGATCGGCATCCGCCGCACACAGTCCACCGCCCCGCCGCCATCGATCGGGTCCCCCAGGAGATTCAACACGCGCCCCAAGGTCCCCGGCCCCACCGGCATCGTCATACCCGCCCCGGTATTGCGCACTTCAGCGCCCCGCACCAGCCCCTCCGTCGCATCCATCGCGATCGTGCGCACATCGTTGTCGCCCAAATGCTGGGCCACCTCCAGCGTTAAATTCCAGGGCCGATCGTTCAACAGGGTATTCGTCACCTGCAGCGCCGTCTGGATGGGCGGCAACCCGCCCTCGGGAAAACCGACATCCACCACCGCGCCCAACACTTGCACGACCTTACCGGACGGCCAGTCTCTCGGGTTCTCATTCATTTTGATTTGCTCCCGCCGGCACCGAAATGCCGGCTGTTAGGATTTCAAGGCCTCGGCCCCAGCCACGATTTCAATCAGTTCGCGCGTAATCGTCGACTGCCGCGCCCGGTTCCGTAATAATTGGGTCTCCTCGATCACCTGATCGGCATTCCGCGTGGCGTTATCCATCGCCCGCATCCGGGCGGCATGCTCGCCCGCCGCCGTGTTCAGCAAGGCCGCCTGAACCCGCAAATTCACAAACCGCGACAGCATCGGCCATAACATTTCGGCCGCCGAAGGTTCAAAAAATGAATCCACTCCCGCCGTCTTTCCCCCCGCCATCGGCGGATCCATCGGTAACAACCGTTTGACGGTCGGGGTCTGGCGCAGGGGCGATATAAATTCATTGAACGCCACATAAACCTCATCGGCCGCCCCCCCCAGAAAGGCCGCTTGCAAATCCTGACCGATCCGGCGTGCATCAAAAAACATCGGGCGGGGCCCCGTGGTGGGAAACGCCTTAAAAACCGGAAATCGATCCTGAAAAAAAGCCGCGCCCCGACGTCCCCAAAAGGAGAGCCGCGGCGGCTCGCTGCTCCGCGGCGCCTCGGTTTCCAACCAATGGATCAGATGCCGGCACAAGGTATTGTTGAACCCTCCGCACAAGCCCCGGTCCGACGTGCAGACCAACACCCAGATCGAACGCACCTCGCGATGCCCCTGCAACAAGGGATGCCCGGTCGCGTCCGTCGCCCGAAGCAATCGCCCCAAAACTTTCCGATATTCCTCGTCATACCGGTCCGCCTGTTGTTGCGCCGACTGGGCCTTGTGAAATTTATTGGCGGAGACCATTTTCATGGTCTGGGTCAGCTTCCGGGTGTTCCGCAACCGCGCCAGCTTGAGATTGTATTCCTTGTAGGTCAGCATGGGATCTTACCGCGTCGATTCCCCCGACGGATTCATGCCGGTCATCGTCTCCAGCACTTTCACCAGGGCTTTTCGCGCCGGATCGGTCAGCGTCTTCTCGGTGTCAATCGCCCGCAAAAACTCAGGGGCTTCCCGCTCCAGCGAATCCAGCAGTTGATCCTCGAAAATCTTCAGCCGCGGTAACGCTACGCCATCCAGATAACCCTGCGTTCCGGCAAAAATGATCGCGATCTGGTGACTCACCGGCAGGGTCGCGCGGATGTCCTGCTTCATCAACGCCATCAACCGTTTGCCCCGCTCCAGTTGCCGGCGGGTCGAGGCATCCAAATCGGAGGCAAATTGGGCGAAACCCGCCAGTTCCCGGTATTGCGCCAAATCCAACCGCAACGAGCCGGCCACCTGCTTCATCGCCTTGATCTGGGCATCGCCCCCGACCCGGGAAACCGAAATCCCCGGGTTGATCGCCGGCCGCTGTCCGGCATTGAACAGGTCGGTTTCCAGGAAGATCTGGCCATCCGTGATCGAAATCACGTTCGTGGGAATGTAGGCCGCGATGTCGTTTGCCTGCGTCTCCACGATCGGCAGGGCGGTCAGGCTCCCGCCCCCGCGCTCCGGACTCATTTTCGCCGCCCGTTCCAACAACCGGCTGTGCAAATAAAAAATATCGCCCGGAAACGCCTCGCGTCCCGGCGGCCGCCGCAACAACAGGGAGAGTTGGCGATAGGCCTGGGCATGCTTGGTCAAATCATCGTAAACGATCAGGGCGTGTTCCCCCCGGTCGCGGTAATATTCCGCCATCGTACAGCCCGTGTACGGGGCCAGAAATTGCATCGGCGCCGGATCCGACGCCGTCGCGGCGATAAGGGTCGTATACTCCAAGGCGCCCAGCTTTTTCAGCGTCTCGAAAATCTGCACCACCGTCGACCGCTTCTGGCCGATCGCCACATAAAAACATTTCACCCCCGTCCCGCGCTGATTCAGGATCGCATCCAGCGCCAGCGAGGTCTTGCCCGTCTTGCGATCCCCGATGATCAGTTCCCGCTGGCCCCGCCCGATCGGGGTCAGGGCATCGATCATTTTGATTCCCGTCTGCAAGGGTTCCCGGACATCGGCGCGATCGATAATCCCCGGCGCCTTCACCTCGACCGGCCGCATTTCGCCCGGCGTAAAAACCGCCCCCCCATCCACGGGAACGCCCAGGGCGTCGACAATCCGGCCCAACGACTGCGGCCCGATCGGCACCGAGGCGATCCGGTTCGTCCGGCGGACCTGATCCCCTTCGCTCACCCGGAAATCGTCGCCAAAAATCGCCACGCCAACGTTATCCAACTCCAGGTTCAGGGCAATTCCGGTCACCTGGCCGGGAAACTCCAACATCTCACCCGCCATCACCCGGCCCAATCCATGCACATGGGCGATGCCATCGCCCACGCTGAGGACCGTTCCCACCTCTTCGGGTTCCATGCTCGGGCTGAAATTCTCCAACTGCCGGCGCAGGATCGCCGTGATCTCCTCAGGCCGCAAATCGATTTTCATGCTGATCCTTCCTGCGGCAGGGGACGTTCCAATTGCCGACGCATTCGTCGCAGCCCCCCGACCACACTGCCATCCCAAAACAAATCTTCCACCCGGATCGTCACCCCTCCCAACAAGGCCGCGTCCGTCTCACTCTCGAGCCGGAATTCCGCGGCGGGAAATCGCGTCGCCAACCAGGACTCGACCTGCCGATCCACCTCCGGCGCAACCGGACGGGCAAACACCACCCGCCCGCGCACCACGCCGCGGAGGGCTTCGTCCTTCCGCTGAAAACTCTGGAGAATTTCGGAGAGGATCCCCAACCGTTTTTTGAACTCGAGGAAATAGATCAGCCGCAGAGTCGCCGGATGCAAATGCCCTTCGAATAGCTCCGCCAGGGTCGCTTTGCGGATGGCCAATGGAATCAAATAATTCCCCAGAAAACGCCCCAGGTCGGGCAGTCCGGCGATCTGATTCCGCAACCGGTCGGCATCCCCGCGCACCAGATCGAGGACCCCCTGTTTTTGGACCCAATCCAAAAAAGCCTGGGCATACCGGCGGGCGGGCTTGGAGACGATTTCCATGCCTAGCTCCCGGTGATTTTTATCTGTTTTTCGATCAAAATCCGGTCGCGGGATGAATCCATACTCTCGCCGATCACCCGTTCCGCCAGGGCCAGCGCCAGGTCGGCGGAGTCCCGTCGTAACGCTTCGCGCGCCTTCCCCACAGCGGTTTCCAGTTCCCGGCGCGTCTCCTCGGCCAGACTCCGGGCCTGCGCCTGGGCCCGTTCTTCAATCTGCCGGGCACTCTCCAGGGCCACTTGCCGGGCCGCCTCGATCATTTTACGGGATTCGGCGCGCGACTGCTCGATCAAAACCGCATGTTGGCTCTGTAAGTCGGCGGTGTTTTTTTCCGCTTTAGCCGCGTCATCCAACGCGCGACGGATCCGGTTTTCACGCGATTCCAATGCGTTTAAAATCGGTTTCCACGTCGTCCGATGCAGAATCCAAACGACGAGTAAAAAGGCGATCCAGGTCAGGATCACCATCTGGGGCTCAATGGCCATGATCCCGTCAGTCGCCGGCGCCGCTTCCCCCGCGGCACCCAGCGATATCAGGCAGGTTGGAACAACCCCCGGCATAGGTTACTGCTTTCTTTACCGCCGTGGATTATTTGGCGCCGACCAGGCAGATGACGGCGCAAAAAAGGGCGACACCTTCAACCAGGGCTGCGGCAATCAGCATACTGACCTGAATTTTCTGCGCCAGTTCAGGCTGACGAGACATCGCCGTCATCGCACTGCTTCCGATCCATCCAATGCCCAAACCCGCACCCAACGCCACCAGGCCCGCACCCACTGTCGCAATAGAACCCGTGATCATGACCATCCACCTTTCATTGACACCGGCTGAACCCCGTCTGGACATTCCGGCAGAATCAGACAAAGAGGCTATAATATCGTTTGGCGTCAACCGTTTCAATCTATTTCCAGCACATCGATCATTGCGGGACTGGAATCCAGATAGGTCCGCTCCGGTTTCACATCCGTGGACGCGGCTCGCTGGAACGCTCGCCCTCCAAAAGACAACATCGAGACAGTCGAGAGGAGTCCCCTGGAGGGCGAGCGTCCCTGCGAGCCGCGGGGCAAGGGGTGAAGCATGAAGGTGCCATTCGCCGCAGCGTTCTTAGGCGAGGATTTGGGAGGAGGGGAGATGTTGCGCGCAATAGGATCAGCGCGCCGTATCCCGGGCGCGAATCTGCGCGACAATCGCCTGGATCACTTCGTCGATCGTCCGGTGCGTGGTATCGATCACCTGTGCGCCTGACGCCACTTTCAAAGGAGCCTCAGCCCGGCCGCTATCCCGCGTATCCCGGCGGCGAAGCGACTCCAAAACCTGGGCCACATCCCGGTGCTCCTCGCGGGCAATCGTCTCGGCATGCCGGCGGCGCGCCCGCTCCGCCGGATCCGCATCCAGATAAAATTTGTGCGGGGTATCCGGAAACACCACACTGCCGATATCGCGGCCTTCCATGACGATCACCGGCCCCAGTTCGCGCGTCTCCCGCAACCAGCCGTTCACCTGGTTGCGCACCTCGGGAATCGCCGCAATTTCACTGACACGCTCCGCCACCGCTTCTCCGCGAATCGCTGAACCCGGATCCTCCCCGTCCACGAGATAACACACCGCCTGGTCTCGTAAAATTTTTTTAAATTGCAACGTCGCCAACCCGCGAATCACCCCGGCGCTGTCACCGGCTGGTATCCCGGCTCGTAAAACCCACCAGGTCACCCCCCGGTAAAAAGAACCGGAATCGACATAGATCGCGTTCAGGGCTTTTGCCACGCCCCGCGCAACCGTCGATTTTCCCGACGCCGCCGGCCCATCAATTGCCACTACGATGTTCAACCGAACCTCCCAATCGTTGCAAATCGTCCCAGTATCCGGGATAGGATTTCGCCACGCACCCGATATCCGTAAAAATCACCGGCCTATCCGCCACCAGGGCCAGCAGGCTGAAGGCCATCGGAATCCGATGGTCGCCATGACTGTCAATCCGGCATCCGCCCCGCACGGCAGGGCATCCACGGACTTCCATGCCGTCGGGTTGGGTTGTCACCTCGACGCCCATCGCCCGCAAGCCTTTCGCAACACTCTCGATCCGGTCGCTCTCTTTAACGCGCAATTCCGCCGCGCCGGTGATCACCGTCGTCCCTTCCGCCCGCGCGCCGGCCATCGCCACCAACGGCAATTCGTCGATCAGGTCGGGGACTTCACCCTCCAAAACCCGGGTCCCTCGCAATGCCCCGCCCCGCACCCGGATCGTGCCCATCGTCTCACAGGCGGCGGACTGGTCGTCCGGAATCGTCTCAATGTCCGCACCCATCCGCCGTAAAACGCCGAGCAGGGCGGTCCGGCGGGGATTCAATCCGACGTCCCGGATTACGATATCACTGCCGGGCAGGCACGCCGCCGCGGTGATCCAGAAGGCCGCCGATGAAAAATCGCCGGGCACCACCCAATTCCGTGCCGGGAGCAGAGGCCCCGTCGAACCCGATCCCCGGATCGTCACCCGCAGTCCCTCCGTCGTGACGGGAATCCCCATCGCCTGCAACAACCGCTCGGTATGATCGCGCGTGGGTCGCTTTTCCACCACGGTCGTCACGCCGTCGGCAAATAACCCCGCCAGCAAAACACAGGACTTGACCTGGGCGGAAGCAACCGGCAGTACATATT
Source organism: uncultured Verrucomicrobiota bacterium (assembly GCA_964497135.1). Taxonomy (GTDB): domain Bacteria; phylum Verrucomicrobiota; class Kiritimatiellia; order CAIKKV01; family CAIJXV01; genus CAIJXV01. The sequence goes on from CAZCDO010000005.1 coordinate 27,714, forward strand.
CAACCGGCGAAACCCGGCCCCCGTGAATCACCACCGGGAGGCGCCCCCCCTCCCCCTCCAGGTCCACCGTCACGCCCATCTGGGTCAAGGGCTCGCGAATACGGTTCATCGGCCGGGAACTCAGGGAGGCGTCGCCCGTCAATCGGGTGGTGAAAGGCTGGCCCGCCAGTAAACCCGCCAGCAGGCGCAAGCCGGTTCCGGAATTGCCAAGATCGAGATCGCCTTCGGGGGCCCGCCAGTGCGGCCCCCGGCCCAGGATGTACAGCGTATCTCCCGCCAAAGTCCACTCCACCCCCAACCGGCCCAAAACCCGCAATACGGTCCGCGAATCGTCACTGATTAAAACATTGTGCGCAACGGTCTCGCCGTTGGCCAGGGCACCCAGCAACGCAATCCGGTGGGTGATGCTTTTATCGCCGGGAACCCTCAATTCGCCCTTTAAAAGGGCTGTCGGGTTCACCTGGCAACTGGATCTCTCAGACTCCGCCATGGTCGCGTCCTTTCATCCCGCCCCGGTCCCGTCCGCCCCATTCCGGGTGCGGAGCAGGCGATCCCTCAGCACCCGCGCCTCATCCAGGTAAGACCGCACGGACTCGCCATCCCCCGCTTCCAACCGCTTCACAAAAAAATCCAATTCGTCGCGTAACGCGCGTAATTCCAACGCGATCGCCGGACGATTCGTCTGAATGATGTCATGCCACATTTCGGGCGACCCCTCCGCCAGACGGCTGGTGTCGCGAAATCCCGGACCGCACAAATCCCGGACGGCTTCCGTTCCGCCCCGGGCCACCGTTCGCACCAGCAAGGCCGACATCAGATGCGGCAAATGACTCGTTCGCGCCGTCAGGTCGTCGTGAACCCGGGCGGCCATTTTCACCACCCGTCCCCCCACCCCTTCCCATAATTCAGCCACCCGCGCAATCGCGGCGGATGCCCCGGTCGCCGAAGCTGCAGGCGGAACCACAATCACCGTCGCCCCTACATACAAATCGGCGCGACCCGCCTCCCATCCCGTTTTTTCCGAACCGGCCATGGGATGACTGCCCACAAAAAACACCTCCGCGCCCGACAATACTTTTTCCGCCGCGGCCATCACCTCGAATTTGGTACTGCCCACATCCGTGATCACCGCGCCCGGCTTCAAATGCGGGCGACATTCCGTCAACAACCGTTCAAAAGTCAACACCGGCGTGCACAGCACCACCAGGTCGGCCTGCCGGACCGCCTCGGCGAGGGTTTCCTCAACCTCCAGTCCGGCCGCCCGGGCCAGCCGGCGGGTCTCGGCCCGGCGCGCCCAACCGGTCACCCGCGGAAAGACCCGCCGATCCCGGATCGCCAGACCCAGCGACGAGCCCATCAACCCCAGTCCGATAATGGAAACCGTGAACGACACGTCGTCCTTAGCCTTTCCCGCCGCCAGCGGTTCGCGCCTTCAATATCCGTTCCAGAGCCCGCAGACACCGCCGGTTTTCGGAACGCGTACCCACAGTGATCCGGATGTGGTTCGGCAATCCGTAGGGATCCATCGGGCGCACAATCACACCCTCCCGTTCCAAACCCTGGAACATCTCGCGGCCCCGGCCCACTTCGACCAGGATAAAATTCGCGGCCGACGGCACATACTTCAAATTCAGCCGGCGGAACGCCGTGGCGAAAAACTCAAGCCCATCGGCCACCAGGCGGCGGGTCCGCCGCACATAGGCTTCATCGCCCAAGGCGGCCTCGGCGGCCGCAAGAGCCATGGCGTTGACGTTGAACGGCTGGCGGACCCGATGCATCAATTGAATGCAAGCCTCAGGCGCCACCGCATATCCCACCCGCAACCCGGCCAACCCGTAGGTTTTGGAAAAGGTTCGCAACACGACCACCTTGCGCCGCTCGCGGACCCATTGCAAAGTGTCCGGCTGTTGTTCGGGCGGGAGCAGTTCAATGTAGGCTTCATCCAGCACCGCAATCGCCGATTCCGGCAGACGCTCCAGAAATTTCTCCAAGGCCCGGTTGTCGACCACGGTTCCAGTGGGATTGTTGGGATTGGCCACAAACACCAGGCGCGTGTCCGGCCGGATCGCCGCGGCCATCGCATCCAAATCATGGGTATAATTGCGCATCGGCACGGTGATCGTTTGCGCGCCGAACATCGCCGCGATCAGCTTGTAAACGACAAAGGCCCGGTCGGCCATGACGATCGAGGCCCCCGGGTTCAGGAACACATGCCCCAAAAATTCCAGGATCTCATTGCTACCGCTGCCGACCAGAATCTGGTCGGCCTGCACCCCGAGTTTTTTCGCCAGTGCGGTCCGCAAATAAAAAGCGCCGCCATCCGGATAGATGTGCATCCGGCCGACCGCCGCCTGCATCGCCTTCATCGCCCGGGGCGAGGGCCCCAGCGCGTTCTCATTGGATGCCAGCTTGACGATTTCGTCACTGCTCTGGAACCCCAACTCGCGGGCGACCTCTTCAATCGGACGGCCCGGCTCATAAACACCCAATCCCTTGACCCAGGGATTGGCCAATTCATCGAACGGTTTCATGCTCATGTCGCTCCCCATTTTTCGCAATCGAATCGGACGGCACGGAGGCCGTCCCTCCAACGGACACTAATTCTGATTCCCGGATTCCGGCAGGTCAGGCAACGGCGCGGTTTCCGGCTGATATTTCATCCGGGGATAGGACCCCAAAACGTTCAGCACCGTGCAGTGCTCCGCCAACTCCAATAACGCCTTTTTCACACGGTCCTCTTCGGCGTGCCCCTCAATATCCACAAAAAACACATATTCCCAGACCTTATTACGGCTCGGGCGCGACTCGATGCGCGACATGTTCAACCCCGTCCGGGCAAACGACTCCAGCGCCTTGAACAGGGCTCCGGCGCGGTGCTGGACGGTGAACAGCAGGGACGTTTTATCGTCGCCGGAGGGCCGGCCAAACGCGCGCGCCAGCACCATGAATCGCGTCACGTTGCCGCTGTAATCCTGGATGCCGGACATCAGGATATTCAGCCCATACACTTCCGCCGCCAGCCGGCTCGAAAGCGCCCCGGCCTCCGGATCCTGCGCCGCCTGCTCGGCCGCTTTGGCGGTGCTCGCCGAGGGAATGATATCGATCCCGGCCATTTCGCGCTGGAGCCACTGCCGGCACTGTCCGATGACCTGTGGATGGCTGTAAATCCGCTTGATCCGATCGCGGGGACTCTGGGACAGCAGGCACTGCGAAATCGGCAGGTAAATTTCGGCACACACTTTCAAGGAGGTTTCGCTGAACCGGTCCAGCGTGTGGGTCACCGCCCCTTCCGTGGAATTTTCGACCGGGACCACCCCGTAATCCGCCAATCCTTTTTCCACGGCGTCGAAGACATCCGAGATGGTTTCGCAGGAAACATATTCCACGCTCCCGCCAAACCGGCTGCGCGCCGCCTGATGAGTGAAAGTCGCCGGCGGCCCCAGGTAGGCCACCTTTAAACTGCGTTCCAAGGCCAGGGCGGCGGACATGATCTCCCGGTATATGGCCCGCATCGAATCGGGCAACAACGGCCCCGGATTCAACTCGCAGACCCGGTCCAAGACCTCTTTTTCACGCGCGGGCACATAAATTTCGCCGCCTTCGCGATTTTTGATCCGGCCGATCTCCAGCGCCATTTGGGTGCGCTCGTTCAACAAGCGCACCAATTCCGCATCCGTCGCATCGATTTTTTTACGCCATTCGGATAGATTCATGGGGTCTGCGTCTCCTCGTTCGCCGGGGTCTCCCCATCGGGGGCCGGCCCCGGTTCGGCCGGGGATTCGACCGGAGATTCAGCGGGCGGCTCAGCGGGCGGCTCAGCGGGCGACGCGACCGCTTCCCCGGGGTCCTCGCCCGTTATCGCCGCACCCGATTCAACCGGGGTATCGGTCGCGCTGGCCGCCGCGGCCTCCTGATTCCGGCGCGCCAATTCCTGGATTCCCGGCAAATCCTTGATTTCTTTCAAACCGAAATGTTCCAAAAAGGCGGACGTCGTTCCGTAGAGCAAGGGTTTTCCGGGCAATTCACTGCGCCCGGCGATCTTGACCAGTTGCAACTCCATCAGCAGGCGCAAGATATGATCCACGGCCACCCCCCGAACCCCCTCGATCTCCGCCCGGGTCACCGGTTGGCGGTAGGCGATGATCGCCAGCGTCTCCAGGGCCGGCCGCGAGAGCCGTTGGGGTTTGCCGATATCCAGCAAATGCCGCACCCAGGGGCCGCATTCGGCATCGCTCTCGAACCGGAACCCGGCCGGGCTTTCGGCCAGGTGAAAGCCATCGGTGCGGGTCTCCCATTCGGCGCGCAGCTCTTCCAACGCCGCCCGGATCTGGCTCTCTTTCAGTTTGGAGAATCCGGCCGCAACCGGAAACGCCTCGGAGGTGGACGCCACCTCGCTTAAAACCTTGCGAATCTGGGCCGCCGTCATCGGTTGCTTCGCGGCAAAAACGATCGCGCCGAGAACCTGCTTAAGTTCCATGTCTGGCATAAAGATATTCACTCCTCATCGCTCACGTCGGAAGCGGTTTCAACCGGCGCCGACGCCGGTTCGCTCTCCGCCTTGTAAATCACGATCTCGCCGAATTCCCCCGCCTGGCGCGCGCCCAACTGGTGGAGCCGGATCAATTCCAGCAGGGCCAGGAAGGTACAGACCACCTCGCTCCGGGTCGCCAGATCGCCGAACAGGAGCGAAAACGAAACCTCCTGCTTTTCCCGCACCACTCCCAACAAACTTTCGATCTTGTCGGCCACCGTGAATTGTTCGGCAAAGATCTGGCCCAATTCCTCGGTTTTGGCATTCTTCAAAACCTTGTTCAAGGCGGAGATCAAATCGAACAGACTGACCTCGCCCACCCCCAGGCCGCCTTCGGTCTCGGGCGGCAACTCGGGATCGGCCCCGCGCGTGAACATGTTCAATTGCCGCAATTCACAGCTCTGCAAGTGCCCGGCGACATCCTTGAATTTTTTATATTCCAGCAACTGGCGTACCAGGTCCCAGCGCGGATCGGCCTCCTCCTCATCCTCGGTCTCGGGCCTTTCCTCCACCGGCAATAACATCCGGCTCTTGATCATCAGCAGGGTCGCCGCCATCACGATGAATTCGCCGGCGATGTTCAAATCCAGCATCTTCAGCAAACTCAGGTATTCCATGTATTGCGTCGTAATCCGCTCGATGGGGATATCGTAAATATCGATCTCCTCCCGCTTGATCAAATACAACAACAGATCGAGCGGCCCTTCGAACACTTCGAGCCGGACTTTATATTCTTCGGTGACCATCGGAGCCATAGGGGTGCCTGACTGCGCCGCTGGGGCGCTTGCCGGATTACGTTAAGCCCACCGCATGGCGGGCATCGTCCAGTGTTTTTCGCGCCGCGGCACGCGCCTTCTCCGCGCCCTCCCGCAGGACGTGTTCGACAAAATCGAGGTTCCGTTCCAATTCTTCGCGCCGGGCCCGGAACGGAGCCAGGGTTTCCCACAGAATCTCAAAGAGCGCTTTCTTGGCCTCGCCGTAGCCCATGCCCCCCGCCCGGTAACGCGCCTCCAGAGCGGTCAACTGCTCGGGCGAGGCAAATAACCGGTAAAGCTGAAAGACATTACAGGTCGCCGGATCCTTCGGATCCGCCATTCCCTTGCTGTCCGTCACCACCCGCATCACCCGCGCCCGGGTTTCCTTTTCGCCCCCGAACAATTCGATTGTATTGTTGTAGGATTTGGACATTTTCTGTCCGTCCAATCCCGGCACAACCGCCACCGAATCGCGAATCTCCGGGGTCGGCACTTTGAACGTCTCGCCAAATTCCAGATTGAACTTGATCGCGATGTCGCGCGCCACTTCGACATGCTGTTTCTGGTCGCGCCCCACCGGCACCAGGTCCGCATGCACCGACAGGATGTCCGCCGCCATCAGCACCGGATAGGCGAACAGTCCGTGCGTCGCGGGAATCCCCTTGGCCGTCTTGTCCTTGTAGGAATGACACCGCTCCAACAATCCCATGGGGGTCACCACCGATAAGAGCCAGGTCAGTTCGGTGACTTCCGGCACGTCGCTCTGCCGGAAAAAAACCGTCCGGGCCGGATCGAGTCCGCAGGCCAGGAAATCGAGCGCCACGTTCAGGGTGTTGGTCCGGAGCGTCGCGGCATCGTGCAACGAGGTCAGGGCATGGTAATTGGCGATGAAGTAGAAGGCCTGACCCCGCTCCTGCAGTTCTATGGCCGGCCGCATCATCCCGAAATAATTGCCCAGGTGCAACTTGCCCGAGGGCTGGATTCCCGACAGAATTCTCATCGCGCTGATCTCCCACCGCCCCCGGTATCGCTGACCCGGGGCGGAAAGGTCGCAAGTTACCCTAATTCAAGGGATGTTAAAAGGAAAAATCGCAGGGGATCGGGCAAAAGGGATCTGCGTTTGGATGCGTGATTGCGTGAATCCATTTTCAATCGCATTTTTCAATCGCTTGCGAAATGGGAGGGTTCCCGCTACACTCTCCGGCCATGAGTCCTATTCGAAAAATCCAAGAGGATCACGGAATCGTCGGCCGCGATGAAGAATTAGCCCTCGCCCTGGCCATTCTCAAGGCCGACCGGCATCTCCTGCTGGAAGGCCCCGTGGGGGTCGGAAAAACCACCATCGCCCTGGCGGTCGCCCGCCACCTGGAACGGCCCTCGATCCGGGTCGATGGGGACGACCGTTACACGGAAGCCAAACTCACCGGCTGGTTCGATCCCCAGCAAGTCCTCGCCTCCGGCTATAACCCCCAATCCTTCATTGACGGCCCGATCACCCAAGCCATGCGCCAGGGAGCCATCCTCTTCATCAACGAGTTGAACCGCATGCCGGAGTCGGTCCAAAACGTCCTGCTGCCCGCCCTTGACGAACGGCTCCTCATTCTCCCGCAAATCGGCACGATTCGCGCCCAACCGGGTTTCCTCGTGATCGCCACCCAAAACCCCGTGGAATACATCGCCACCGGTCATCTTTCCGAAGCGCTCAAAGACCGTTTCGAACATGTCGTTCTTAATTATCAATCCGAGAACGAGGAACTGTGCATCGTCCGGCAAGTCACCGCCTGCAAGGACGACGCGCTGATCCGCGAAGCCGTGGCGCTGACCCGCCTGACCCGCGTCCATCCCCTTTTCAAAAAAGGCGCCTCGATTCGCGCCGCCATCGCCATGGTGCTGATCGCCCGACATCTGACCGGTTCGGACCGACTCAGCCGCGCCGCCCGCGCCGCCCTGGCCACCCGGGTCGAACTGCGGGACGAAGATGAGCGCGGCTTGAATGTCGCCTTGGAAGAACTTCTGGCCGACTTAAAAAAAAAGGGCTGAAGCCGTCCCCTGACGCCAATGCCCCCAATGGCCTGGCCTTCGCCCTGGCCTTTGAAAGCCGTGGAGTTCCCGCCGATTCCGCGGACCTCTTCGCCGATAGCGACCCCCATGCCGAGCTGGCCGAACACTATCAACTCGATCCCAACCTGTTGGATGGCTGGGCCATCGCGGAACAATTATCCCGATTAGGCAAGGAAATCGCTGATCCGCAACTCCGCGCATTGGCCCGCAAGATCGCCGCGAAAGCGATCTTGCGCCGGGCCGCCCGGATGGTCGGCCCCATCCGCCCCGCCCTCCGCCGCATTTTTGAGCCCTTTCGCGAGCCGTTCCGCGGCGAGTTGGATATTGATCGGACTTTGGATCAGGCGCTGGGTCGGCGCCATCCCAAGCGCGAGGACTGGATCATTTCCGACCTGCGTGAAAAACAACCCCAAGTCGTCCTGATGATGGATGTCTCGCTATCGATGTCGGGCCGAAACCTGGCCCTGGCCGCCCTGGCCACCGCGGTGCTCGCCCTGAAAATCCGGCCGCCGGATCTGGCGATCATTGTTTTCGACAGTACGGCACGAACCCTCCATGAACTGGGCCAATTCATTGGCCGCGAGCGATTGGTCGAATCCATTCTCGCCCAACCGGCCCGGGGGTTTACCAACCTCGAAGAGGCGTTGAAACGGGGTGGACAGGAACTTCAGCGCGCCCGGTCAGCGGATCGGGCAGCGCTTCTGATTACCGATGGCGTCTACACCACCGGAGGGGATCCCCTGCCCCTGGCCGGTAATTTTCGCAATCTGCATGTGGTTTTAACTGAAGATTATAAAATGAATGAAGATCTTTGCCGGCGAATGGCCAATGCCGGCCGGGGTAAGCTTTTCAAAGTGAAAGGGTTCGACGATTTACCCGCGCGGATGCTCGATATCGCCAATCGGGTCCTCCGCTAGCGCATTTGATAAAAAACTTAAAAATTATCTAAAAAACATATTGACGAATACGTCAGCTTGGACTAGGTTGTGCTTTGTTAGCGCTAACTACAACTTGTGGGGGGTACTTAAGATAAGCGTCATATATGTGGTGGATATTGAGTCGCAAGTGACGACTCAGTCACACATGCTTGTCCGTTGGAATCTATGAGTGAACCTGCCATAGCAGACCATCAAGATGTCAATCGCGCGCAACGCCGCGCAGGGCGCACCCATAAACGCCTCCTCGATTCCGCCTTGCCCCTTTTTGCCGAAAAAGGCATCGATGCCTGTTCCGTCGAAATGATCACTGAAAAAGCAGACCTCGGCAAGGGAACTTTTTACCGTCATTTCGATGACAAGTACGCCATCGTCAATGCACTTCTCACCCAGGTCCTTTCCCAATTGATTGAGCGCATCGCCAAAAAATCCGCTTCCGCCACCACCTGCGAATCCGCGGCAGGAATCGTCATCGACGAGCATGCCGCCTTTTTTATCGAAAATCCGAGCTACCATGGATTCATCCTCCAAACCCGGATCATCGGCCATATTCGAGAGTCCCTCGATCAGAAAAACAATTCACCGATCGCCGTTTATCTCGCGGTCCTTGAAAAAATCTTTAAACCGCTCCTTCCCGACACCACCCCCCCGCTCCATCTCCGGCGGCTGGTGTGCGCCCTGTCCGGTTCCGTTATGGGCTTCCTGTCTTTTGCCGGTATCGGAATGAAGCGGGAAGAAGTTTCGGCCAGTTTGCCGATGCTTCGCGATGGTTTTTTGAAAGGCATCGGCGCCTGGGTGTTCCACACCCCTTGAATCAGGCCGGGCCGATGGGGCGGATTTTAACAAGCGCTTAGCGCAGAAAGGGTAGCGGGCTGACATGGAAACGATTACGGCGCGTGAATGTATTTCGACTGTTGATGAACCTCCCCCGCCCGTTGCGGTGGCGTCCCCGTGTAGCGCCCCCACCTGTCTGCTCGTCCCCGGCGCCAATTCCCGGTGGAATGACTGGCGTTGGCAAATCCGCAATCGCATCCGGACCTACGGCGAACTCCGCCGTAATTTGCCCGCCGTCGAACGCATCCCGGAAATCGATCAAGTCGCCGCCAAATACCCGCTGGCCATTACGCCCTACTACGCCTCGCTCATCCGGCAGGCGGATTGCTCGGATCCAATCTATCGCATGGCGGTTCCCCAAATCCAGGAACTCCACGACCCCTCTTTCCTGCATGCCGATCCGCTCGAAGAAGAGCACGACATGCCGGTGCCCGGCTTGGTCCATCGCTACCGGGATCGCGCCCTGCTGATCGCGACCACCATGTGCGCCATGTATTGCCGGCATTGTACCCGCAAACGCGTCGCCGGCACCAAGGAAAGCTCCATCTCCATCTGCCGCCTGCGTCAGGTCTCGGAATATCTCACCGCCCACCCCGAAATCACCGATGTCATCATCTCGGGAGGCGACCCGCTGACCATGCCGACCGCCCTGCTCGAGCGGGTTCTTTCCGCAGTCCGATCCGTCCCCTCGGTAGAGATCATCCGTATCGGAACCCGGGCGCCGGTGGTTCTTCCCCAGCGGATCACCGATGAACTCGTCCAAATGCTCCGCAAATATCACCCGGTCTGGATCAATACCCACTTCAACCATCCGGCCGAATTAACCGACGAGTCGATCGCTGCCCTGGCCCGTCTGGCCGACGCCGGCATTCCGCTCGGAAACCAATCGGTCCTTCTCCGGGGCATTAACGACGATCCCCGGGTCATGGAATCGCTCTGTCGCGCGCTCGTCCGCGCCCGGGTCCGCCCCTACTACCTCTTCCAATGCGATCTGGTCCGCGGGGTTGAACATTTCCGCACCCCGCTGAGCCGCGGCATTGAAATCATGGAATATCTGCGCGGTCGCCTGAGCGGTCTGGCCATTCCCACCTTTGTGGTGGATACCCCCCATGGCGGCGGCAAGATCCCGCTCCTGCCCAATTATATTCTCTCCACCAGCCCCAGTCATACCGTCCTCCGGAATTTTGAGGGCATGCTGGTGAATTACCCCGAACCGCTCACCCTCCCCCCGGAGCGAATCCGCGAAGCCGCGCCCGAGTCCACCGGCGTCTGGGAACTCGTCAGCGGCAAGGCCTCCGTCATCGTTCCCCAGAACTCCGGCCGCGCCCGCCGCCGAAAATCGCACTCCGGGCTCCGCCCGGTGGAACACTTCATCCCTGACTGATCGCGAATCGACATGCTTTCCATCGGCTTGACCTACGATCTCCGCAGTGAATATCTGGCCCTCGGCTTTCGCGAGGATCAGGTCGCTGAGTTCGATTCCGATGCCACCGTCGACGCGCTCGAGGCCACCCTGCGCGAGCTCGGGTACCGGCCGGTCCGTATCGGACACGCCCGCTCCCTCTGCCGCCGGTTGGTCGGGGGCGAGACGTGGGACCTGGTCTTCAATATCGCGGAGGGCATCCACGGCCGAGGGCGTGAAGCCCAGGTCCCCGCCCTCCTGGATCTGTACGATATCCCCTATACCTTTTCCGACACCCTCGTCTGTGCCGCAACACTCGATAAAGCCGTCACCAAGCGCCTGGTCCGCGATGCCGGCTTGAACACCGCCGCCTTCGCCGTCATCCGGTCGATCGACGAAATCGAACGCATCTCGCTCCGCTATCCCCTCTTTGCCAAACCCATCGCCGAAGGCACCGGCAAAGGCATTGATCGCAATTCCCGGATCGATTCACCCGCCGCCTTGAAACCGGTCTGCGAAGCCCTTCTGCAACGCCACCATCAGCCGGTCCTGGTCGAGGAATATTTGCCAGGCCGCGAATTCACGGTCGGCCTTCTGGGAACCGGCGAAAAGGCCCGGGTGCTCGGCGCCATGGAGGTCAATTTCCGACCCCATGCGCAAACGGTCATCTATTCCTATGAAATGAAGGAAAAGTGCGAGGATTTCATCACCTATACCCGCCTCGCCGATGGCCCGCTTAAATCGGCCGTGGTTGAACTGGCCCTCCAGTCGTACCGGGTGCTCGAGTGTCGCGACGCCGGCCGGATCGACATCCGCATGGATGCCGCCGACCGCCCCGCGTTCATCGAAGTCAATCCCCTCGCCGGCCTGCATCCCCAGCATTCCGACCTGCCCATCCTCGCCACCCAGGAGGGCTGGTCCTACCGCGATCTGATCAAAGCCATTGTCGACAGCGCTTTGCTCCGCCGGGAACCCGCGCATGTCTAAACCCTCCGGGCCGCCCGTCCTGATTCTCCACAGCCTCCCTTTTTCTGCCGATGCCGCCCTCTTCGAGGAAAGCGAAATGGGGGTCATCGCCCAAGTCCGGGCCGTTGAAGCCGACCTTGACCGGCTGCGCCAGGCGCACCGCACCCAGGCGGTCCGGTCTCTCGCCGAAGCGGTCCAAACCCTTGAATCCGCCCCGGAACAAATTGTTTTCAATCTCACGGAAGGATTTACCGGCGATACGGAAGGCGCCCAACTCATCCCCGCCATCGCCCGGTCGTTCAAAAAATCCTGCACCGGCAACGATACCGATGCGCTCCTGCGCACGCTGGACAAGTGGGAAACCAACAGCATTCTCGCCCGGTCCGGTCTTCCCGTCCCGCCCGCCATCCGGGTTCCACGGGGCGCCGCCTGCCCCACCCGCATCCCCTTCCCCGGCCCCTATATCGTCAAGCCCGCCGCCTCCGATGCCAGTGAGGGGATCGATTTCGATTCCGTGGCCCCCCGGCCCGGCCCCCGCCTGGCGGCCGCGGTCCGCCGGGTTCATGACAAAATCCGGCAGGACGCCCTGATCGAAAAACTCATCGGCCGCCGGGAATTAAACGCAGCTCTGATGGAAATCAAGGGCGAACCCCGGGTCCTGGCGGTGGCTGAAATCGATTTCAGCGCCTTCGCCGCCGATCAACCCGCCATCATCGATTATGCCGCCAAGTGGCAAAAAAACACCTTTACTTACGATCACACCCCGCGCGTCTATCCCCCGCGCATTCCCCCCCGGCTCCTTCGGGAGGTCGAGCGGATTGCCCTACGCGCCTGGACCGTCATGCGCTGTCGCGATTATGCGCGCGTCGATTTCAGACTGGATGAAAACCTCAACCCCTTCATCCTCGAAATCAACGCCAATCCGGATATCTCGCCCGATAGCGGCTTCTCCTGCTCGTTGCACGACGCCGGTTTCCGCCACGATGACTTCGTCCGATTCCTCCTCACCAATGCCCGGCGGCGCCTGCCCCGCTCGAAACCCCGCCCCCCCTCTCCTCCCCTTTCCGGCGCCCCTCTCTCCGGCGACACCCCCCTGATCCGACGCCTTGAAACCGCTGATCGCGATCCAATTCTCGCCTTGATTGAGGCCACTCGCTTTTTCCGGCCCGACGAAGTTGAGGTGGCCCGCGAGGTGCTTGACAACTGTATCGCGAAAGGTCCCGGCGGCCATTACCAATCCTTTGTGGCAACGATCGGCCTGCGGCCGGTCGGCTGGGCTTGTATCGGACCCACCCCCTGCACGTTGGGAACTTTCGATGTCTATTGGATCGCGGTCGATCCGGCGGCCCAGGGCCGGGGAGTGGGCCGGCTCCTGATGGGGGCGGCGGAACAATTGATGCGTGACCGGGGAGGCCGGGTGAGCGTCGTGGAAACGTCCGGCAAGCCTCAATACGAATCCACCCGGGCTTTCTACCGCCGACTCGATTACCAGGAAGCGGCTCAGTTAGCCGATTTTTATGCGCCGGGTGACGACAAGGTTATTCTTTTAAAAAACATTGATCCGGCTAAAACCAATTAAAGACGCTCGCCAGCCCGGCCAGCAGTCCAATCGCCAGACAGTAAAAGCCAAAAATCCAGAAGCGCGGACTTTTCAACAGACGGTTCAATAGGATCAGGCTCACATAGCCGCTCCCCCCCGCGATAGCCACCCCGACCCATAAATGCCAGAGCGGAATTCCGGAAAACTCTCCCGGCTGAAAATGGAGGATGTGCCAGAGGCAAGCGGCTGAAACCGCGGGAATGGACAGCAGAAATGAAAACTCCGCCGCCCGTTCCGGCGTTACTCCCAGATGACGGGCGGCGACGATGGTGCTCCCCGACCGGCTGATGCCCGGCAGGATGGCACAGGCTTGGGCCAGTCCGATCAAGATTCCGCGTCCCCAGGTCAGCGGCGCATCCATCCGCGTGGCCCAACGCAAAGACAATAGAATCAGCCCCGTCAATGCCAGCATGACCGCCACCGCACCGGTCGAATCGGCGACCCGTTCCACAAAACTCTCCCCCAGATATCCAGCCACTAAAACCGGAATCGTCGCCACCCCCAGCAGCGCCACAAACCGGAGCGTATCCGGGTCCCCTCGCAGACTGCCGGTGATCAAGCCGATCAATCTCTTCCGGTAATAACACACAATCGCCAACAGGGTGCCCCCATGCAACATCACATCGACCGCCAGGCCGGGCGGATTGAAACCCAGCCAATGCTCTGCCAAAGCGAGATGCCCGGAACTGCTGACCGGAAAAAGTTCAGTCAAACCTTGAACCAAACCCAAGATAACGATTGCCCATAAAGAATTCATGCGACGACATTACCGATATTGCCGCAAAAAATCACCTGCTTTTTGCACCCCCGGGCTTCCCTCAGACCGTTGGAGCAGACGCCGGCCATCCCCCGGAATGTCGCGATAATCTCCTCCCTCGCCCCGGGCGGGCGCCTTCTACGCCTGATTGGCTTCGCAGGCCACTGGAGGGCCGGGGTGAGGGGGATCAACTGACATATGGAATGCGGGACTTCTGTCCCGCTTTGATGGGGAGGCGCAGGGCACCGCGCCGGGGGCGAAGGCGGCAGTGAACTGCCGCAGTCCAAAATATTCCTTCTAACAACCGAGCCCTGATTCCCGCTCATCCCGTGGGGGGTCAGTTTTCTCACGTCCCCTCCCCCGGAGGGGTGGCCGCAGGCCGGGGTGGGTCTTCCCCGCATCCCTCTTCCTGTGGGGGCGGACGCCGGCCACCCATCTCCCGTGTCCCTGCCAATCGGTCAGCCAGGAATGGCCGACCTACGTTCTTTGCCGCACCACCAGTTACAGATCCCGTTTTTTTGTCGATCAACTAAAATTGCTTAAAAATAGTTAACGCCATTATTTAGATCAGGTTACACAACAAAAATGGCTCCGCCCGCTACCGAACAATCAGCAATGCGCCCGCCGATGATAGAGTCTGCGAGGCCACCTCGGTATTGCCGTAGGCCCCCATATTCACCCGCCGCCCATTGGGTTGCGGTTCCCAGTCATACGCACTGGCCGGATGGCCGGCGTCAATACAGGGGCTGTCATTGGTCGGCGAGATGATCCAACTTCCTCCGCTGAAGTAGCCTCCCGCATAGTACCCCGCCGCCGACTGCAGGTGATAATAGATCGCGTCCACAAACAGCGGGTCAACCGATATGCAACCGTTGGCCCCAATTGCCCAGAAGCTGTCGGTCGTCTGGATGTCACTGTAAACGACCGACATTGGGCCCATCAGGTCGTCCCCATTGCCCCAGACGATCGAGTCTTGGATGAACGCCGTACCGGACGCCTTCCAGATGCCATTGGCGGTGTTGTTGGCGATCGTGCAATTTGTGACCGTCAGGGTCCCACTGCCGCCGTAGTAGATGCCGTCCCCATACCGGGTCATATTGGCGACCCCGCCATTATTCACGAACAGGCAGTTTTGCAGGTATACGCTGGGCCCCACGCTGCTTAGCCCGCCGCCATAGGCGGGCGAATTCGCATAGTTATTGAGATCGGCCCGGTTGGAAACCAATATACTGCGCCGCAGGATCAAGGACGCGCTGGTATTCGCAAAAATGCCGCCCCCCGCCATCTGCCCGCCGTTGGTGGCTCCCGTTCGACAACTTCGGACCACGGTATTCACGACGCTCATCGAACCCGAGTTCATATAGATGCCCCCGCCATACCCGGGGCCGCCATTACTGGTGCTTGCAACTTGACAGGACGTGACGAGGCAATTGGTCAGGGTGACCGAACTGGCCGTCACGTACATGCCCCCCCCGTAGGCACCGTGCCCGATCACCACATTGTTGCTGAGAATGCAGGCATTGAGCGTCAGGTTCGTCGAATTATTGACATAAATACCCATCGCATATTGATTGCCCACATCGTTGACATAGCCGTCCAGAATCTGGATGTTTTGAAGAGTGCAGTTCGTCACCCCGTTCAAACGGAGGATCCGCGCCGGGTTCGCATTGATCCGGCGGAGTTTCGTCGGCCACTGCACCGGATCGTTCGGCCCGGGCAGAACGGCATCACTCTCCGCCTGGTATCCGCCGATCACCGTAACATTGCTCTTGGCCCGCAGGGTCCAGATGTC
The DNA here is from genome assembly GCA_964497135.1 of uncultured Verrucomicrobiota bacterium. Classification (GTDB taxonomy): domain Bacteria; phylum Verrucomicrobiota; class Kiritimatiellia; order CAIKKV01; family CAIJXV01; genus CAIJXV01. The sequence goes on from CAZCDO010000005.1 coordinate 43,347, forward strand.
CGTTTGGTTGAATGCCGGATTGTTCGTAATGGTCTGGCCCGCCAGGTAAACGATGTCGCCGGGTTCCGCAATGTCAAAGGCGGTTTGCGGATCCTGATAGGCCGTGGACCAACTCATCCCCGACGTGTTATCGCCGTTCGTGGCCACATAGAGTCCAGACGCCACTGGATGGGTGTTGAAGGTCTTTACCTCCGAAATGGCCGCTCCGGCCAAATTGGACGCCATCACGTAGAACTCATAGGCACTCCCCGGTGTCAGCCCGGTTATTTCCTTCGAAAAAACAACATCCGCAACCTGCACCGCCGCCGATACCATCGTGGTGGAAGCCGAACCCGTAATCCAGTACGCAAACCAGCAATTGGGATTCTGGCCCCCGGCATCGGTTACCAGTCCACTGAAGGTCGCGGTCCGGTGACCAACGATCGTTGATCCGACATTGGTCACCCCCGGGAGCGTCGCAGTAATCTCATACGTCATCGAGGCCACCGGGGATTCACCGTCATACCCCATATTAATGATCCCCCCGTTCGGCGCAGGCTCCTGGGTCGGCACCAGAGCCGGATCACAGGCGTCGATGCAGGGACTGTTGGACAAGGCGGTCACCCAACTGCCGCCGGTGAAATACCCGTTGGCGTAATTGCTCTCCATGGACATCAGGTGATAGTAGCTGGTGTCCGCGAATAGCGGATTAAGGGATAGGCAGCCCTGGACACTATTGTTGTCGCCCCCCTGAATATTGCAGTAGTACACGTTGTAGAGCCGCGGGATCGGTTGCCCATCGTTCGGGAAGTTCACCAGGTCATCGCTGTGGCCCCACACAATCGAGTTGGTCATCCCGATGGTGCCGGAATTATAATAGATGCCGACCGCGTTATTATTATCGGCCACCGTACAGTTCATCAGGGATAAATTGCCGGAAGAATAGATTCCATCGGTCAGATCGAGAAGATCTGCGTTATGGTCGATCAAGCAGTTCTGCAGGTGTAATTTACCGGCATTATAGATGCCGCCGCCGAGCTTGAAACCCGGATGGACAACTTCAGACCATGCCAGATTTCGCGAAATGGCGGTCTGGAATACCTGGGCCACCGCGCCGCCCGCCACATAAATCCCACCGCCGTAACCGTCGTAGTAATTGCCGCCTCGGGCGATATTATTGAAAATCCGGCACCGGGTGATCGTGGTCGTCCCGCTATTCAGGAAAATACCGCCACCATAGGCATAAGAATTGGCGCCGGGATACATGGTATTATACCCCATCACACAGTTGGTGAATAGCGTCGTCCCGGAATTCACAAACACGCCGCCGCCATACACGGAGCAGGAACTGGGCGAGTTAAGATTGTTCGAAATGATCGTGCAAGTGTCCACCGTTAGATTGACGCAACCGGACACATAGAGCCCGATCCCCCGGATGGTGGCCGTCTGATTGTAGTAACCGTTCCGGAGTGTTATTTTCTGGATGGTACTATTTGTCACACCGGTGATCCGCAGGATGCACCCTTCGCCGCCGGATCGGGTCAGGGCAGTCGGCCAGGTCGCCGGATCGTTGGTGCCCGGCAAATCCCCATCGCTTGTGGCCTGGTAGCCGCCGATGATCGTCACATTGCTGGCGCCGGACCACGTCCAGAGATGGACCTGCCCCTGCCCGACGTTCGCGGAAGATTTGAATGAATGCCCCGCGAGATAAAGCGTATCGCCCGGTTCCAGCAGATCCAACACCTCCTGCAGATTGGTCAGGGAGGTGGTCCAGTTCGTCCCTGCCGTGTTGTTCCCGTTGGTTGAAGCATAGATTGCCGCGATTGCCGATTTAGTGCGAAACGACTTGACCTCCGAAAACACCAAGCCCCCGGCATTGGTGGCATACGTCAAGTATTGATAATCGCTGTCCGGCGTCAAGCCGGTTACAAGCGAATTATATACGCCCGCCTGGATCCCGGCCGAAAAACTCGAGGTTACGCTGTTGCCCACGATCCAATACTGGAATCCCACCTCGGGGGTTTGTCCACCATCCGAGAGCACGGCCCCATTCAAGCGCACCGATTGATGGCCCCAGGCCGTCGCCCCGAGATTGGTCACCCACGGCGGATCGACCGCGAGGGTTGCCGTCTTGGAAGCCACCTCGGTATTGCCATAAGCGCCCACATTAACCTTCGCCCCGTTGGGCTCCGGTTCATTCGTGTAATCCCCAGTGCCCCGATCGATCGACATGCTGTTCGAGAGCGCAACCTGCCAACTGCCCCCACTGAAGAATCCATTCGCGTAATAACCCTCCGTCGATTGCAGATGGAAATAGGTTGCATCGACAAAAAGCGGATTAAAACTGTAACAGCCCTGAACGCCGTTATTATCGCCATCCTCGGTATTACAATTGACGAGATTATAGACCGTCCCCGCTCCGTCGTTGGGCAGGTTCTTCAAGTCATCCGCATGGCCCCAGATGATTGAATTGGTGATCCCGATCGCGCCACCGGCATACTCAACCCCAAAGCCATTGGCCATATCGTTATTGATAATGGTGCAATTCTGAATGGTTGAATTTCCGACGGAATAGATCCCATCGCCAACCCCGGACGCGTGATCGTTCCGGGCCACGATGCTATTCACCAGCCACATCCGGCCATTATTATAGATGCCGCCGCCGGCTCCCGGCTGTGAGTTCCCGCCCGCCATCCAGTTATCGGAAATGACCGTCTTGCTGATCGTACTGGTGCTATTGGCGGCCAAATACAGACCGGCGCCATTATAGGCCGCACCCAGTCCATCATACGTCGTCAGAAAGTTCTTCTCGACCCGACAGAGGACCATATTCATAAAGCTGCCGGCGGCAACATGAATACCGCCCCCCGCCGAAGTTTGATTCGGCGCACAGGATCCGGAGTTGGCGGTGATCAGACAGTTGGTCAGCAGCACCGTACTGGAGCCAATATATAATGCGCCGCCTGCGCCGGGATACGCATACCCGACATTATTCGTGAAGACGCAGGTGTCGATCACCATATTCCGGCTTCCAGTCAACAGCATCCCAACGCCGGGCATTGGGCCGGCGAGCGGGGTGGCGGGTTCGGTGCGATTACGATTCCCGTCCCGGAGGATTACCCCGCGGAGAATGCAATTCGTCAAGTTGACGAAGGAGAGAACCCGCTCGTCAACGCCCGTCTGCCGGAACGTTGTCCTCCAGAGTTTCGGATCGCACGGGCCGGGCAGGTTCGCATCGTTCGCCGCCTCATACCCCCCCAGGATCGAAATGCTCGTCTTACCGCTCAGCACTTCCTGGGTGCTCAAGAGAAAGGTCCGCCCGGCCAGATACATGGTGTCATAGTTCTGCACCAGCGACAGGGCTTTCGCCACCGTCGTAAAAGCGGTGGTCCAGTTCGTCCCCGCCGTATCATTACCATAGGGCGAAACGTACATCGCCGCCTCCGCCCGACGGTACACATACCGGATGTCCGTGCTGGTCACTTCCAGACGCCAATTGCCCGGGAGCAGGAATTTATTGGTATCGATCTCGATATCGTTCGTGGAAAGGTTGCTCGACAGGAAATCGACCAGCAGAAGGATGCGCGACGTATTCGTTTCGAATCCCCCGACGGTCTCCCCCGCCGAATCCAATTTGATTTTCAGTTTCCCGGTTGACGGAACAAAATCCAGATTCCCGTTCACCCGAACCGTATCCCATCCTGATCCGCTGATGCCCGCCACGTTCGTGATATTCAACTCCAGCGTCATCGCTCCAAACCAACTCGAATTTCCGAGGGCCAAGGTCCCGGTCGTATTGGTCGCACTCCCGAATCCACCGGGAATCAACGTCGTCCCGTTGGTGAAAACCGTTCCTCCGGTTCCCCCTGTCAACCGGCCATTCCCCGACACCGTCACATTGCTCTGGATCAAAATTCCCGCATTATTGGTCCACGTGCCCCCCAGGATTTCCAAACCGACCGATTGGACTCCATCCCCCAGCGTCAGCAATGACCCCTTCGTACTCGTGAGGTTCGATGCCGTCAAGGTTCCACCCCAGAGAATCAAATCATTCGTCGGATGGAGGGTCAACGTCCCCAGATTCAACACCGAGCCGCCACGATCGATCTTCAACAGGTTATCCCGATAATTGGCCGATCCGACCGTCAGATTTGAACCCGCATTGTCCCACACCGACCCGGCCCCCGTAAGCAATGCCGTGTTGTTCGACGAAACAGACCCTATGGCCGCCGCACCCCGGGTATAAACCTGAGCCCCGTTGGTGATCGTCAGTTGATTGAACGCACTCCCGGCCCCGGTGCCCAGCACCATCGCTCCCGCATTGGTCACCAACGCCCCGGGAGTGACGCCCCCTCCATTCACAAACAATACATTCCCCGTCGCGTTTAACCCGGTCCCGATCGTCACCGATTGGTCGCCCAAGGTCCAAATCGTCCCCCCCCCAACGATGGCCCTCCGGCAAAGGGACCGGGTGTTCCCGAAATTCACCGCTCCCAGACTCAGCAGTTGGCTGCCATTCGAGACGATCAAGCCGGTGTTGGCCCGGCCCTCATTCGCGATCGTCAGCGCGCCGCAACTGAACTGCCCGCCATTCTCCACCGTGATCAATCCGTTCGAAGCCACCGTCACGGCCGGCAGATTGATCCACCGGGACCCCGCCCCCGTCACCCGGGCCGTCCGATACGGCCCCACCCCGAAGTTCAACACATTAATGCGATTCAACAAGGCCCCATTGCTGACGATCAGCGAATTAAGCCCCAGGGCATTCGGATGGTCCATGCGCAATACCCCCCCATCCACGGTCACTTTCCCTGAGAAACTATTGGAGACCGACAAAATCATCGTTGAACTGCCCCGCTTGATCAAGGCCCCCGACCCGGTGAGGGCGCCCGCCAACGTGACCTCCCCCACCCCTTCCCCCATCAACGTCAGGGCAGCCTGCAAATTCACCGTATTGCTGATCCCCATCGGTCCTGCGCCGCCCTGCTCCAACCGCGCCCCGGCATTCCAGAATTCCAACCCATTCCCCACCAAATAACTGATTTCCGCCGCATTCGCATTGGTCAGGATCATTCTGTTCAGCACGAAATTTCCCGCGAAATTGTTCGTCGAAATATAACTCACAGTGGATTCGCCCACGCCGAATTGCAAACTCATCGACGGACTATACGACAACGGGGCGCTCCGGTTGGTCCAGTTCTCACCCACCGTCCAGTTCCCATTGCTCGGAGCATCCCACGTGTAGTGCATCCCCGCCGGAGCCGCCGACCGGTAGGTCAAATACACGTTCGTCCCCAGGTTCGTGATCCCCCACGTCCCGAATTCCGCCCCCACGTAAGCGTTCGTCCGAACCCCGACCTTGCCCGGAACGTAATCCGCCGCATTTTTCAAGGTCAGAACCAATAGGTTGAAGTCCGAGCCCGATTGCGCCCCTTCCGGCACCTGGCCCTGAGACTCGACCGAAATCCACAGCTTCGCATCGCCGCTCGACAGCGATAACTGGTTCGCCACATTGAGCACATCCCAACCGATCCCGGGCCCCGTGTACATATTCGTGACATCGCACCGGTAGGTCGCTTCGCCGCCCACCGTCAGGTTGCTCCCGGCGATCGTCAACGGACCCACTCCGTTCAGTCCCGGAATAATCGTCGAGCCGTTCGTCAGCATCAGGCCCGTCCCCCCATTAATCGTTCCTCGTCCATTGAGCACGGCGTTGTTCTGGACCAGAAGTCCGTTCGGGATCGTAGCCCCTCCCCCAAACACCCCCAATGTCGCCGCCTGCATTCCATCGCCTACAATCAACAGGGACTCCTTCGTGCTGGTCAAATTGAATGCCGTCAGCGTCCCGCCCGATAAAACAATGTCATTCGTCGGATTCAGCGTCAGCGTCCCGACATTCACGACCGATCCGGTTTGATCGATCACGAGTCTGTTCTCCCGGTGAATTGCAGTCCCAATTGTCAAATTCGACCCCGCATTATCCCATACCGATCCCACGCCCAATACATAAACCGTATTGCTCCCCGATGTGCTCCCGATCGCCGAGGCGCCTTGGCTCACCACTTTCCCCCCATTCCCGACGAGGAAGCCGGTATTGGGCGTTCCCGCGTGGGCAATGGTCAATGTCCCGCAAACCATTCGCCCACCGTCAGCCACGGTGATCATTCCGTTTGATCCCAAGGTCAACGCCTGGGTATTGGTCCAGAATGCATGGGTTCCCCGGATCAGCGCTTCCCGATAGGGTCCCAAACCAAAAGTCCACGCGGTGGAATTCACCAGGGTGCCGGTGGTGATGAGAAATGAATTCTGCCCCAAGGCATTGGCGTTATCCATCCGTAACACGCCCCCCGTCACTGTCACCGTCCCCACAAAACTGTTCGACGCCGATAGAATCACCGTCGAATTCCCCACCTTCGTAAATGATCCCGTCCCGCCGATCGCTCCCATCAGGGCGACCACCCCCGCGCCATTTCCCGCCAGGAGTAAATCGGTCTTCATATTCAGCGCATTGCTGATGACAAAGGGACCCTCCCCTCCCAGTTCCAGCCGTGCTCCTATGTTCCAGAACTCCAGCAGATTACCCGCCAGCATATTCGTCGCCGCCGCATTCTGGTTCGTCAGCGTCAACCGGTTCAGCATGAAGTTCCCAAAGTAATTATTCGTCGCATAGTACCGCGGATCCGCCGGACCTCCGCCGAATTCCAGCCACAGCGACGGGCTGTACCAGACCGGCGCACTCCGATTCGTCCAGTTCATCCCCACGGTCCAGTTTCCGTTGCTCGGCGCGTCCCACGTCGCCGTCAACGTCCCCACCGGAACGGCCGATCGGTACGTCAAATACACATTGGTTCCCAGATTTGTAATCCCCCACGCCCCGTATTGTACCCCCACGTAAGCGTTCGTCCGCAGTTCCACCTTGCTCAAATCGATATCCGCCGCAGACTTCACCGTCATAATCAAAAGATTGAAGTCCAGCCCCGCCTGCGCCCCGTCCGGCACCTGACCCTGCGATTCGACCGATATCCACAATTTCGCATCCCCGCTCAACAGCGATAGCTGGTTCGCCATGTTGAGCACATCCCAACCGATTCCCGGGCCCGCATACATATTCGTCACATCGCACCGATAGGTCGCCTCCCCGCTCACGGTGAGGTTGCTCCCCAACACCGTCAACGGTCCCGCCCCGTTGATCCCCGGCAGGATCGTCGAACCGTTCGTCAAAACCACACCCGCCCCCGTTCCGCCACTGACGCTCCCCCGCCCGAACAATACGGCATTGTTCTGAATCAAAATTCCGTTCGTCGTCGAGGCCGCCCCACCCAACACGCCAAACGCCGCCGCCTGCACTCCATCGCCGACGGCAAACACCGACGCCTTCGTGCTCGTCAGGTTCGACACCGTCAACATCCCGCCCGACAAAATCAAATCGTTGGTCGGATACAGGGTCAAGGTTCCCACGTTCAATACCGACCCCGTCTGGTCGATCGTCAAAGAGTTTCCGAAATAGCCCAGCATCCCGATCGTCAGATTCGAATTCGAATGATTCCAGAACGAACCCGAGCCCACCACCTGGACCGCGTTATTCGACGATGTGCTCCCGATCACCGACGCTCCCCGGCTGATCACTTGTCCCCCATTCGAAATCAACAACTGGTTGTTCGCGCTCCCCACAGCCGACCCCACCGTGATCGCACCTGCGTTATTGAGCAAGGCGCCCCCCGCCACTCCCAGCCCATCCACCACCAACACGTTCCCCGTCGCGCTCGACCCGCTCCCGATCGTCAGCGCCTGGGTGCTTGCATTCCACGCCGCACCTCCGCCCCGCACCGTCACCTGGCAATTCGACTTCACGCTCCCGATGATCGCCGCTCCAGTGCTCAATAACTGACCCCCATTGGTCACGTACAACCCAGAATTGGGCATGCCCTCATTTTGAATGGTCAAGGTGGAACACGTCAACCGTCCGCTATTCTCCACCGTGATCAATCCGTTCGAGGCCAACGTAACGGTCGACGAGTTGCTCCAGACGGATCCCGATCCCGTCACCCGGGCGGTCCGATAGGGACTGGCTCCAAAGGTGATCGCACCTGGATTGAGTAAAGTCCCGCTGTTCACCACAAAAGAGTTAATCCCCAAGGCACCCGTGTTATCCATCCGCACTAATCCCCCGCCCAGCGTCACCCCCCCCACAAAGCTGTTCGATACCGACAAAACCAGCGGCCAATTCCCCACCTTTGTAAACGTCCCCGTCCCCCCGATCGCCGCCC